>NZ_JBIRTX010000012.1:0-256392 GCF_044334895.1 Streptomyces sp. NPDC020681 | reverse complement strand
GTCGCCGCGGGGGCCCACCAAGCCCGCCGACATTTACCCCCCCGGGGGCGGGGCCCCCCCCCCGGGGGGGGGGGGGGCGGCGCGCCCCCCCCCCCCCCCCACCACCCCCACCCCCCCCCCCCCCCCCCCCCCCCCCCCCCCCCCCCCCCCACTCGCTTGTGCCAGGATCGCGGCCATGCGCCCGAAGCCCACCGGCGCGAAGACCGCCGGACTGACCGCACTTGTCACCGTCTCAGCACTCCTGCTGGCCACGGCCTGTACGAGTGACGACGGCAAGCCCTCAGCCAAGGACACGAAGACGCCCGCCCGTACGGGCACGAGCACCGACACCGGAAAGGGCGGAAGCACCGGTGGTGATGCGGCAGCGCCGCTGAGCGGGCAGCAGTTGGAGCGCGCCGCGCTCGCCACCGGCGATCTGGACGGCTTCCAGGTGTCCGCCGGAAAGAGCGCACTCTCGCCGTCCGGGCAGCCCACCGCCGACAAGCCGCAGTGCCAGCCGCTCGCCGACGCGATGGGCGACAAGCCGAGCCCGCAGGCCACGCACACGGTCAACCGCGGGCTGGGCTCGCTGGAGAGCCTCGGCCTCGCGGTGTCCGCCTCGGTCAGTTCCTACCGCGCGGCGGACGCCGGAAAGCTGATGGATTCGCTGAAGTCGGCCGTCGGCGCGTGCGGCGCCGGATTCTCCGCCTCGATCCAGGGCCGCAGCGGCAGCTACAGCGAGGTCGAGGACGCGGCCTTCACCGCGCGCGGCGGCGACGAGACCGTCAGCTGGACGACCGTCGCGAAGACCACCGAGGGCGGAGCGGCTCCGATCCATCTGGTCGTGGTCCGCAAAGGTGCGACGGTGGCGCGCTTCATGGCGCTGGACCTCGCGCGGCGGACACCGCCGCGGGTGCCTCAGGAGGTCGCCGACAAGCAGCTGGCGAAGGTCGCCCAGGTACTTGCCGGCTGACGGCTGCCCGGGGTCACCAGGCCGTACTGGCGGTCTTCTCGGACGGCAGGAACACCCACAGCGCCAGGTAGATCAGGAACTGCGGGCCGGGCAGCAGACACGAGACGACGAAGATCACGCGCATCGTGTTGGCGGAGGTGCCGAAGCGCCGGGCCAGCGCTGCGCACACTCCGCCGAGCATGCGTCCGTCACGGGGGCGGGCAAGTGCGGCCATGGTGGGCTCCTTCGCGAGAACCTTCATTGAGGTTCCTTGAGGTTCATTGGGATTCGTCGGGAGCGAATCGGTGTGCTCCTCGATGTATCCATGGTGGCCGTGCGAAGGGGGTCAAAGCGTCGCTCTACGGTGCGATCCCGACCCTGGGAATCGTCGGGGTCGAGCCCTGAGAGGCATCCTCCCGGAGGACGGCACCGCGCTGCTGCCGGGATGAGGCGGAGGTGCTCCGCTGCCCCCTGCGCCGCAGCCGGGCCCGGCCCGCGGGCACGACGAGGAGATGCGCCAGCGCCACGCCGGCGGTGTTCAGCAGCAGCGAGTCGACGTCGAGGACCCGTCCCGGGACGCCGGTCTGCAGCAGCTCGATGCCGAGCGAGAGCAGCGCTCCGGCGGCGACCGTGCGGGCCATTGAGGCGAGAGGCGAGACGATGAGCCGGCCGCCCGCCATCGGCAGCAGTATGCCGAGCGGAGCCAGCAGCAGCAGTCCTTCGCCGATGCGGCTCGCGGCCTCCACGGGACCGAGCGCGAGATCGGCCTTTATGCCGGCGAGCGGCCGGAGGTTCGCGGCGGTCACCCACATCACGTCGAGCGGGCGCAGCGTCAGCCATGCCACGAGCAGCAAATGCGCGAGGAGGAGGAGGACCCCCGCCGCGCGGAAGCGGATGACGGCGCTGCCGCCCTGACCTTGACGCTGCACGCCCCCCAAGACGCACGCTCCGCGCGAATCGGTTCCGCGCGGTTTCAAGTGGAGTGGCGAGACGAGCGTCACCCCGTGCCGGAGGGCGACGGAAGCGAGCCGAGCGTCGGCACGTTTTCGTCCGGACGCTCCTTGGTGCCGGCCGAGCACCGGTACCTCGTCGGCTCGTACGTGCCGGGCCCGCCGAGCAGCACAGAGCCGTCCGTGGCCGCCGCCCGGCTCTCCGCGAAGGTGCAGACGATCTGGGCCAGCGCCGTCGACGGCAGATCCTCGGGCAGGCGGCTCAGCCGCAGGGTGCCCGGCGGATCGCCCTCGTTCGGTCCGGTGACCACGATGGGCGCGCGCACGAAGGTCGCGAAGCCCGCCTCGTTCTCCGCGGACGACGGCTCCTTCTGGAGCTGGTCCAGCAGCGCCTGAGCGATCTGTACGCGGCCGTCGGCGGCCTTCTCCGCGGATATCGGGGCCGTACGGTCCACAGACTCCAGCTGCGTCGCGCAGACCAGGTAGACGCGCACAGGGATGCCCTGCTGCTGCGCCTGCGGCGTGACGTTCTCGCCGGTGACCTCGCAGGGCACGCGGGAGGGCGCGGGACCGGCGTCGACCGGGACCTGGGTGGACCTGATGCCGCAGCCGCCGAGCGCGAGGACGCCCAGAAGCGCCGCGACGGACCACCTGATACGGCGGGGGCCTTTCACTGCGCGCCTTCCTCTCCCCGGTCGCGGAGCTGCTCCCCGCCGGGGGTGTCGCCGTCGTCGTCCGCGTCGTCCTGCGCGTAGTAGTCCTTCGCGTCGGACGGGTCGCGCGGCAGCCGCAGCACGAAGACCGCGCCGTCGCCGTCGGGGGAGTTCGCGGCGGTGATGTCGCCGCCGTGGATGTGGGCGTTCTCCATCGCGATCGACAGGCCGAGGCCGCTGCCCTCGGAGCGCGGCCGGGAGGCGCTCGCCTTGTAGAAGCGGTCGAAGACATGCGGCAGCACGTCCTCGGGGATGCCGGGCCCGTGGTCCCGTACCTCGATCAGCAGCTCGCCGTCGGCCGGCCGCACCGACACCCGTACCGGCGAACCGCCGTGCTTGAGCGCGTTGCCGATCAGATTCGCCAGGATCACATCGAGCCGGCGCGGATCGAGCCGCACCATGATGCCGCGCTCGGCGTCCAGATCCACGGCGTCCAGCCAGGCGCGCGCGTCGATGCAGGCGGTGACCTGGTCGGCGACGTCGACCGTGTCCAGGACGACCTTGGCGGTGCCCGCGTCGAAGCGGGTCACCTCCATCAGGTTCTCCACCAGGTCGCCGAGCCGCCTGGTCTCGCTGACGACCAGGTTCACGGCGGGCGCGATCATCGGGTCGAGGCTGTCGACCTCGTCCTCGAGCACTTCGGTGACGGCGGTGAGCGCGGTCAGCGGCGTACGCAGCTCGTGCGACATGTCGGCGACGAAGCGGCGGCTGGACTCCTCCCGCGCGCTCATGTCCGCGACCTTCTTCTCCAGCGACGCGGCGGTCTTGTTGAACGTCCTTGCCAGCTCGGCCAGTTCGTCCGTGCCGGACACCCGCAGCCGGGTGTCGAGCTTGCCCTCGCCGAGCCGCCGAGCCGCCTCGCCGAGCCGGTGCACGGGCTTGAGCACGGTCGTCGCCGCGGCCTGCGCCAGCAGCGCGGACCCGACGAGCGCGAGGGCGGTCGCGATGCCGAGCGACCAGGCCAGCGAGTTCAGGTCCTGGCGCTCCTGGTCGAGCGACTTGAAGACATAGCCGGTCGGGCCGCCGCCGATGATCCTGGTGCCGCCGACGAGATACGGCTTGCCGCGGCGCTGGGTGCGCTGCCAGTAGAGGTGGTACGGAACGGAGTTGCCGGCGCTGACGTCCTGCCGCTCGTTCACCGCGTCCTGCAGCCGCTGCGGAACGTCGGCGAGCGTGAAGTTCTCCGGCTCCGAGGTCGCCACCAGCGGCTTGCCCGCGGCGGGCTCGGCGATCAGCAGCACGCTGTAGCCGGCGTCGCTGTCCGTCATCTGCTCGGCCGTGTTGCGCAGTTCGCCCACCGTCGGATGCAACGGCAGCGCGGCCGCCCGGTTCTGCATCTCCTGCCGGAAGTCCCCGAGCGCGGAGTCCTGCGTACGCGTCAGCACGGCCTCGCGGTTGAGCCAGTACGCGATGCCGGACGCGGACACCGCCGCGGTCAGCGCGACCAGAGCGAAGACGACGACCAGGCGCAGCCGCAGGCTCGTCCAGCGGAGACCGGCGAGTATCGCGCGCTTTGCGGCACTGCTCACCTGGTGGTTCCGTTCATGGGGGCGGGGTGGTGCACAGGTCTCACTGCGGGACGTCCAGCCGGTAGCCCACACCGCGCACCGTACGGATCAGGGTCGGCGAGGACGGCACGTCCTCCACCTTCGCCCGCAGCCGCTGCACACAGGCGTCCACCAGTCGTGAGTCGCCGAGATAGTCGTGCTCCCACACCAGCCGCAGCAGCTGCTGCCGCGACAGGGCCTGTCCGGGCCTGCGGCTCAGCTCCAGCAGCAGCCGCAGCTCGGTCGGCGTGAGCTGGAGGTCCTCGCCGTTCTTGGTGACCGTCATCGCGCTGCGGTCGATCACCAGCGACCCGAAGGTCGCCGAGTCGGTGGACTCCCGCTCACCGCGACGCAGTACGGCGCGGATCCGGGCGTCCAGCACCCGGCCCTGCACGGGCTTGACGACATAGTCGTCCGCGCCCGACTCGAGACCGACCACCACATCGATGTCGTCGCTGCGTGCGGTCAGCAGAATGATCGGCAGCTGGTCGGTGCGCCTGATGCGCCGGCACACCTCGAAACCGTCGATCCCGGGAAGCATCACATCCAGCACGATCAGGTCCGGCCGCTGCTCACGGAGCAGTTTCAGGCCGTCCTCGCCCGTCGCCGCGGTGGCCACTCGGTGGCCCTGGCGTGACAGGGAAAGTTCGAGGGCCGTGCGGATGGCGTCGTCGTCCTCGATCAGCAACAGGAAAGGCACGGAGGTCATTCTGGCCCATGGGCGTGCCGGAGTTCGACTGCTGGAGCGCTCCCACACCACTCCTCCCCTTGTGAGAGGCGTTTCGAGCTGTTTGCGAACCGGTCGCGAAACGGGGTTTCCAAGGGTCCCGCGGGCCCTGTGACAGGCCTGTGACAGTCGGCGGACACCGCCATGAAACTGCCTGGGCAAGCTTTTTGGCACACGGACGGAAACAGACTCCACCGACGGGGGGCGCGAGATGAACGCACTGCACAGCACCAACTCAAGCGCAGTAGTCACGCGTCTCCACGACGTCGTGAGGAGCCCGGAGAAGTCCGGCGCGGTGAACGGGCGGGGGTGCGTTCGCAGCGCCGGGCGTCAGCACAAGCCGTCGTACATGACGGTGGTTGACGCGACCGTGGGGGGCAACGGGACGGCGTACGGGGAGGACACGGGGGAGCGCACCAGCCTGACGGAGGCGGAGTTCACCGCCTACGTCCAGGAGCGCCGGTCCTCCCTGTACGCGACCGCCTACCACCTGACCGGTGACCGGTTCGAGGCGGAGGATCTGCTGCAGAGCGCCCTCTTCTCGACATACCGGGCGTGGGACCGGATCAGCGACAAGGCCGCGGTCGGGGGCTACCTGCGGCGGACGATGACCAATCTGCACATCAGCGCCTGGCGCCGGCGCAAGCTCAACGAGTACCCGACGGAGGAGCTGCCGGAGACGGCGAGCGACACCGACGCGATGCGGGGTACGGAACTGCGCGCGGTGCTCTGGCAGGCGCTGGCCAGGCTGCCCGAACTCCAGCGGACGATGCTGGTCCTTCGCTACTACGAGGGCCGCACCGACCCGGAGATCGCGGAGATCCTGGACATCAGTGTCGGCACGGTGAAGTCGAGCATCTGGCGGTCACTCCGCCGGCTGCGCGAGGACGAGGTCCTCAGCTTCGGCCGTGACGAGGAAGAGTCCTTCGGCGAGCTGGTGGCCTGAAGGCACAGGGGGAGGGCCGCTGTTTCGGGGGAATCGGCGGTATGTGGGGGACCACGGGGGTCACGGGGGACCAACGGGGAACCAACGGGGGAACAGGTCGCGGGACCGGACAGGCCGGGGGGTCTTGTCCGGCCCCGCGGTTGCCTTTTCCGGGGGCTCGGGCCCAGCGGGTCTGCCGGCGCGGCGCGAAGCTGCGGCGGGCAGCGGTACGTGTGATGCCCGGGAACCTCGGTCTGCGGTGCGGCACGAAGCTGCCGCGAACGCCGGGGGCGTGCCCGCGCCGTGTGCGGTGCGCCGGGGAGGCGTCTTTCGGACGCCGCCGCCGCGTTCCACGGCGCGGAGCTGCCGCGAGGTAGCGGGGTGAGCGGCGCTCGTGCCCCTCGCGGGCGTGTGATGGGACTTCCCGCGCGGCGCGAAGCTGCCGCGGACGCCAATGGCGTGGGGGTACGCCGTACCCCGCTTTCAAGGGCGGGTGGGTGGGAGAACCCTCCGGCCGTCAGGCCGGCGTTCGGGCCGCGCGGGTGCGGCACTGGCCCGCCGCCGCCGCGGCAAGGCGGCCCAGGGCCTCCTCCTTGGCGCACGGGTGCGCACCCAGCGACTCCTGGCGCGCCACAATGCCGCGTTCCGCGCGCATCAGGCGCCAGCCGCGCCGCACCAGGAAGCCCATCGACTTGCGGCCCTCCCGCAGATCCCGCGCCAGCCGGCGGCGGAACGTCGTCGACGGGCGGCCGCGCAGGCACAGCGCGTCCGCCAGTACGCCCAGCTCCTGGCAGCGGCTCACGATGTCCGCCGCGAAAATGCCTTCCGCCACGAACAGCGGCGTCCGGCCGATGTCGAGCGACTCGCGGTCCACCCGCGCACTCGTGGCGATGTCGTACACCGGGACGATCGTACGTCCCGTGCCGCACAGTTCAGTGATCGCCGCCACCGCCGCATCCGCGTCCCAGGACTGCGGCGAGTCCCAGTCGATGTCCGTGCTGCCCTCGACCAGAGGGAGCGTCGGGTCGCCGGCCTCCTTGTAGAAGTCGTCGAGGCGCAGCACCGGCAGTCCGGAGCGCGCGGCGAGCGACGACTTTCCTGAACCGGAGGGGCCCGAGAGGAGAACGACGCGTGTCGGTATGGGTTGGGAACTCACGGGACACCAGTGTGAGGCATTGACCCGTGAAGGGGACCCACCGGGGCGGAGATTGGTATTGACTGTCTCACCTCAACTACGCTGCGTGCTCTTCCGGTTACCCAGCGACTCGCTCATCGAGGCAGGAATCCCATGGCACGTCACACAGCTCCCCAGTCCCGGCGGCCCGCCCTGCTGCGTGCGGGCCTGACCGTCGCCGCGGTGGCCGCGGCACTCGGCGCGGGCGAGGCAACCGCCCAGGCGGCACCGGCCGCACCTCCGGCCCCCGTGGGCCTCGACACGCTCGGCGCCACGGGTCTGACCGGCGCGGTCACCAACTCCGTCGCCGGTGTCGGACAGCTCAAGAGCCTCCAGCTCAACCCGCTGGCCAAGACCGGCGTCGACCCGCTGGACAACGCCGTCGGCGCGCAGGTCGCCGACTTCCAGCCGCTGTCCACCGGCGCGGCCACCGGCCCGCTCGCGGCCGGTGCCGCGCTGGAGGACCTGCCGGTCGTGGGCGGCGTCGCCGGGGTCCTGCCCATCTGACTCTCGGCAAGCCCGGACATGAGGAAGCCCTCTGCCGTTGGACGGAACGACAGAGGGCCCCTCGGTTCAGGATGGCGCCGGGGTCAGTAGGCCGAGCCGGACGCGCCCAGCGAGCCCGTCGGATGCCAGACCGTCTTGGTCTCCAGGAAGGCGGTCAGCCGCTGCGTGCCCGGGTCCGCGGAGAAATCCACAGCCTGTGGACGAAGAACGCGCTTGAGGTTGTCCGCCGCCGCGATCTCCAGCTCCTTCGCCAGTACGTCATCGGCGCCGGTGAGATCGATCGCGTTGACGTCCTGGTGCGCGGCCAGCGGCGTCGCGATCTCGGCCGTACGGCCGGACAGGACGTTGACCACGCCGCCCGGGAGGTCGGAGGTGGCCAGCACCTCGCCCAGCGACAGCGCCGGGAGCGGGGCCTTCTCGCTGGCGACCACGATCACCGTGTTGCCGGTGGCGATCACCGGGGCGACGACCGACACCAGGCCCAGGAACGACGACTCCTGCGGCGCGAGGACCGTGACGACGCCGGTCGGCTCCGGGGTCGAGAGATTGAAGAACGGGCCGGCGACGGGGTTGGCGCCGCCGACGATCTGGCCGATCTTGTCCGTCCAGCCCGCGTACCAGACCCAGCGGTCGATCGCCGCGTCCACGACGGCCGCGGCCTTCGACTTGGACAGGCCCTCCGCGTCCGCCACTTCGCCGACGAACTGGCCCCGGCGGCCCTCCAGCATCTCGGCGATGCGGTAGAGGATCTGACCGCGGTTGTACGCGGTCGCGCCTGACCAGGGGCCGAACGCCTTGCGCGCGGCGGCGACCGCGTCACGCGCGTCCTTGCGGGAGGAGAGCGGGGCGTTGGCCAGCCATTCGCCCTTCGAGTCGGTCACCTCGTACACCCGTCCGCTCTCGGAGCGGGGGAACTTGCCCCCGACGAACAGCTTGTAGGTCTTGAAGACACTCAGACGCGACGACTCAGACATCGAGGTAGGCCTCCAGACCGTGACGGCCGCCCTCGCGGCCGAAGCCCGACTCCTTGTAGCCGCCGAACGGCGAGGTCGGGTCGAACTTGTTGAAGGTGTTGGCCCACACCACGCCGGCGCGGAGCTTGTTCGCGACGGCGAGGATGCGGGAGCCCTTCTCCGTCCAGACGCCCGCGGACAGCCCGTACTGGCTGTTGTTGGCCTTGGCGACGGCCTCGTCCGGCGTACGGAACGTCAGCACGGACAGCACCGGGCCGAAGATCTCGTCGCGGGCGACGGTGTGCGCCTGGGTGACGTTGGTGAACAGCGTCGGCGCGAACCAGTAGCCGGAGGCCGGCATGTCGCACGGCGCGGTCCAGCGCTCGGCGCCCTCCGCCTCGCCGGTCTCGGTGAGCGCGGTGATCCGGGCCAGCTGCTCGGCGGAGTTGATCGCGCCGATGTCGGTGTTCTTGTCCAGCGGGTCGCCGAGGCGGAGCGTGGACAGACGGCGCTTCAGCGACTCCAGCACCTCGTCCTGGACCGACTCCTGGACCAGCAGCCGGGAGCCCGCGCAGCAGACCTGGCCCTGGTTGAAGAAGATGCCGCTGACGATGCCCTCGACGGCCTGGTCGATGGGGGCGTCGTCGAAGACGATGTTCGCGCCCTTGCCGCCGAGCTCCAGCGTGACCTTCTTGTCGGTGCCGGCGATCTGGCGGGCGATGGCCTTGCCGACGGCGGTCGAGCCGGTGAAGGCGACCTTGTTGACGTCCGGGTGCGCGACGAGCGCGGCACCGGTCTCGCCGTAACCGGGAAGGATGTTGACGACACCCTTCGGCAGCCCGGCCTGGCGGCAGATGTCCGCGAAGAACAGGGCGGAGAGCGGAGTGGTCTCGGCGGGCTTCAGCACGACCGTGTTGCCGGTGGCGAGCGCCGGGGCGATCTTCCAGGCCAGCATCAGCAGCGGGAAGTTCCACGGGATGACCTGGCCGGCGACGCCGAGGGGGCGCGGGTCGGGTCCGTAGCCCGCGTGGCCGAGCTTGTCGGCCCAGCCCCCGTAGTAGAAGAAGTGCGCGGCGACCAGGGGGAGGTCCGCGTCGCGGGTCTCCTTGATCGGCTTGCCGTTGTCCAGGGTCTCCAGGACGGCCAGCTCGCGGCTGCGCTCCTGGATGATCCGCGCGATACGGAACAGGTACTTGGCGCGCTCGGAGCCGGGCAGCGCGGACCACTTCTCGAAGGCCTTGCGGGCGGCCTTCACGGCACGGTCCACGTCCGCCTCGCCCGCCTGGGCGACCTCGGCGAGCACCTCCTCGGTGGACGGCGAGACGGTCTTGAAGACCTTGCCGTCCGAGGAGTCGGTGAACTCACCGTCGATGAACAGGCCGTACGACGGCGCGATGTCGACGATCGACCGTGACTCGGGTGCGGGTGCGTATTCAAAGGCCATCGTGATCAGTCCACCGTCACGTAGTCGGGTCCGGAGTAACGGCCGGTCGCCAGCTTCTGGCGCTGCATCAGCAGGTCGTTCAGCAGGCTGGACGCGCCGAAGCGGAACCAGTGGTTGTCCAGCCAGTCCTCACCGGCGGTCTCGTTGACCAGCACCAGGAACTTGATCGCGTCCTTGCTGGTGCGGATGCCGCCCGCGGGCTTCACACCCACCTGTACTCCAGTCTGCGCCCGGAAGTCGCGTACGGCCTCGAGCATGAGGAGGGTGTTCGCCGGGGTGGCGTTCACCGCGACCTTGCCCGTCGAGGTCTTGATGAAGTCCGCGCCCGCGAGCATGCCGAGCCAGGAGGCGCGGCGGATGTTGTCGTACGTGGAGAGCTCGCCGGTCTCGAAGATGACCTTGAGGCGGGCGGCGCCGGAGGCCTCCTTCACGGCGCGGATCTCCTCGTACACCTTCAGATACTTGCCGGCCAGGAACGCGCCCCGGTCGATGACCATGTCGATCTCGTCGGCGCCCGCGGCGACGGCGTCGTGCACGTCGGCGAGCTTCACGTCGAGCGCGGCGCGGCCGGCCGGGAAGGCGGTCGCGACGGAGGCGACCTTGACGTCCGAGCCCTGGAGGGCGGCCTTGGCGGTGGCCACCATGTCGGGATAGACGCAGACGGCTGCGGTGGTCGGGGTGGTCCGGTCGGTCGGGTCGGGATGCACGGCCTTGGCGGCGAGGGACCGGACCTTGCCCGGGGTGTCCGCGCCTTCGAGGGTCGTGAGGTCGATCATCGAGATGGCCAGGTCGATGGCGTACGCCTTGGCCGAGGTCTTGATCGAACGGGTCCCGAGGGAGGCTGCGCGCGCCTCGAGGCCTACCGGGTCGACGCCGGGCAGGCCGTGGAGGAATCGGCGCAGCGTGCTGTCGGACGCGGTGACGTCCGCGAATGCGGGTGCGGGTGGAATGGTGGGCATGGTCACCAGACGAGCATATCTACGCGCGTAGCGACGCGTCTAGTGGGGGCCGGGGCTCGAGTGCACGCGACCCGGGCCCGCCCGGCGCAGGTACCTGTGCCCCGGGCGGGCCCGGCTCCCGGGGTACGGGTCCCCTGCGGGGCACCGGTGCGGATGCGGCACAATCGGGGCATGACCAGCTCACCGCCTCCCGTCGAGCCCACCTACGCCGATCGGGTCTTCAGGTCGCCCGCCGGGATGGCCGGTGGCGTGCTGCTGCTCGTGCTCATCGCGTGGCTCGGCGGCGACGCGGTCATCACGGGTGAGGGCCGCACCCCGTGGTTCGCCCTGGCCGGCGCGCTGCTCAGTGTGCCCCTGGTCGTCGCCTTCACCCTCCGCCCCGCCGTCTTCGTCAACGACGACCGTGTGCGGATCCGGAACCCCTTCCGCTCCATCACGGTCCCGTGGGGCAGCGTCGCCGACGTACGCGCCGGCTACTCCAGTGAGCTCTTCACGAACGACGGCGCGAAGTACCAGCTCTGGGCCGTCCCCGTGTCCCTGGGGCAGCGCAAGCGCGCCGCCCGCAAGCAGGCGCGGCGCTCGCACAGCGACCCGCACATGCGGACGTCCGCGAGCGCCGACGTCGTCGACAAGCCCCGCGTCCCGCAGGCCGATCAGACCGTTGCCGACATGCGCGAGATCGCCGAGCGCAACGCGTCGAGGCCGAGTGCGCAGGGCGAGGTGCACAAGCGCTGGGCGTACGAGGTGATGGCGCCGGCCGCCGCGGGTGCCGTGCTGCTCGTCGTCCTGCTGGCCATCGGCTGACCGTCGGCCGACCGCCGCGGCGTCAGATGCGGTGCACGGTGTGCAGTGTCCTGGCGTACGTCCCCGTGCCGTCCAGGAGCGAGGCGCCGCCCAGGTCCGACATGGTGGGTCCGTTGCCGGTCTTGCGGCTGGAGAGGAAGCGGCGCTTGCCTGCCGCGTCCCTGCCCAGGTAGATGCCGACGTGGTCGACCGTGACGGTCGGGTTGTCGTCACCCGAGTCGGCGTTGAACAGCACGAGGTCGCCGGGCTGCAGCAGTGTCGCGGCGGGCGGGTTCGTGCCGTCGGTCCGGTCGATGCGCACGCCGGGCGCGTAGTCGGCCATGTGCCGGGACTTGCGCGGGATCCGGGCCTTGGAAGTGTCCTCGCCCGCGGCCAGCGGCACGCCCATGTGGTAGCCGTAGACCATGCGCGTGTAGCCCGAGCAGTCGAGGTTGCCGACCTGCTTGCCGGACGGCCCGGTGTGCGTGCCGTCGGGGAAGGTCCAGCCGAGGTTCATGTACTCGTGGAAGTCGGCGCCTTCGTAGCGGTAGCCCTGCGGGTCCAGGTAGCCGTAGCCGGCCTCGCCCAGTACCTGCTCGTCCTTGGTCTGTCCGGCCCCGCTCACCACGTCCGGCGCCCCGGCGAGGAACATCGCCGCGTACGCGAGCACGTCCGGCGCCGTCGAACCGGCCCAGCCACGGACGGTCTGCTCCAGCTCCGGCGTCCAGTTCCCGTCGAACGGCTGGGGCAGCACGCGCACCCAGTCGCCGTGCGTGACGCCGGGCGGCACGTCCCAGGTCGCGGCGTCCACCTGGAAGCGGCTGACGCTCAGCCCGACCGGCAGGTTGGTGCAGCCGTCGTTGGCGAGCGCGCGCAGGCCCACCCGCCCCTTGGCGAAGGTGGAGTCGTTGACGTCGACGGCCCACGCGGCCGGCTCGGCGAGGTCGGAACGCCAGGCCTTGACCTGGATGTGGGCACCTTCGCGGCGCACCCGGATCGTCCAGTTCGTGTCCGCGGGCACGCCGGTGGCGAGCGTGAGGGCCGTGGCCAGCTGGGTGACCGTGTCGGCGACCTCCTTCTCGACCCGCAGTTCGACCGCGCCGGAGGTCAGGAAGGACAGCCGGGCCCGGTAGTTGTTGTGGGTGTCCTGGTAACCGAAGGACAGCGCGTACGAACAGGCCTGGCCGGCAGGCACCTTGTCGAACCGGGCAACGGAACGCACGTCGACGTCCGTGATCTCGTCGTCGCGCACGCTCGCGTGGCGGCTCGCGAGATCGGTGGTGAGTGTGATGACGCCGGCGCCCGGCACCACCGAGTAGTCGGTTTCGGCAGGCCCGAGCGTGGACCAACTGCCGCCGCCCGGTGAGCTGCCTCAGTACTGGCGCTCCGCCACCGGCAGCGCGAGGTCCGGAAGCGTGCGCTGGAAGTCGTCCACGAAAGGCTGCTTGTTCTCGGTGAACGTGCGCTCAGGGCCGGGCAGTACGACGGTCCGGGCGCCGTGGGTCAGCAACGCGACCCGTCGGCCGCCGGAAATGACCTCCGTACGGGCCGGGGTGCCCGGAAGCACGGAGGCGGTGAGCGGGTTGTTGAGCGCCACCTGGGTGAAGTAGGACGCGTCCAGCGGAGCCAGCGTCACCGAGGACCGGGCCGAGGTCAGACCGGCCGGGGCCGCGAGCGGGTGTATGGACGGGGCGGCCGACCCGGCGGCGCGAGCGGGGGCGGCGGCCAGACCGCTGAGCGGGACGGAGGCGGCAGAGGCCGCGAAAGCGGCGAGCAGACTGCGCCGGGAAGTAGTCGACATGCCGGTCATCATCCAGCCGCCTCTGCCGACCTGGATCATCGCCCCTCTCCTTACGGCGGACCCCGCCAGACCAGCAGCATGTACGCACCGAACCACGCCGAAGTCAGCGTCGCCGTGCCCAGCACCACCGCCACCACCGCCCACTGGCGCGCCCTCGCCAGCGCCTGGGCGATCGGCAGCAGCAGTGGAAAGCCGGGGAGGAGAAAGCGGGCCCGCGGGAAGTACACGCCTCCGCTGCCGAGCACCACCAGCAGCAGCACACCGGTGAACACCAGCAGCACAAGCGGCTGCCGGTCGGCGGCGCAGAGCAGGAACAGCACGACCGAGAGGACCAGCATCGCCGAGACAATCACCAGAAACAGCTGAGGCTGCGTCATATGGACCAGGTACTGGCGCAGATGGAGCAGCGTCGCCACGCCGCCGTCCCACTCGTTGCGCCACAGGCGCTGGACGGCGAAGTAGCCGTCCACGCGGCCCACCCGCAGCCCGACCCAGGCGACGAACGCCAGCCATCCCAGCGGGGCCATCAGCGCGCCCGCGAGTGCCGCACCCCGCTCACCGGGCCGCCCTCTCCGCCAGGCCAGCAGCGCCGCGACCGACACCGCCGCCGCGAGCGCGATGGCCGTCGGCCGCGTCAGTCCCGCCAGCGTCGCCAGTGAACCCGCCCACAGCCAGCGCCCGCTGAGCACCGCGTACAGCGACCAGGCCGCCAGTGCCGTGAACAGCGACTCCGTGTAGCCCATCCACTGCACGATCCCGACCGGCAGCGCGCCCCACAGCACGGTGAGCACGATGCCGACCCGCCGGCCGTGCAGCCGGTCGCCGACCGCGAAGATCCCCCACGCGGCGAGCAGCGAGCAGCCGACCGCGAGCAGCAGCCCGACCGAGGCGCGCGAGCCGGGCGTGACGGCGGCGACGGCCTTCACCAGCACCGGATAGAGCGGGAAGAAGGCGAGGTTGTTCTCGTTGAAGTCGGTGCCGAGCGCGTCCGTGTAGCCGTGGTCGGCGATCCCCAGATACCAGCTCGAGTCCCAGGACGTGGCCAGCGTCGGCCATACGCCCTGCTGCCTGACGTGCGCCCACTTGGCGAGGACCAGCAGCCCGCACAGCCGCACCAGGAGATAGCCGAGGAGCGCCGGCGCGGCCCGCCGCAGCGCGCGCAGCAGCCGGTCCCGCGCGCCCGTCGCGCTGCCGTCTCCCGGGGCCGGTGGCCGGCGGGAGGCGGGGACAAAGGCACGAACGGTCGCGGCGGGGGACACGGCGGCTGCTCCTGGGACTCGGTATGCGCTACCGGGTCACCATTGCCCGGACGGTCCGGGGGAGCGCGCTGCGGTGGCTCGACTCCGTACGAGGTTCACTCGTACGGGCGGTCCGGTGTTTCTACGGTCGGATACCGGCGGCCGCCGCCAGGTCCCGCTTCATGCCGTCCAGGATCTCCGCGGCACGCTCCCGCGCCGGAACCAGCGCGCTCGCGTCCGCGACCGGCACCACAACTTCCAGATAGCACTTGAGCTTGGGCTCGGTGCCGCTGGGACGGACGATGACCCGGGCGTTGAACTCGCCGTCGAGGTAGTACCGCAGACCGTCCGTCGGCGGCAGCTTGTCCGTGCCGCGGTTCAGGTCCTCGGCGCTCGCGACGCGCAGTCCGGCCAGCACGGCCGGCGGCTGCTCGCGCAGCCGGCGCATCGCGTCCGCGATGACGCTCAGGTCGTCGACTCGCACCGACAGCTGGTCGGTGCCGTGCAGTCCGTGCGCGACGGCGAGATCGTCCAGCAGATCGGTGAGCGTACGGCCCTGCTCCTTGAGCTCCGACGCGAGTTCGGCGACGAGCAGCGCCGCGGTGATGCCGTCCTTGTCGCGTACGCCATCGGGGTCGACGCAGTAGCCGAGCGCCTCCTCGTAGCCGTAGCGCAGACCGTCGACCTTCGCGATCCACTTGAAGCCGGTCAGCGTCTCCTCGTACGGCAGCCCGGCGGCCTCCGCGATCCGGCCGAGCAGCGACGAGGACACGATCGACTCGGCGAACGTGCCGCGAGCGCCCTTGTGGACGATGTGCGCGGCGAGCAGCGCGCCGACCTCGTCGCCGCGGAGCATCTTCCAGCCGCCGGCAACGGAGTCGTCCGGCACCGCCACCGCGCAGCGGTCGGCGTCGGGGTCGTTGGCGATGACGATGTCCGGGCCCACGGCGCGGGCCGTCCCGAAGGCCAGGTCCATCGCGCCCGGCTCCTCCGGGTTGGGGAACGCGACGGTCGGGAACGCCGGGTCGGGCTCGGCCTGCTCCTGCACGAGGACGGGTTCGGGGAATCCGGCACGGGCGAAGGCGGCCGTCAGCACGTCCTTGCCGACGCCGTGCATGGCGGTGTAGACGACGCGGGCGGTGCGCGGTGACCCGGTGGTCAGGACCGCGTCCGTACGCGCCAGATAGGCGTTCAGGACCTCGTCGCCGAGGGTCTCCCAGCCGCTCTCGGCGCGTGGCACGTCGTTCAGGCTCGCCACCGCCTCGATCTCGGCGGCGATCTCCGCGTCGGCCGGCGGCACGATCTGGGAGCCGTCGCCGAGGTAGACCTTGTAGCCGTTGTCGCGCGGCGGGTTGTGGCTGGCGGTGACCTCGACGCCGGCGACCGCGCGCAGATGCCTTATGGCGTACGCGAGGACGGGCGTGGGCAGCGGGCGCGGGAGGACGGCGGCGCGGAACCCGGCGGCGACCATGACGGCGGCGGTGTCGCGGGCGAAGTCGGCGGACTTGTAGCGGGCGTCGTAGCCGATGACGACGAGCCCGCCGGTCTGCTCCTTGGCCCGCAGATACGCGGCGAGGCCGGCGGCGGCGCGGATGACGACGGCGCGGTTCATCCGCATGGGCCCGGCGCCGAGCTCCCCGCGCAGCCCGGCGGTCCCGAACTGCAGCATCCCGCCGAACCGTGCGGCGAGCTCGTCGAGATCCCGCGCGGCGATCAGCTTCCCGAGCTCGTCGCGGGTCTCGGCGTCCGGATCCTCCTCCAGCCATCGCTGGGCCCGCGCGATGAGGTCCTGGGTCACGGTGTCTCGCCTCTCGTGATGGTGGTGTTCAGTGCGGTGGGGTGCGGTCTGTTTCCTTCCCCTCCGCGCCCGTTCCCGTAACTGCGGGCTCCGCCTCCGGGCCCCCGGGCCCGGCCGGTTGCCCGGTCCTCGCGTCCTGCGGGCGCGGGTGCCAGGTCTCTCGCGGCGGGCGGCACGCGGGTACGCGGCCTCGGGGAAGGCGTCAGATGCGGTCCAGGACCCTCGTCAGGAGTTCTCCCATGCTCGCCGCCGAGTCGCGGCCCGCCTGGAGGACCTCCTCGTGGTTCAGCGGCTCGCCCGACAGGCCCGCCGCCAGGTTCGTGACCAGGGAGATGCCGAGTACCTCCGCGCCCGCCTCACGCGCCGCGATCGCCTCGAGAACCGTGGACATGCCGACCAGGTCGCCGCCCATCACACGGACCATGTTGATCTCCGCGGGCGTCTCGTAGTGCGGGCCGGGGAACTGGACGTACACGCCCTCCTCCAGCGTCGCGTCGACCTCCTTGCACAGCGCCCGCAGCCGCGGCGAGTACAGGTCCGTCAGGTCCACGAAGTTCGCGCCGATGATCGGGGAGGCAGCGGTCAGGTTGATGTGGTCGCTGATCAGCACCGGCTGGCCGGGGCGCATGCCCTCGCGCAGACCGCCGCAGCCGTTGGTCAGGACGACGGTCTTGCAGCCGGCGGCGACAGCGGTGCGCACACCGTGGGCGACCGCGGCGACGCCACGGCCCTCGTAGAAGTGCGTACGGCCGAGGAAGACCAGCGCGCGCTTCGCGCCGATGCGGTACGAGCGGATCTTGCCGCCGTGGCCCTCGACCGCCGGCGGCGGGAAACCGGGCAGTTCGGTGACCGGGAACTCGGCCTCCGGCGCGCCGAGCGCCTCTACGGCCGGCGCCCAGCCCGAGCCCATGACCAGGGCTACGTCATGCGTCTCGGCGCCGGTCAGCTCGCGCAGGCGCGCGGCGGCGGCGTCTGCCGCGGCGTGGGGGTCGGCGCTGACGCCGTGGAGTTCCGGATTCACAGATGCGTTCACGCGAATGAGGGTAGCCGGTCATTTCCTACGCGCGTAGATGACGCAGCGTACGGTCCTGCGATCGTTGTCTTGTCGTTTCCCACAAACTCTCCGGCGAATTCACCGGCGGACACCACCGCGGGCCCGCTAACACGGCCGCTTCCTCAGCTCCATCACGTAGTCGTGCGGCGCCCCCGCCGAATCCGCGGCGTCCGCCAGCTCTCCCAGATACCGCGCGGACGGCAGCCCGCCCTCGTACCCGTTCAGCACATACACCCAGGCCGGCTCCTCGCCGTCCAGCGTGTGCACCCGGACCCGCATCCGCCGGTAGATGTCCATGCCGACGCCCTCCCAGCGGTCCATCGAGTCCTCGTCCATCGGGGCGATGTCGTACAGCGCGACGAAGACCTGCGAGCGCGGCGCTTCCACGATCGTGGCCAGTGCCCCCTCCCAGCCCATCTGCTCGCCGCCGAACGTCAGCCGCCAGCCGTTGAGCCAGCCGGTGCCGCGCAGCGGTGAGTGCGGGGCGCGGCGGGACATCAGCCGCGCGTCGAGGTTGCCGGCGTACGCGGCGTAGAGCGACATGGGATCGAGGGTACGGGAGGGGCCGCAGTGAAGGGTCTCGGGGAAGAGGTGGGCCGGGGGCGTGGTGGGTCGGGGCCGGTGGGTTGTTCACTGTGGGCGTCCGGGGTGAAGGGTCTCGGGGAAGAGGTGGTCCGGAGCCCGTGGGTTGTTCACTGTCGGGTCACTGTGGGTATCCAAGGGAGGCCGCCGCCCCGAATGGTGGGCCCCGGGCGCGAGCGGGTTGAAGCGTGCGGGACAATGGGGTACGTACTCCAGCCCAGCGGGACACCCCCGGCAGTAACCGGCAGTAACGAGAGCGCGAGGCGTAACCCCAGTGACCCGGATCGTGATCATCGGCGGCGGACCCGGCGGATACGAGGCGGCCCTGGTGGGCGCCCAACTCGGCGCGGAGGTGACCGTCGTCGACTGCGACGGCCTCGGCGGCGCGTCCGTGCTGACCGACTGTGTGCCCTCGAAGACCCTCATCGCCACGGCCGAGGTGATGACCACCTTCGACTCCTCGCACGAGGAACTCGGCATCATCGTCGCCGACGACACGCCGCCGCTCGAGCAGGCCGCCAAGATCGTCGGCGTCGACCTCGGCAAGGTCAACCGGCGTGTGAAGCGGCTGGCGCTCGCGCAGTCCCACGACATCACCGCGTCCGTCACCCGGGCGGGCGCGCGCGTGATGCGGGGCCGCGGCCGGCTGGAGGGCCAGCAGGCGATGGACGGCTCCCGCAAGGTGATCGTGCGCGCCGCCGACGGCACCGAGGAGACGCTGACCGCCGACGCCGTGCTGCTCGCGACCGGCGGCCACCCGCGCGAGATCCCGGACGCGCTCCCCGACGGAGAGCGCATTCTGAACTGGACCCAGGTGTACGACCTGACCGAGCTCCCCGAGGAGCTCATCGTGGTCGGCTCCGGCGTCACCGGCGCCGAGTTCGCCGGGGCCTACCAGGCACTCGGCTCGCGCGTCACGCTCGTCTCCTCCCGCGACCGCGTGCTGCCCGGCGAGGACCCGGACGCCGCCGCGGTCCTCGAGGACGTCTTCCGCCGCCGCGGTATGAACGTGATGTCCCGCTCGCGCGCCGAGTCCGCCAAGCGGGTCGGCGACCGCGTCGAGGTGACGCTCTCCGACGGCCGGGTCATCTCCGGCTCGCACTGTCTGATGGCCGTCGGCGCGATCCCGAACTCCGCGGGCATGGGCCTGGAGGAGGCCGGCGTACGGCTCAAGGACTCGGGCCACATCTGGACGGACAAGGTGTCCCGTACCAGCGCGCCCGGCGTCTACGCGGCCGGTGACGTCACCGGGATCTTCGCGCTCGCCTCGGTCGCCGCCATGCAGGGCCGTATCGCGATGTACCACTTCCTCGGTGACGCGGTGCAGCCGCTGAACCTGAAGACCGTCTCGTCGAACGTGTTCACCGACCCGGAGATCGCGACGGTCGGCTACAGCCAGGCGGACGTCGACGGCGGCATCATCGACGCCCGGTTCGTCAAGCTGCCGCTGCTGCGCAACCCGCGCGCGAAGATGCAGGGCATCCGGGACGGCTTCGTCAAGATCTTCTGCCGGCCGGGCACCGGGATCGTGGTCGGCGGTGTGGTCGTGTCGCCCCGCGCGAGCGAACTGATCCATCCGATCTCGATCGCGGTCGACAACAATCTGACGGTGGAACAGATCGCAAACGCTTTCACCGTGTACCCGTCTCTGTCGGGCTCGATCGCCGAGGTGGCACGGCAGTTGCACACCCGGAAGGCGGCCGGCGAGGCGTGAGCAGGTAGCGGACCCGGAGTAAACCCGGCGAACCCCGGGCACTCCACGCACCCGGCGATCAACTATGGGTCCGCCCATACCACTTGGCATACATCGGTAAGCACAGATTCGGTATTTCGGCGCATAGTGCTGAAAACTATCGGCCGGTCAGGTTACTGTCAGTTTCGTGTTCGCTGCAGAACGTCGCCAATTGATCCTCGAAATGGTGCGCGCCAACGGGGCCGTGTCGCTCCGTGAGCTCGCCCGCGTCGTCCAGACCTCCGAAGTGACCGTACGGCGGGACGTGCGGGCACTGGAGGCAGAAGGACTCCTCGACCGCCGTCACGGCGGTGCGGTACTGCCGGGCGGCTTCACGCGGGAGTCCGGCTTTCCGCAGAAATCCCTGTCCGCCACCGCGGAGAAGACGGCCATCGCCGATCTTGCCGCGAGCCTCGTCGAAGAAGGCGAGGCGATCGTGGTCGGCGCGGGTACGACCACGCAGGAGCTGGCCCGCCGGCTCGCGCGCGTCCCCGGGCTGACCGTCGTCACCAACTCGCTGCTGGTGGCGCAGGCGCTGGCGCACGCCAACCGCGTCGAAGTCGTCATGACCGGCGGGACGTTGCGCGGCTCCAACTATGCCCTGGTGGGCAGCGGGGCCGAGCAGTCCCTCCAAGGGCTGCGGGTCTCGCGCGCCTTCCTCTCGGGCAGCGGCCTGACCGCCGAGCGCGGCCTGTCCACGTCCAACATGCTGTCGGCGAGCGTCGACCGGGCGCTGGTCCAGGCGGCGGCGGAGGTGGTGGTCCTCGCGGACCACACCAAGCTGGGCACCGACACGATGTTCCAGACCGTGCCGACGGATGTGATCACTCGGCTGGTCACGGACGAGCCGCCGACGCACGACGACCGCGCGGCGACGGAACTTCAGGCGCTGGCGGACCAGGGCGTGCAGATCGCGGTCGCGGGTTCGGTCGCGGGTGCGGGCGGTTCTGAATCGCCGCCGGGGCGTCCGCGCCGCGACGTCCCGCTGCCGGGCCAGCGCCGCACACGCGGCGGCGGACCGGGTTCGCTGCGCAGCGCGACGGGAGCGCTGACCCCGGAGCCGGGCGTTCCGGAGCGCAGTGCGAGGGTGGCCGACCTCCGCCGTCGCTGAGGTCTCCGGGCCCGGCCCGCCTGTTGGGCCCGGACCCCTGCGCGCGGCGCGTTGTCGCCTACGCGGTCTCCGCCTTGAGGCCCCGTAGCGTCAGCATCAGCAGCCTGTCCGCCAGTTCGGGGTCACCGGGGTCCTGTTCCGCCGCCAGTGCGATCGCGTTGGTGAGCTGCATCAGATCGCTGATCGAGACGTCCGGCCGCACCGCGCCGGACTCCTGGGCCCGGACCAGCAGGCGTTCGCCCGCCTCCTGCATCGGGACGCTGCATTCCGAGAGCGCCGAACTCGCGTCGTGCGAGGCCGACATGAGCGCCCGCGCCAGGCCGCGGTACTCGCCCGCGTGCGTGATGATCGCGCGCAGCCACTCCACCAGCGCCCCGCACGGCTGCTCCGCGTCCGCCAGTTCGCGCGAGCGCGCCAGCAGTTCGGTGACCGCGTCCTGGAAGACCGCGCTCATCATCGCGTGGCGGTTGGGGAAGTGCCGGTACAGCGTGCCGATACCGACGCCCGAGCGGCGTGCGATCTCCTCGAGCGAAGCATCGGTGCCGTGCTCGGCGAAGGCGGAACGGGCTTCGGTCAGCAGCCGCTCGTAATTGCGCCGCGCATCCGCCCGCATCGGTCGCGTCGAGCCCGCTGCCGTACTGGTCGCCATCGCGCCGTCCTCCCTGAGTCCGCCCCCGGTGTCCAGGATGCCATTGCGAAACCGGAGGAAGCCTCCGCATCGTAAGCGGAGGTTACCTCCGAATGCTGTCGTCCCCGGGAGGGCTCTCAGCCATGCCGACCGCAGACCGGTCCACCGCCGCGTCCAACGGCGTCGCCGCAACCACGCATCCCGCACGATCACCCCGCCATCGCCCGGCCCTCGCGCTCACGTTGATCCTGACCTGCCAGATGATGCTGATGCTCGACGCGACCGTCGTGAACATCGCGCTGCCCGACATCGGCGAGGAGCTCGGCTTCAGCTCCGCCGGACTGTCCTGGGTGCTCAACGCCTACACCCTCGCCTTCGGCGGACTCCTCCTCATCGGCGGCCGGATCGGCGATCTCATCGGCCGTCGCCGCGCGCTGGTCATCGGCGTGCTCGCCTTCACCGCCGCCTCCCTGCTCGGCGGGTTCGTCGACAGCGGCGGTTGGCTGCTCTTCGCCCGTGCCGCACAGGGCGCCGCCGCCGCGCTCACCGCGCCCGCCACGCTCGCGCTCGTCGCCACCACCTTCGGCGAAGGGCGTGAACGCGACCGCGCGCTCGGCCTGTTCACCGGAATGGCCGCAGCCGGATCGGCGATCGGCATGATCCTCGGCGGCGTCCTCACCGAGGCCGGGTCCTGGCGCTGGACCCTCTTCATCAATGTGCCGGTCGGCCTCGCGGTCGCCGCGCTCGTCCCGCTCGGCATCGCCGAGACCGAACGGCACAGGGCCCGCTTCGACCTCGTCGGCGCGCTCACCGGCACGGCCGCCGTGACCGCGCTCGTCTACGCCTTCATCCGCGCCGCCGACCACGGCTGGAGCGACACCCAGGTCGTGTGGGCCTTTGCCGTCGCCGCCGTACTGCTGCCGCTGTTTCTGCTGGTGGAGCGCCGGGTGCGGCAGCCGGTCGTGCCGCTGGAGCTGTTCGGCGCCCGGAACCGGGTCATCGCGTACGCCGGAATGCTGCTGGTGCCCGCCGCGATGTTCGGGGTCTTCTACTTCGACACGCAGTACTTCCAATTCGTCCGCGACTACAGCCCGTTGCGCGCCGGGCTCGCGTTTCTGCCGCTCGCCGTCGGCATCTTCGTCGCGTCCACCGTCGCCGGGAGGCTGCTGGCCCGCCACGGCCTGAAGAAGGTCGCCGGTACGGGGCTGGGGCTCGCGGTCGCCGGTGTGCTGTGGCAGTCCACGCTCACCACCGGCAGCGGCTACTGGACCACGCTCTTCGTGCCGCTCGCCGTCAACGGCCTCGGCGTCGGCCTCGTCTTCATGCCGCTCAGCGTGCTGATCCTGACCGGCATCCGCCCGGACCAGGCGGGCGCGGCGTCGGGCCTGATGCAGACGATGCAGCAGGTCGGCGGCGCGCTGGGCCTCTCGGCGCTGGTGACGGTGTACGGGAGCGCGGCGCGCGGTGCGGAAGGCGGCGGCCAGGAGGCGATGGCGGCGGGCTTCTCGGCGGGCCTGCTGGCGGCGGCGGCGTTCATGACGGTCGCGCTGGCGCTGGTCCTGTGGTCACGGACGCAATCGCCGGACGGGCTCCGAAAGAGCTCGTCCGGCGATTGAAGGCCGTACGGGACCGGCGGCGCACCCGGTCAGTACAAGGACGTCAGTCCTTGATCTCGCAGATCATCGCGCCGGAGGAGATGGAGGCGCCGACTTCCGCGGCCAGGCCCTTGATGGTGCCCGCGCGGTGTGCGTTCAGCGGCTGTTCCATCTTCATCGCTTCCAGGACCACGACGAGGTCGCCTTCCTTGACCTCCTGGCCCTCCTCGACCGCGACCTTGACGATCGTGCCCTGCATCGGCGAGGCGAGGGTGTCGCCGGAGGCCGCGGAAGCGGACTTCTTCGCGGCCCGGCGCTTGGGCTTGGCGCCGGCGGCGAGGCCGGTGCGGGCGAGCGTCATGCCGAGCGAGGACGGCAGCGAGACCTCCAGGCGCTTGCCGCCGACCTCGACGATGACCGTCTCGCGGCCGGGCTCGTCCTCGGTGTCGGCCTCGGTCGGCGCGGCGAACGGCTTGATCTCGTTGACGAACTCGGTCTCGATCCACCGGGTGTGGACCGTGAACGGGTTGCTGGTGAACGCCGGGTCGGTGACGACCGCGCGGTGGAAGGGGATCGCGGTGGCCATGCCCTCGACGTTGAACTCCTCCAGCGCACGGGCGGCGCGCTGCAGCGCCTGCTCACGGCTGGCGCCGGTGACGATCAGCTTGGCGAGGAGCGAGTCCCAGGCGGGGCCGATGACGCTGCCGGACTCGACACCCGCGTCGAGGCGGACACCGGGGCCGGACGGCGGGGCGAAGGTGGTGACGGTGCCCGGCGCGGGCAGGAAGCCCCGGCCCGGGTCCTCACCGTTGATACGGAACTCGAAGGAGTGGCCGCGCACGGCGGGGTCGCCGTAGCCGAGCTCCTCGCCGTCGGCGATGCGGAACATCTCCCGGACGAGGTCGATGCCGGTGACCTCTTCGGTGACCGGGTGCTCGACCTGGAGGCGGGTGTTGACCTCGAGGAAGGAGATGGTGCCGTCGGTGCCGACGAGGAACTCGACGGTGCCCGCGCCGACGTAGCCGGCTTCCTTCAGGATCGCCTTGGACGCGGCGTACAGCTCGGCGTTCTGCTCCGGCGACAGGAACGGGGCCGGAGCCTCCTCCACCAGCTTCTGGTGGCGGCGCTGCAGCGAGCAGTCACGGGTGGAGACGACCACGACGTTGCCGTGCTGGTCCGCCAGGCACTGGGTCTCCACGTGGCGGGGCTTGTCGAGGTAACGCTCGACGAAGCACTCACCGCGGCCGAAGGCGGCGACCGCCTCGCGTACGGCGGAGTCGTACAGCTCGGGGACTTCTTCGAGAGTGCGGGCGACCTTCAGGCCGCGGCCGCCGCCGCCGAACGCCGCCTTGATCGCGATCGGCAGTCCGTGCTCGCGGGCGAAGTCGACGACCTCGTCCGCGCCGGAGACCGGGTCGGGGGTGCCCGCGACCAGCGGAGCGCCGGCGCGCTGGGCGATGTGCCGGGCGGCGACCTTGTCACCGAGATCGCGGATGGCCTGCGGCGGCGGGCCGATCCAGGTCAGACCCGCCTCGATGACGGCCTGGGCGAATTCGGCGTTCTCGGAAAGGAAGCCGTAGCCCGGGTGGATGGCGTCCGCGCCGGAGTCCTTCGCGGCCTGCAGCACCTTGGCCATGTCCAGATAACTGGCGGCCGGGGTGTCACCGCCCAAGGCGAACGCTTCGTCGGCCGCGCGGACATGCAGAGCGTCCCGGTCCGGATCGGCGTAGACGGCTACGCTCGCGATCCCGGCGTCCCGGCAGGCACGGGCAACGCGGACAGCGATTTCGCCACGGTTGGCGATGAGCACCTTGCGCACGATGGCTCCCTCCTTGAAACAAGCTGAGTTTAGGGACTGCCAACACGGCCTTTCGACCCGTCCCCATTGGTGAGCTTGCCCACACGGAGCGTGATTCGAGGCTCGCGCAGACGCGAAATCCCTTGTCGCACCACGGTACGACGGGTTCCTCCCTCGCACAGTAGACCCATGGTGTGGCGCAGGTCTCTGTTCATGGGACCAGCGGCCCAACCCGTTTCTTTGTGGAATCCCTACGAATGGCCGAGTGATTCTTTGCGCTCACTCCGAGCGTGCCAAGACCCTTGTCCCACGGTTTACCGGTTAGTAGCGTTCGCGATGTCGTACGTACTTCCGGTAACAGAGGGTTGGGGGCGCCGTGGTGCGCAGACCGGTGGCCGTAGTGGCCGCGATTGTGCTGCTCGTGGAAGCCGTGGGGATCGTGGCGATCAACGGCATCCTCGCCACGCTCGTCGACGCGCAGGACATGTCACTCGGGGGAATGGAACCGGATGCCATGGTCACTGGCACATGGGTGATGGGCGCAGTCTTCGGGCTCTACCTCGCGACGTGCGGCGTACTGCTCCTTCTGGCGGGTCTGCGCGACCGCGCCCCGGGCCGTGTCGCCCGCATCCTGCTGATCAGCTGCGCGGTGGTGCACGGCGTGCTGGGCGCGGTGACGGTGGGTCTGGTGGGCTGGCACGCCTTCGCGTTCATGATGGTGGTGCTGGGGCTGATCGTGCTGTCGCTGCTGGGGTACGGCAAGCCGGCACCGGCACCGCGCGAGACCACGGCCGATCCGGCGCCGACGAACGGCGCGGCTCCCGCGTAAGGCCCGCGCGGGTCTTTGTCGGCCTGCGTCAAAGGCCCGCGGCCGGTGTCAGTGGGCGTCAGGCGGTGCGGGAATGCGTCAGCCGGGCGTCAGCGGCATCAACCGCCCGGCTCCGACCTGCCCGGCTTCGGCCTGCCCGGCTTCGGCCTGCCCGGCTCCGATCGGCGCCCGGCGCCAACCTGCCCCGAAGAAGGGGCGGTTGAGGTGGTGGTCCGGGCTCAGGTCCACAGGTCCGTGATCGAGTGGCCCAGCTCCGCCAGCAGCGTGCGCAGCAGCGGCAGCGACAGGCCGATGACGTTTCCGTAGTCGCCCTCGATGCCGTCGATGAACGGCGCCGAGCGGCCGTCCAGCGTGAACGCGCCCGCCACATGCAGCGGTTCGCCGCTCGCCACGTACGCCGCGATCTCGGCGTCCGTCGGCTCGCCGAAGCGCACCGTCGTGGACGCGGTCGCGGACGCTATCCGGCCGGTGACGGTGTCCGTGACGCAGTGGCCCGTCTGCAGTACGCCGACGCGGCCGCGCATCGACTTCCAGCGGGCCGTCGCCTCTTCCTGGTCGACGGGCTTGCCGAGCGCCTCGCCGCCCAGCTCGAGCACCGAGTCGCAGCCGACGACCAATGCGCCGGCGGCATCCGGAAGTGCGGCAACGACGGCGGCCTTCGCCTCGGCGAGAACCAGGGCGAGTTCGGCGGGGGTCGGAGCGGTCAGCGCGTCCTCGTCGACGCCGCTCACGATGACCTCGGGTGCCAGCCCGGCCTGGCGCAGCAGGTTGAGTCGGGCCGGTGAGGCGGAGGCGAGTACGAGGCGGGGGGTGGGGGCGGTCATGGCGCAATCGTAAGCGTGGTCAATGCAGGCCGACCACGAACATCGCAAGCACCATGGCCAACGCCAGCACCAGGCCCACGCGGCGCATCATGGCCTGGGCGTCGCGGAGCTCCTTGGGAGGCTCGTTCTTCGGGTCGGACCACAGCATGCTTCGATCCTGCGGGCCGGGCTCGGGCCGCGCCTGAGTACGGGTACTCAACCAGCGGGGTACGAGTGGACTAATTCCTGGTGTCGGCGCAGCTCCGGCCCGCGCCCGGGGTGTGTCTCAGACCGGCCAGAACGTGCGCGCCCACGCCCGCGGGCCCGGCAGCGGGCTGCTGGTGCGGGCTATGCGCGCCGGGTCCGACCACTGCTCCGGGGGCGCCGCGGCGCCCTCCGGAGCGGACGCCGTCGCGGCGGCACGGGCCTGGACCACCGCCAGTGCCGCTGCCAGCTCCTCCGGCGTTGGGTTTCCCCTTACGACCTTGATCATCGTCAAGTCCCTGAATCCTTAGCGCTCTTGAGGTCCTAGAGGGGGATGTTGCCGTGCTTCTTCGGCGGCAGGCTCTCGCGCTTCGTCCGCAGCTGCCGCAGGCCCTTCACGAGCTGCGCCCGGGTGTCCGACGGCATGATCACCGCGTCGACGTAGCCGCGCTCGGCCGCCACGTACGGGTTGAGCAGCGCGTCCTCGTACTCCTGGATCAGCTGCGCGCGGGTCGCCTCCTGGTCGTCGGCGGCCGCGATGCTGCGGCGGTGCAGGATGTTCACCGCGCCCTGCGCGCCCATCACCGCGATCTGCGCGGTCGGCCAGGCGAGGTTCAGGTCCGCGCCCAGGTGCTTGGAGCCCATGACGTCGTACGCGCCGCCGAACGCCTTCCGGGTGATCACGGTGATCAGCGGGACGGTCGCCTCCGCGTAGGCGTAGATCAGCTTCGCGCCGCGCCGGATGATGCCGCCGTACTCCTGGTCGACGCCGGGCAGGAAGCCGGGAACGTCGACGAAGGTCAGCACCGGGACGTTGAAGGCGTCGCAGGTGCGGACGAAGCGGGCCGCCTTCTCGCTCGCGTTGATGTCCAGGCAGCCCGCGAACTGCATCGGCTGGTTGGCGACGATGCCGACCGGGAAGCCCTCCACCCGTCCGAAGCCGGTGACGATGTTCGGCGCGAACAGCGCCTGCGTCTCCAGGAACTCGCCGTCGTCCAGCACATGCTCGATGACGGTGTGGATGTCGTACGGCTGGTTCGCGGAGTCCGGGATCAGCGTGTCCAGCTCGCGGTCCTCGTCCGTCGCCGTCAGGTCGGCCTCGTCCGGGAAGGCCGGCGGCTCGGAGAGGTTGTTCGACGGCAGATAGGACAGCAGCGACTTGATGTAGTCGATGGCGTCCTTCTCGTCGCCCGCCATGTGGTGCGCCACGCCCGAGGTCGTGTTGTGCGTACGGGCCCCGCCGAGCTGCTCGAAGCCGACGTCCTCGCCCGTCACGGTCTTGATGACATCGGGACCGGTGATGAACATGTGCGAGGTCTGGTCGACCATCACCGTGAAGTCGGTGATGGCGGGGGAGTAGACCGCGCCGCCCGCGCACGGGCCGACGATCAGGCTGATCTGCGGGATGACGCCGGAGGCATGGGTGTTGCGGCGGAAGATCTCGCCGTACATGCCGAGCGCGCTCACGCCCTCCTGGATGCGCGCGCCGCCGGAGTCGTTGATGCCGATGACCGGGCAGCCCGTCTTCAGCGCGAAGTCCATCACCTTGATGATCTTCTGGCCGAAGACCTCGCCGAGCGCGCCGCCGAAGACGGTGAAGTCCTGCGAGAAGACGGCGACCGGGCGGCCGTCGACCGTGCCGTAGCCGGTGACCACGCCGTCTCCGTACGGGCGGGTGGCGTCCAGACCGAAGTTGGTGGAGCGGTGCCGGGCGAACTCGTCGAACTCCACGAACGAATCCTCGTCGAGAAGCAGCGCGATCCGCTCACGGGCCGTCAACTTGCCCTTGGCGTGCTGCTTCTCCACCGCGCGCGCGGATCCCGCATGCGTGGCCTCGTCGAAGCGGCGCTGCAGATCCGCGATCTTTCCCGCGGTGGTGTGGATGTCGATGTTTGCCGGCTCGGACATCGGGATGCGGCTCCCTGGCTGGTCACGGGGTCGGTGGCTGCTGATTCACTCGGTTGCTACTGACTCGTAGCGTATCGGCGTGGATACCGTTCGGCAGTGCGGCGTTTACCACACCTAGGCTGGCTTGCATGACGCCTGAGAATGCGCCTGAGAACGCTCATGACCCCGCTCACGACGACGCGCACGAGAGCCGCTGGTCCGACCTGGAGCGCCCGCCGCTGAGCGGCACCGTGCTGCGCCGCGCCCTGCTTCAGCCCGGCGGTCTGTGGACCTCGCTGGAGATCGTGCCCGAGACCGGCTCCACGAACTCCGACCTCGCGGCCCGGGCCGCGGAGCTGGAAGACGGCGCGGTGCTCGTCGCCGAGGAGCAGACGGCGGGCCGCGGCCGGCTCGACCGGACCTGGACGTCGCCGCCCCGCTCCGGGCTCTTCTTCTCCGTGCTGCTGAAGCCCGGCGCCGGGGTGCCGGTGGAGCGCTGGGGCTGGCTGCCGCTACTCACCGGAGTCGCCGCCGCGACCGGGCTCAGCCGGGCCGCCGGCGTGGACATGTCCCTCAAGTGGCCCAATGACCTGCTGGTAAAGGTCGACGGCGAGGAACGCAAGACCGGCGGGATCCTCGCCGAGCGGGCCGGGGACGACGCGGTGGTCATCGGCATCGGCATCAATGTCACGCTCCGTGCCGACGAGCTGCCCGTTCCGGCCGCCGGTTCGCTCGCGCTCGCGAACGCGGTCTCCACCGACCGTGACCCGCTGCTGCGGGCCGTGCTGCGCTCGCTGGAGCAGTGGTACGGGGAGTGGCGCAAGGCCGGCGGCGATCCGGCGGCCTCCGGCGTGCAGGCGGCGTACACGGCGGGCTGCGCCACGCTGGGCCGTACCGTACGGGCCGAGCTGCCCGGTGACCGCTCGGTGACCGGCGAGGCGGTCGCGCTCGACGGGGACGGCCGGCTCGTGCTGGCCACGGGGAACGGCACGCGGGAGGCCGTCAGCGCGGGAGACATCGTGCACCTGCGCCCGGCCGACTGAACCGGCACGCCGACTCGGACGTGAGCTAGGGCACACCTGCCGTATCGTTGAGGCGATCGAGAGACAGATCGGCACGGCAGTGCGCAGGGAACGGGCAGGAGGCGGGTGGTGACCGTCGACGACACCACGTCCGGAGCAGGCGCGCGGCCACCGTCGGACTCCTCGTCCAGCGAGTCCGCAGGGTCGCCGTCGGCGGACTCCAACGGGTCCGTCGGCACGGGTTCCGGTGCGGGTCAGGCCGCCGGTGCGAGTTCCGGCACCAGTTCGGTGCATCCGACGCCGCACCACGCCGTCGACCACACCCACGAGCCGACCGACGACCCGCTCGCCATCCGTCTGGAACAGCTGATCCTCGGCGCCGAGCGGCGCTACACCGCCTTCCAGGCCGCCCGCACCGCCGGTGTCTCCATGGAGCTCGCCTCGCGCTTCTGGCGCGCCATGGGCTTCGCGGACATCGGCCAGGCGAAGGCGCTGACCGAGGCCGACGTACTGGCCCTGCGGCGGCTCGCCGGTCTCGTCGAGGCTGGCCTGCTCAGCGAGCCGATGGCGGTCCAGGTGGCCCGCTCGACCGGTCAGACCACCGCCCGGCTCGCGGAATGGCAGATCGACTCCTTCCTGGAGGGCCTCACCGAGCCGCCCGAGCCCGGGATGACCCGTACGGAAGTCACCTATCCGCTGGTGGAGCTGCTCCTGCCGGAGCTGGAGGAGTTCCTGGTGTACGTCTGGCGGCGGCAGCTCGCCGCGGCCACCGGACGCGTTTTGGTGCAGGCAGCGGACGACGAGGAGATGGTCGACCGCAGGCTCGCCGTCGGCTTCGCGGACCTGGTCGGCTTCACGCGGCTGACGCGCCGTCTCGAGGAAGAGGAACTGGGCGAGCTGGTCGAGTCCTTCGAGACCACCTGCGCCGACCTGGTGGCCGCGCACGGCGGCCGGCTGATCAAGACGCTCGGCGACGAGGTGCTGTACGCGGCGGACGACGCGGGCACGGCGTCGGAGATCGCGCTGCGGCTGATCGACACGATGACGAACGACGAGTCCATGCCGGCGTTGCGTGTCGGCATCGCGTTCGGCACGGTCACGACGCGCATGGGCGACGTGTTCGGCACGACGGTGAACCTGGCGAGCCGCCTGACGTCGATAGCGCCGAAGGACGCGGTGCTGGTGGACGGGGCGTTCGCGGAGGAGCTCGTACGGACGGGAGACGCGCCGGTCTCCGAGACGCAGGCGGCGGAGGAGGCGGCGACCGCGGAGAAGGAGGGCGAGCCCGCCCCGCCGTACCGCTTCGCACTCCAGCCGATGTGGCAGCGCCCGGTGCGCGGCCTCGGCGTCGTGGAGCCCTGGCTGCTCTCGCGCCGCGGCTGAGCCCGGTCTGCCCGGGCGCCGTGCACCCGCCTATGATCCGGTGAACCATCGTTAACCGGGAGGGTGACCCGCATGAACGAGTCCGAGCAGCGGTTCGGGGAATTCGTCCTCGTCCGTACGCGCAAGCACACCGCCGAGCTCGTCCTTGACCGGCCCAAGGCGATGAACGCCGTCTCCACCGACATGGCCCGTTCCATCGGCGCCGCCTGTGACGCACTCGCCGCCGACCGCGACGTACGCGTCACCGTCGTCACCTCCTCCAACGACCGCGCCTTCTGCGTCGGCGCCGATCTGAAGGAGCGCAACTCCTTCTCCGACGCCGAGTTGGTGCGGCAGCGGCCGACCGCCCGGGCCGCGTACACCGGAGTCCTGGAACTGCCCATGCCCACCGTCGCCGCCGTGCACGGCTATGCCCTCGGCGGCGGGTTCGAGCTGGCGCTCGCCTGCGATCTGATCGTGGCCGACGCGACCGCTGTCGTCGGGCTGCCCGAGGTGTCCGTCGGCGTCATCCCCGGCGGCGGCGGTACGCAGCTGCTGCCGCGCCGGGTCGGTGCCGCCCGGGCCGCCGAGCTGGTGTTCACGGCGCGGCGCGTGGAGGCCGCCGAGGCACGGGAGTTGGGGCTCGTCGACCAGTTGGTGGAGGACGCCAGGACCGGGGCGCTGGAGCTCGCGGACCGTATCGCGGCGAACTCGCCCGTGGGCCTGCGCGCCGCCAAGCGCGCGATGCGGCTGGGTCAGGGGCTCGATCTGCGCGCCGGGCTCGAGGTGGAGGACGCGGCATGGCGCTCGGTCGCCTTCTCCGGGGACCGCGCCGAGGGCGTGGCCGCCTTCAACGAGAAGCGCACGCCCGACTGGCCCGGCGAATAGCCCGGCCTACTCCGACTGATCAAATCGGTCGAAACCTCCCTAAGCTGGGATGATGGCTGAGGATCGGCGGCTGCGAGCCGTGGTGGCGCTGGCGCAGGCGATGGCGTCCGCGCACACGCCGCGCGAGTTCTGGCGGGCGGCGGCGCTGGGCGCGTGCGACGCCCTGTCCGGCTCCTTCGCGGCGCTGTCCGTGTGGGAGCGGGAACTGGGACGGCTCAAGGTGCTGGTGAACGCGGGCGAACGGGCCCCGGGCGAGGACGAGTTCCCGGAGTCCGAGACGTACCCGGTCAACCGCTTCCCCGAGATCACGGAGTTTCTGCACGAACGCTGGGCCGGCGGCGGCGAGCCGGACGCCTGGGTCGAGACCGTCGACGGACCGGCGACGCCCGGCCACGGGTACTGCCACCAGAGGGTGGCCGCCCTGCGCAGGCGTCGCCGCGGCTGCTGTGTCGTCGCGCCGATCGTGCTGCACGGGCGGGCCTGGGGCGAGCTCTATGTGGCCAGGCCGATCGGCTCGCCGGTCTTCGACCGGGACGACGCCGACTTCGCGACCGTGCTCGCCTCGGTCGTGGCTGCCGGGATCGCGCAGAGCGAGCGGCTGGAAGAGGTGCGCCGGCTCGCGTTCACGGACCCGCTGACCGGTCTCGCCAACCGCCGCGCGGTCGACATAAGGCTCGACGAGGCGCTGGAGCGCCAGCGCCAGGACGGCTCCGTCGTCAGCCTGGTGGTCTGCGACCTCAACGGGCTGAAAAGGGTGAACGACACGCACGGGCACGCGGTCGGCGACCGGCTGCTGGAGCGCTTCGGCTCGGTGCTCTCGCTGTGCGGAGCGATGCTGCCGGGAACGCTGGCGGCCCGGCTCGGCGGCGACGAGTTCTGCCTTGTCACGGTCGGCCCCGCCGCCGACGACGTGGTCCGGGTCGCCGACGAACTCTGCGTACGGGCCGGTGAGTTGGAGCTCGGCGAGGGCGTGGCCTGTGGCGTCGCTTCGACCGGCGACCCGATCGGCCAGGTCCGCTCGGCCCGCCGGCTGTTCCGGCTCGCGGACGCTGCCCAGTACCGGGCGAAGGCGGCCCACTCGCCGAAGCCGGTGGTCGCGGGCCGTGACGGCACGGTGCTGCGTCTCGCGGACGCGCCGCCGCGGGCGCAGCACGAGCGCCGCAGCTTCCGCGGCGTACGGCCGGAGGACGACCAGGAACCGTGGAGCGAGCCCTGAGCCACCTCGCCTTGGAGGGCTGCGCTCCTGCGTAAGGGGTCAACCGGGGCACCACTAGTGACAGGTTGCGATTCAGTCCGTACGCTGCTGAATATGGATATGCATACCGTGGTGGTGGGGACGTCCGGTACCACCGCTGAAGACGTCGTCGCCGTGGCCCGCGAGGGCGCCCGCATCGTGATCTCCGACGAGGCCGTCGCCGCCCTCGCCGCCGCCCGCGGCATCGTGGACGCGCTGGCCGCCAAGCCCGAGCCCGTCTACGGCGTCTCGACCGGGTTCGGCGCGCTCGCCACCCGGCACATCAGCCATGAACTGCGCGCGCAGCTCCAGCGCAACATCGTGCGTTCGCACGCCGCCGGAATGGGCCCGCGCGTCGAGCGCGAGGTCGTCCGCGCGCTGATGTTCCTGCGGCTGAAGACCGTCTGCTCCGGCCACACCGGCGTACGGCCCGAGGTCGCGCAGACGATGGCTGACGTACTGAACGCCGGCATCACGCCCGTCGTCCACGAATACGGCTCACTCGGCTGCTCCGGCGACCTCGCGCCACTCTCGCACTGCGCGCTGACGCTCATGGGCGAGGGCGACGCGGAAGGCCCCGACGGCGAGCTGCGCCCGGCCGGCGAACTGCTCGCCGCGCACGGCATCGCGCCCGTCGAGCTCCGTGAGAAGGAGGGCCTCGCGCTCCTCAACGGCACCGACGGCATGCTCGGCATGCTGGCACTGGCCCTCGCCGACCTCGACCGGCTGTACAAGTCCGCCGACATCACCGCCGCGCTCTCGCTGGAGGCGCTGCTCGGCACGGAGAAGGTGCTGCTGCCCGAGCTGCACGCGATCCGCCCGCACCCGGGCCAGAGCGCCGCCGCCGCCAATATGAGCGCCGTGCTCAAGGGCTCCGGGCTCACCGGCCACTTCCAGCAGGACGAGGCACCGCGCGTCCAGGACGCGTACTCCGTGCGCTGCGCCCCGCAGGTCGCCGGCGCGGGCCGGGACACGCTCGCCCACGCCCGCCTGGTCGCCGACCGCGAACTCGCCTCCGCCGTCGACAACCCGGTGGTGCTGCCCGACGGCCGGGTGATGTCCAACGGCAACTTCCACGGCGCGCCCGTCGCGTACGTACTCGACTTCCTGGCCATCGCCGCGGCCGACCTCGGCTCCATCGCCGAACGCCGCACCGACCGGCTGCTCGACAAGAACCGCAGCCACGGACTGCCGCCCTTTCTCGCCGGCGACGCGGGCGTGGACTCGGGCCTGATGATCGCTCAGTACACGCAGGCGGCGCTGGTCAGCGAGATGAAGCGGCTCGCCGTGCCCGCCTCCGTGGACTCCATCCCGTCCTCCGCGATGCAGGAGGACCATGTGTCCATGGGCTGGTCGGCCGCGCGCAAACTGCGCACCGCGGTCGCGAGTCTGAGCCGGATCGTCGCGGTCGAGCTCTACGCCGCGACCCGCGCCATCGAGCTCCGCCACGGCCTGACCCCGGCGCCCGCCTCCCAGGCCGCGATCGACGCGCTGCGCGCGGCGGGCGTACAGGGACCCGGGCCGGACCGTTTCCTCGCGCCCGACCTGGAGGCGGCGGACGTGTTCGTACGGACAGGCAGGCTCGTCGCGGCGGTGGAACCGGTGACGGGCCCGCTGGCCTGACAGGCCCGCTGAAGCAGTCGAGCTACAGGTGCGCCGGTCCGCGCCGGCGCACCGCGTAGCTCACAAAACCCACGCCGACCGCGAGGAACGCCGTCCCTCCGATCAGATACGGCGTCGTGTCGAACGAGCCCGTGTCCGCGAGTTTCAGGTCCTGGGACGTCGCCCCCGCGCCCGTCTGCTGTTTCGCCATGCCCTCCGCCTCGGCCGTGGCATTCGCTGACGGTACGAACCACAGCGCACACAGCAAAGACCCTGCGGCAGTGGCGGTCAGAAGGGGGCGGCGCGCGACGGACACTGACTCGATCCTCCTTGAGGATTCCTCGAATTGGCCGGTTGCGCCGATGCTAGTGAAAGGCAGCGGGTCGTGGGAAACCGACCGGGGCCCGAGCTCTACTCTCCGTCGTATGACCACTTCTGAGGAATCACGGTATGTGCGGCTGCGGGTGGATTTGGTGCTCGAGATCGGGGCACCCGACGAGCTGACCGGCAAGGCGCTGGCGAAGATCGCGGCGGACGAGTTCATGCCGGACGAGGAGCGCGCGCATGCCGAGTCCGCGGTGCGCGAGGACGAGGCGGAGGCCATCGCCTATCTCGTGGACCCCTTCGACCTGGTCGGCGGAGTGCCTGGAGTGGAGCTCGCGCAGGCGTCGTGGAGCAGCGAGCAGATCGAGTACGACCCCGATGCGGAGGAGTGGGAGCTCGGCGAGGAAGATGGGGAGTACGACGAGGACGTCGACGGCGACGACGACGGTGACGGTGACGGTGACGGTGACGACGACGGTGTCGGGGACCGCGAGCGGGTGTAGGCGCCTGTAGCGCCCGGGCCCCGGAGGCGTCGCCGTGAACCGGGGCCCGGCGGTTTCCGTGACGGTGAGTGGTGTGGGCCACATCCCCGGGGGAAGTGGAACCGGACGGCCCGGAATGAGTGTTGTTTTAGGGGTCAGGGGATTCGGCGACGATGGAGAAGCGTGTGATGACGGGAAGCAAGCGGCGCAGGGGCCTTATGGTCGCGTCCGCGGTGCTCGGCGGCGTGCTCGTGATGTCCGCCTGCAGCGGCGACGGGGACAAGGGCGGCAGCGCCGACGGCTCGAAGGACTCGCAGGCCAAGGTCGACGAGGCGGCGGCGAAGGACGTCTCCAAGGCCCGAATAGCCATCTCGCCGAAGAACGGCGCGACCAACGCCAGCATCAACAAAGGCACCAAGGTCACCGTCAGTGAAGGCACGCTGACCGAGGTCACCATGACCACCGCCGACGGCAAGGCCGTCGAGGGCACGCTGGCCGCCGACGGCAAGAGCTGGCAGCCGGACGAGCAGCTGGACCGCTCCACCACGTACAAGATCGCCGCCACCGCCAAGGACGCCGCGGGCCTGGAGGCCCACGAGAACTCCTCCTTCACCACGGTCTCGCCCGCCAACAGCTTCATCGGCAACTTCACGCCGGAAGACGGTTCCACCGTCGGCGTCGGCATGCCGGTGTCGATCAACTTCAACAAGGCGATCACCGACAAGAAGGCCGTGCAGGGCGGGATCACCGTCACGTCGAGCAGTGGCCAGGAGGTCGTCGGTCACTGGTTCAACGGGCAGCGTCTGGACTTCCGCCCGGACCAGTACTGGCAGGAAGGCTCCACCGTCACGCTGAAGCTGAACCTGGACGGGGTCGAGGGTGCCGACGGCGTCTTCGGCGTCCAGCAGAAGACGGTCACCTTCAAGATCGGCCGCAACCAGGTCTCCACCGTCGACGCCGCCACCAAGACGATGAAGATCACGCAGGACGGCAAGACCGTCAAGACGATCCCGATCTCCGCGGGCTCCGCCGAAAACCCCACGTACAACGGCCAGATGGTGATCTCCGAGAAGTTCAAGGAGACCCGGATGAACGGCGCGACGGTCGGCTTCACGGACGACGACGGCAAGGGCGAGTACGACATCAAGAACGTCCCGCACGCCATGCGGCTGTCCACGTCGGGCACCTTCATCCACGGCAACTACTGGGGCGCCGACTCGATCTTCGGCAGCGCCAACACCAGCCACGGCTGTGTCGGTCTCAACGACGTCGAGGGCGCGGGCGACCCGAACCAGCCCGCCGCCTGGCTGTACGACAACTCCATCGTCGGCGATGTCGTGATCGTCAAGAACTCCAAGGACAAGACGATTCAGCCGGACAACGGACTCAACGGCTGGAACATGAGCTGGGACGCCTGGAAGGCCGGCTCCGCGGTCTGAGCCGCCGCTGATCCTGATCTCCGCCGAACGGACAAAGGCGGCGCCACCCCCCGTGGGTGCCGCCGCCTTTTCGTTTGCGCGGGACAACCTATGCCGGGCACGCGCCAGTGTGGCAGTGATCGAACAAATTGGTCTGAGCTGGCTTGAACTCGCCCATTTCGTTCAATGTTTGACGGCTAGCCAGGCCGCCCAAGATCACGGGGGCGTTTCCAAATGACTGGTTGGAGGTCGGTACCATGATCGCATGGCTTGGGACACCGCACGCACCCGCAAATCCCTGCTCGACGCGGCCGTGAACGAATTTGCCGAGTACGGCTTCGAAGGAGCGCGGGTCGACCGCATCGGCACCCGCGCGGGCGTCAACAAGGAGCGGATCTACCAGTACTTCGGCAATAAACAGCAGCTCTTCGGTCATGTGCTGGAGACCGAGCTGGAACGGATCGCGTCCGCCTTCCCCGTCACCGTCGAACAGGCCGCCGACCTCGGCGACTACGCGGGCCGCCTGTACGACTACCACCGCGCGCACCCTCACTTCATCCGCCTCCTGCACTGGGAGGGCCTGCGGGACACCGGCGGGCCCGCGCTGAACGAGGCCAGGCGGACGGAGACCTACGGCGCCAGGGTGCGGGCCCTGGCCGAGGCGCAGCGCAACGGCACGCTCGACCCGGGCCTCGATCCCGACGCGCTGTTCTACGCCGTACTCGCGCTCGGCGCCTGGTGGTTCAGCGTCCCGCAGGCGGTCCGCATGATCTACGGCGGAAAGCCGGGCCCCACGTCGGAACGGGCCGCACTGGTCCGCCTGGTCCGCAGGCTCGCGGGCCAGGACCGGTAGCCGGGTGGCCGACAGGCCGTGACTCGGCCATAGGACCGCGCGTCCGCGCGTCAGCAGACCGAGTCCGCCGAGCGCGGCATCCGGTAGCCCGAGTCCAGCCGGTACTCGCCGGCCCGCGGGACCGTGAGCCGCGTCCACTCGCCCTCCTGCCGCAGGCACGCGCCCTTCGCCCGCAGCCACGGCGAGTACGCCACCCGCACCGTCACCGACCCGGCTACCGGCATCCGTACCACCAGCTGCGCGTCGTCGCCGCGCACCACCACCCCCGGCGACGACACCAGCGGCACCGCGTCCCGCACCCGGTAGACCGTCCAGCCGTCGTCCTGCCAGACCCGGTCCAGCCATTCGGGGCCGCTGCGGACGAGCGCCGCCTCCGCCTCGGCGGGGCCGTCCGGCCTCCCGTGGTGCAGCACCACCAGGCCCACCGCCCAGCGGTCCAGCCACTGCCGGTAGGTCCGCTCGTCGAGCGAGCCGTCGTAGAACAGCCGCCCGCGCTCCACGTCGAGCTGGCGGTTCCAGCCGCGCGCCATGTTGATGTGCGGAGCGAGGACGGTCGCCTCGCGGTGGTTGCGGGCCGGGACGACCTCGACGCGCGTACGGTCCGCGCCGAGCCGCTCCAGCGCCCGTACGACCCCGTCGGTGTGCGCGGCCCACGACGGCACGTCGTTGGAGACGGCCAGGTCGTCCTCGGTCTTGTCGATCAGCCAGTACGTGTTCATGACCAGCGCCAGTGCCAGCACGGCCCGCAGCAGCCGCGGCAGCCCGCCCGCGAGCACCGCGGCGAGCAGCACCGGCGGGCCCGCCAGACCCAGCAGACGCTCGACGTTCGTGCCGATCGGCGAGGCGATGAGATACGTCAGCACGACGCCGACGCCGTACAACCCGGCCCCGTACCGCACCACGCGCCACTCGCGCGGCGCGGCGACGGCCACCGCGACGGCCACGGCCAGCGGCATCCACAGCTTCCCGGTCGCCATCGGCTGTTCGCCGGTGAACGGGAACAGCAGCGTCACGACCCCGACCACGACAACCGGCGGCAGCGCGAGCGCCAGCCCTCTGCGCCACTGCCGGTCCAGCAGATACGCCGCCCCCGCCACCAGCAGGAACAGCCCGGCCACCGGGCTGGCCGTCGTGGCGAGCCCCGCGCACACGGCGGCCAGGGCCGTCCTGCGCACATACAGCAGCGCCACCAGCCCGATCGCGACGCCGAGCGCGAAGGTCGTACGACCGGACGCGACATTGCACCAGAGCGCCACCGCACCGAGGACTGCCGGCCACACCGGGCGCGGCACCCCGCTGCGTACGAACAGGCACGCCAGCACCCACGTCCCGGCGAGCCCCGCGGCCACCGACACCGCGCGCACCCCGAAGACCGCCATCAAAGGGGGAGTGAGCAGGCTGTAGTTGGCGGTGTGGGTGCCGCCGTACCAGGAGAGGTTGTAGGCCGAGCCGGGATGCCGCTCCATGAATCCGGCCCATGCCAGCTGCGCCGCGAGATCGCCGCCGCCGGTCGCCAGCAGGCCCGCCCACAGGACGTACAGCGGCACGACGACGGCCGTCGCGACGAGCGGGACGCGCCACCACGCCGGTGCGTCCCGCTCCTGCTTCTGCTCCTGCTCGTCGTTGTCCGTGCCCACGGTCTCCGGCCGCTCGGCCCGCTCGCTGATCCCCACCGCGCACACACTAACGGTGTGTCATCGCGGGCCCGCTGAACACTGGCGCGCCGGTTCAGGCCGCGTCCGCCGCCCGGCCGGACCTCAACTCAAGCCGCTCTCCGACGAACCCGCTCCTGAAGCGCCGGTCGTGCGAGACCGCCACCACCGCTCCCTCGTACGCCGCCAGCGCCGCCTCCAGCTCTTCCACCAGGCTCAGCGCCACATGGTTGGTCGGTTCGTCGAGTACGAGCAGATCGGCGGGCGACGCCAGCAGCCGGGCCAGCTCCAGCCGCCGCTGCTGGCCCACGGAGAGGGCGGCGACCGGCACGGTCAGGTCCTCCTCGCGGAACAGGCCGAGGCCGAGCAGCTCGTCGGCGTACTCGTCGGGCAGTCCGCGGCGGCCCGCCGCATAGGCCGCCAGCAGCGGCCGGCGCGAGGGCACGGCCGGCAGCTCCTGCGGCAGATAGCCGATCGCGACCTGTTCCCGGCGGTGCACCGTGCCCTCGTCGGGCCGCAGATCACCGGCGAGTACGCGCAGCAGCGTGGTCTTGCCGGCGCCGTTCGGGCCGGTGACCAACAGCCGTCGGCCGGACTCCACGCGCAGCCCGTGCAGCCGCAGCCGGTCGCCGACCGCGATGTCCGTCAGCTCGGCGAGCAGCCCTTCGCGGCCCGCCGTGACCGGCCGCGCCGCGAACCGCAACGGCTCGGGCGGCGCAGGCACGGGCTCGCGCCTGAGCCGGTCGAGCCGCTGCCGTGCGGCCCTGACCTGCCCGGAGAGCTTTGCCTCGTGCGAACGCCGGTGCTTGCCCCAGCCCTCGTGCGGATCCTTCCCGGTCGCCGCGAGCCGCTGCCCGGCGGCCGCCACCAGCTCCTGAGTACGGGCCAGATCGTCCAGCCACTCCTGGTGCTCCTGCTCCCAGCGGCGGCGGGCGGCGGCCTTCGCGGTCCGGTAGCCCTGCCAGCCGTCGCCGTACCGGTGCACGGTGCGGGTGTCCCGGTCGACCTCGAGGATGGTGGTGGCGATCCGTTCGAGAAAGGCCCGGTCGTGGGTGACGGCGACGACGGTGCCGCGGTGCGCCCGCAGCTGCTGCTCCAGCCACTCGGTGGCCTGCCGGTCGAGATGGTTCGTCGGCTCGTCGAGCAGCAGCAACTCGGGCGCGGCGGCCAGCACACAGGCGAGCGCGAGCCGTGACTGCTCCCCGCCGGAGAGCGTCCCGATCCGCCGCTTCCGTGCGACGCGCCCGAGCCCGAGCGCGTGCAGGGCGGCGTCGGCGCGGGCGTCGGCCTCGTATCCACCGCGCTCGTCGAAGGCGTTGAGCAGATCTCCGTACGCGGTGAGCTCGTCGTCGGTGGCGTCCGCCAGGGTCTTCTCGGCGAGCCGCATCCGCCGCTCGATCTCGCGCAACTCGGCGAGGGCGGTGTCGACGGCGTCCTGCACGGAGTGGTCGGGCCCGAGCCCGAGGGTCTGCGCAAGGGTCTGAGCGAGATGTCCGACGCCGCCTGGCGCACCGACGGTGATCTCACCGGAATGGGGCGCGTCGTCCCCGGCGATCAGCCGCAGGAGGGTGGACTTCCCGGAGCCGTTCTCGCCGATGACACCGGCGCGCTCGCCGGGCCGGACGGTGACGGACACCTGGTCGAGTACGGGGCGGGTCCCGAAGGCCTTGGAGACGTCCTTCATGGTCAATTGGGCGCGTTCGCGCATGGTCTTTCCCTGAATGTGACATGCCTGCAGGGCAGGGGAGGGTTCTGTCGGACCGGGAGAAAGGGGACGTCAGCGGAGGGTGCTCAGCGGAGAGTCACGCTGCGTCCGCGCCCGGAATCAGAGAAAGAAGTAGTGCGTGTGTGAACCCATGCATCCAGCTTAACCAGGACCCGCCGCCGGGGAATGCGATTTTCCGGCGGCGCGTTCTCCATGATCACAGGTGGCTCCCCGGAGTGACCCCAAGTCCCTTTACGCACCCGCTAGTTGGAGGATGGACGCCATGCCGACCGTCGCTCTCGACGAGACCGTCCGCGCACTGCTCGACGCCAAGAACTTCGCCACCGTCTCCACGGTCGGCCCCTCCGGCGCACCGCACTCCTCGGTGGTCTGGATCAAACGCGACGGCGACGCACTGCTCTTCTCCACGACGGCGCACCGCCAGAAGGCCCGCAACATCGAACGCGACGCGCGGGTCAGCGTCTCGGTCTTCGACCTGGCGAACCCGTACAGCTCGGCGGAGATCCGCGGAGTCGCGGAACTGCTCCCGGACGAGGACAAGCGTCTGCCGTACGAGCTCTCGCACAAGTACCTGGGGGTGGAGCCGCCGGCGGAGAAGCCGGACGAGGTCCGGCTGATCGTCCGGATCACTCCGGAGAAGGTGCTGCGCTTCGCGCCGTGAGCGGTGCGGACCGGGTGCCGCGACCTCTGCCCTCAGCGAATCTGCTGCGGGCCGAGATTCCTGACGCGCCCGTCCCGGCCTCCGACAGTGGAGAGACCGCTGCGAACGTCGCCGCGGGCTCGACAAGGAGGCACCGTGTCACCACTCCTCACCGGCTGGGACCCAGCCCTCGCTCCCCGCGCCGACGACGGCGACACACCCCCTTCCCGCTTCGACGACCACCTCGCCGCGCAGCTCCTCACCCAGCGGATCGTCTTCCTCGGCACCCAGGTCGACGAGATCTCCGCGAACCGGGTCTGTGCGCAGATGCTGTTGCTGTCGGCGGAGGATCCGCGGACCGGGATCAGTCTCTACATCAACAGCCCGGGTGGGTCGGTGACCGCGGGGCTGGCCATCTACGACACGATGCGGCTGATCCCCAACGACGTGTCGACCCTCGCGATGGGGTTCGCCGCGAGCATGGGGCAGTTCCTGCTCACCGTCGGGACCGCGGGCAAGCGCTTCGCGCTGCCGAACGCGCGGATCATGATGCATCAGCCGTCCGCCGGGATCGGCGGGACCGCCGCCGATATCGCGATCCAGGCGGAGAACCTCGAGTTCACGAAGAAGGCAGTCGAGCGGATCACCGCCGAGCACACCGGGCAGAGCGAGGAGACCATCTCGCGCGACGGCGACCGCGACCGGTGGTTCACGGCCGAGCAGGCGAAGGAGTACGGGATGGTCGATCACGTCGTCGAGTCGCTCGACGACGTGCGGCCCGCCGCGTCGCGGCGGCCGGTGGGGCTGGGGGTCTGACATGGGGCAGTACACGATTCCGAACGTCGTCGAGCGCACACCGCAGGGCGAGCGGTCGTACGACGTCTTCAGCCGGCTGCTGTCCGAGCGGATCATCTTCCTCGGCACCGAGATCGACGACGGGGTCGCGAACGTCGTCATCGCGCAGTTGCTCCACCTCGAGTCGTCGAGCCCGGAGAGCGAGATCGCGATCTACATCAACTCGCCGGGCGGCTCGTTCACTTCGCTCATGGCGATCTACGACACGATGACCTTCGTACGCGCCCCGATCTCGACGTTCTGCGTCGGACAGGCGGCCTCGACCGCGGCGGTACTGCTGGCCGGCGGAGATCCCGGGCGGCGGTTCGTACTGGAACACGCCAGGGTCCTGCTGGGGCAGCCGGCGAGCGGCGGGCGGCAGGGGACGGTCTCGGACCTCAGCCTCCAGGCGAAGGAGATGCTGCGGATCCGCTCGCAGGTCGAGGAGGTCCTGTCGCGGCATACGCACCACGATGCCGGGACGCTGCGCACGGACATGGACCGCGACAAGTTCTTCACCGCGGAGGAGGCCGTGGCGTACGGGCTGGCGGACGAGGTGCTCAGCCGGCGGCTGGTGGCCTGACGGGAGGGTCAGGCGGCAAGGAGCACGCCGCCGTGCAGCGACGTCACGTGCGGGCTACGGCGATTGGCCCTCGGCCTCGGCTGCGCGAGACGGGCGAGCTCGCTCTGGGTCAGGGCGAGGAGATCGGCCAGCCCGAGGCCCAGGGCACGGGCCGCGGCCGCGAGGACTTCGGACGAGGCCTCCTTGCGGCCGCGCTCGAGCTCGGAGAGATACGGCATCGAGATCCGGGCCGCGTCGGCCACATCCTTGAGCGTGCGCTCCTGCGCAAGACGCTCCCGCCGCAGCACGTCACCGACGACGTGCCGCCACAGCGGCTCCTTGGCGGCAGGAGGACCCGTGGGGGCCGGCGCCGCGGGAGCCGGGCGCAATGGGATGACACGGGCTTGGTTCGGCGCGTCGCTGCTCACCTCTTCAGCGTATGAGGATTGGGCCCGGTCGGGAGGCAGGCGGGTTGCGCCACCGGCGAAATCCGCCTGCCCGGCGTTCTCTTTCGGCCGGACGCCGTCGCGGCCCGCCGCGCCTCAACCGCCGTACGGGAAACGGCATATGAGCGGCGTTGCCATCGCTGACGTGGAACGGCACGGCCAGCACGAGCGACGGGAGCGGGCACACTCCGTTCACTCCGTCAGATGCCGGGGGAGCGCGGCCTTCGGCCCTGGACCGCCCAGGCCCGCGCGGTCAACGCGATCGTCCCATCAGGCCGGGTCGGCACGGACGCGCGGAGCGCGTCGCGCAAGTGGTCCCGAGCGGTCGGATCGAGTGCGGTGACGTAGCCGGGGGCGGGGCCCTGCCCGGCCAGGAATGGCTCCCACAAGTCCGCGAAGCCGGCGAAGACGGTGGGCACCACAACCGGCGCGACCGCGACGTCGACCAGTCCCGCCCGCGTCCACAGCGCTCGCAGCAGATCCGGCCGGCACATCTGGAATCGTCGGCCCTCGTCGAGTGCGACAGCCGACGGGTCCACCGCAACCACGGCATCCCAGAAGCAGCGCAGGAACCCCATGCCCTCGGCGTAGTCCCAGACGTAGGCGGCGACCAGCCCACCCGGCCGCACGGCGCGGGTCGCCTCGGCCACGGCAGCATCCGGAGCGGAAACGAAGTTGAGCGCCAGTCCGCTGACGGCCACATCGAAAACCGCGTCGCGCACCGGCAGCGACTGCGCGTCGGCCACCGCGAAGTGCGCCGGTGCATCCCTGGCGCCACGGGCCGAGGCCACGAACCCGACGGACCGGTCGAGTCCCAGCACCGCCCGGGGCCGACATCGGTCAACCACGGATGCGGTCAACGCCCCCGTACCGCATCCCATGTCCAGCCACCGCAAGCCGTCCGGGCAGTTGAGCCACCCGAGGAACTCATCCGCGACCGGACGGCTCCAGCGGCCCATGTACCGGTCGTAGGCTTCTCCGGCTGTCCACTTGTCGGGCGTCTGTCCCTTCATGGCCACCACGATCCTCGACGGGGCACGCACATGCGACAGCGCCGCAGCATTTCACCGAGGCGTTCAAGGACCAGGGCGACAAGACGCAGGACGACGCACGCGAACAGCTGACGGCGGAGACAAAGGCCTTCGAGAAGCAACTCGACAAGCTCCGCACCGGGCAATGCGTATGCAGAGCCATCGGCCCGGCTCTCCGGCCGTCCTCCACGTCCATGTCAAGCCTCGCTCACAGCCCTTGAGCGAAACATCCGTGTCGCCCGTCATCGACGCCGTGACCGTCCGTTAGGCTCGCGCCGCCATACAGGTTCCGATCTTCATGGAGGGCAGGACGGCGAGGATCAATCGCGAGCGTCTGGTCAGAACGCTGACGTTCTGGCTGCGTCCCGCCTTCGCGTTGCGAGTCATCAACCGGTTCCAGAAGATTGTTGGTTTCGACCGCTCGATGGCCCTGGCGTCCAGTGCTCTCACCGCACTGGTTCCGCTCGCGATCCTCGTCAGCGCCGTCCTGAGCGACTTCGTCGACTACGACTCTGCGGAGCGGATCATCAAGCGCTACGGCCTCACCGGAGAGGGCGCCGAAGCAGTCAACTCCCTCTTCTCCCCTGCCGAGAGCTCAAACGCGAGCGTGGGCATCTTTGGGGTGGTGTTCCTGACGATCTCGGTGCTGAGCTTCGCGCGAGCCTCGCAGCGGCTCTTCGAACAGACATGGGAACTCAAGCCCCTCAGCGTGCGCAACACACGAAACGGCCTGTGGTGGATCCTCACACTTGGTGGCTACGCAGTGGTCACCGGGTGGCTCTCCGCATTCCATGGCGGCAGCGGGCTAGGTCTGGTGACCGCGGCCGGCGAGGCATCGGTAACCGCCGTGTTCCTTGTCTGGAGCGGGTGGATCCTGTCAGCAAAGCGGATCACCTGGCCCGACCTGATCCCTTTCGGCGTCACAGCAGCCGTTCTGGCAACGGTCTATTCCGTGGCCGCAACCCTCTACCTGCCGCGTCTCTTCAACTCGTCCGCCTCACGCTACGGGGTGGTCGGTGCCGTCTTCGCGATGATCTCGGCCCTCTTCGCAGGCATGCTCCTCCTCGTCGCATCGGCCGCAGTAGGACGAGAAGTACGAGACGAGCTCAGTCGGATCCGTCACGGCCGGCGCCCTTCGGACCATGAGGTACGCCAGCAGTGGGACAGCGTGGTCGAGCAGACACGGTCACGTTGGCGCACGGCACGGGAACAGGTCTCTCATCGTCGCAACAAGAGCGCGGACCACTGACTCGTCACGGCTCACCATCCTCATGTGTCCTTGTCACGGGCCTCGCCAGATGTTGTCGAAGGCCGCGTCTTCGATCTTTCGCCGTTGCCGTACGGCCTCCAGTTCCATCACCGCGTTGTTGACGGCGGCCAGTACGGTCACGACGGCGTCGTCGGAGAGATCCTCGGAGTCTTCGGACGGCTCATGGATTCCCGAGGCTGCCGCGAGCGCGGCGAGGACGGGCTCGCCCGACGTCCAGCGTTCGGCGGCGTGGCGGCGGGCCGGTGAGTCGACCAGTGCCGTTCGGTCGGTCCGGAGGGGAACCCAGCGATGGCGTTGCCGAGCGACCACTCCTTCCGCCTCCAGGGCGGCGAGATAGGTCGAGGACAGGCCACGGCCTCGGCGCCACAGCCAGTCTTCGACCGACTCGTACGGTGTCTGTCGGCTGAGCGACGACGCTGCGTCGTTCAACTGGCGATCAGCTACTTCCGACGGCGGGCCGGGCACGATGCGGTCGTCGTCCAGCGTGAGGGCCTGGGCGTCGACGAGGTCGACCAGTTCGGCTCCCGCGAGGGCGAGCGACAGGTCGCCCCGCTCCACGGGGCGACTGGACGCGACGTCCATGCTGACGATCAACAGGTCACGCGGTGTGGTCATGACGGGCTCCATGTCGGAGGCAGGGGTGGCGATACCCGGCCAAGAGGCGGGTACCAAACATAGTGGCTCCGCATCCGGCGCCCCTGGGTGACGTCAGCCCTCGGCCTTGGACACCGTTCGGGCACGAGACACCCATCCCCACGAGAGGGTACGTACATGATCCATGGCGACCACGAAGCGAGCAGCGACTTGTGGGTGGCGGATGAACGGCCGTCCCAGGAGCGGGGTTCCGCGTTATGTGTGCCCCAACACCCCGGGCACGGACGCGTGCGCGGGTACCGCGACCAATGCAGAGCGCACGGATGAGCATGCTCGGGACATGGTTCTTGCGGCGCTGGAGTCGCCCGAGTTTGTAGAGCGGCTGCGCAGTCAGGACGACGGCGGTTCCGCGAGGTGATAGCGGCCTTGTGTGTAAGCCGTGTCGGCCCACTCGCCGAAACGCCGGACGCCCCGCTTGAGGACATCTACGCAGCGCCGCCGGGCACAAACTCACCTGGTCCGAGACCGTACAAGCGCGCATGCCGCAGGCCGACGAGCGCGGCGCCCTGGACCTGCCCGACGCCACACCGACACCCACGCGGCTATCACACCGCCGCTGACGGTGATCGATTACGCCTCGGTCGTGACCTGCTTAACGGACTCAGCTCGCGCGGCCAACACAGCCTGCCATCAGTCCGACCGTCCTCCCTTGCTCGTCACCCATCCCGGCGGCCTGGGCTGTCGGTCGTGATGGGTGTACTGCGCGGCACTGCGATATGGAGGCCGGCACCTGTGGGCGGGGGTGCCATGGCAGCGGGCCAGTTCCTGCGTGGCCCGGTACAGGGCGAGCTCGATGGTGTCGGGCGGCGTCAGGATGCCGTTTCCGTTGGACGGTACGAGCCATCGCAAGTCTCCCCAGCGGCAGTGGGGGGCGGGCGCGGTGATCCATCCTCCCTGGGTGACGTGGCGGGTGCGATCACCGACCCAAGTGGCCGCAGGATCGAGAGGCAGGAAGAAGCCAACCTCACGCCGTCTGCCGTCCAGCAGCACAGGGCCGGGAGCGCAAGGAAGATCGTCGAGGATGTCTGTCGCACGCAGACCCAGGCACGCGGGGACGATCAGCACGTCCCAGAAGCGTCCGGCGGCCAACAGATGGATGCCGGTGCCGCCGCGCTGCCAGTCACGCCTGCAAGCTCGCGGATCCTCCGCAGCGGCGGCCAGCCACTCCGTCGCCCTCTTCCAATGAGTCAGTGCCAACACAAACCTCCTGCGTGATGCGGGCCTTGTGAGCCCGGCAGGTCAAACGGCTGACCCGACAACGCTGACCCGCTGGCGGACAGACGGGAAGGGTGGCGGAGGCTGGCGGTTATGTCACCGGCCCAGACCTCAGGCACGATCACCTCACCGGTCCGCCGGCGCAGTGGGTCAGCCGCGGCCGGGTCGAGAAGGTCGCACGGGTGGTGATCAACTCCGTGGTCTTCCGCTCCAGCGGCCAGAACCTGACCACCATGGGCACCTACATCGAGATGACTCTTCGTCTGACTGAGCTTGCGCTGCTCTGGCTGCCTTGGTCATCCGCGGCAGAGTCAAACGCTGCCCCCTGCCCATCGCCAGCACACCTGAGCCGGAGATCGGCCACCGCTCGGGCCCGCTGCGCCGGTCGCGCGGTTGGAGCGAGGCGAAGTTGGCCGAGGCGAAGACGGCCACTACGTGGCTGGGGCGGTCGGGCCGGCACATGCACCACCGACGCCTCGCCCTCGACTGCGAAACCAATCCGCGCACCGGTCCAAGCCGTGATCCACCTCGCGGTGATCGACTTCATCAGCAGACGACTCACCGTAAATCCACACCGAACTGGCGCGCGACACCTGAAAGCTCCGAAAACCTTCCCCGGGGTAGAACGCATTTCGAGGATGCCTTCGACACGGCAACCGGGAGTTGCCCCTATCAGGGTGACGCTTTCCTGGCGCCGGGTGCAGTGGGCGTTCCGTCGCCAAGGATTCGGTGTGGACTGAAGCTTGGCAATCCGAAGCCAGGCGTGGCACTAGCGCCCAGTTCAGTTATGCGAGAGAAAGGACAACATCGTGAAGAAGTTTGTTCCTGCTGCCCTGTTCGTGGGTCTGCTCCCCGCCCTGTTGGTCGGCGCCACCACCGCGTCCGCTACGGGCAACTACAGCTGCAGCAACGGCCTCGCCAACGTAGTCACCTGCAACAACACGAACGTTGGCCCGGTTATCGTGAAGATCACCGGAAACCGGACGCTGACCGGCAACGAGCTCAGCGTGCTGGAGAACAACTTCAACAAGGCCACCGTCAACGTCACGACCCTGAAGAACGTGACCGTGAACACCTACAAGTCCTTCAACCCCAGCGTCACGGTCAAGAACATCAACGTCTGCATCGCGTCAATCTGCAAGTAACCCCTCAATATGCCCGCCCGCTCAGGGCGGACCGACGACGCCGGGGCCTCTGTTCATCCAGGGCCCCGGCGTTTTCGCGGCATTATTTCCGGACCCACACGGGCAGTTTCGTCTTCATGAGTTACTACCCTGACGCTGAACAGGTCACGCGCACGGTAGAGAATGGGACCCGGGGTGCGGACAGGGGCGTCTGCCTCATCGCTTCTCGCAGACACCGCCCAAATCAGCACCAGAAGGGGCGGTAATCAGCGGTCAAGCCGGATCTCGCGCAGAGTGGAACGCTGAACGCAACGTAGGCACTTGGCAGGTCAGAGGTCTGCCTTCTTCGAAACGCCCAGAAGGTCAGCGGTTTCGCGGGCCCCAGCCACGCCACCCCGGTGGAAGGACTCCACCGCTTTAGCGACTATCGCCGCAAAGGATGGACAGAGTCACCGTGGATCAGTACGCCGGAAACGATCGCTGTCTCACGGCTGAACGCCCTGACCTTCAGCGGCCAGATAGGGGTTGCCGGGCGCCGGGTCCACCCGCCAGAAGTACTCCGTCGCCGCCTTGAACTGGCGATGCGTCGGATGCAGCCCCGTGTGCTTGAGCGTCCACACCTCCACCGGTAGCCGCTCGCCGTCCGCGGGCTCAGCTTCAGCGCCGCACTTGAGGCAGATCGCCGAGAAGGTCGCCTGAGGTGCACCCTCCCCCGACTCCGCCGTCAGCGTCCACTCTGCCGCCTTGATGATCGTGTGCGGAGCCATCAGAACCCCCGGTTCTGGCTACGCCTGTTGGTCTCAGCCACCCGCGCGCTCAGCGCCTCATCCGCACTCGCCTCATGCATTTTTTGCGGCTCTACGTCCCCCTCGCGACCTCCCTCTAAGGGGCGCAGTTGGACCCTCGGCCCGACACGGCCCATCACTCGACCGACCTTGTTTCGCCTCGTGTCGACAGCCGGCGTGCCGATTTCCAGCGCGGCAGGAGTCCCGCTCCCCGGCCCTTCTGCCCTCGTCACAGACATGGTCACCGCCTCGTCGCCTCACGTCTCGTAGCGCCAAGACCAGAGCATGATCGCTGTGTTCTGGGCCACACTGGATGCCCGCAGTGCATACCCGCATGCATCAGGCATATTCCGACGCGGAGTGGCGCGGCCGGGGACCTACCGCGGCCCAGAGGGGTGAGTCGATGAACTGGTCCAAGCAGGCCATCCGGGACGCGTCATGCGAGAGCAACTACGGGCGCCGTCCCCCTGTACGAGACCACCCTCGCCCAGGGCGAGCAGGTCCTGGGCGACCCCCACCCCCACACCCTCATGAGCTGCAACAACCTCGCTCATGCGCGCTGTGCCGCTCAAGCCGGCCGTAGCACTGCGACAGGTGCCTGGTGCCACGACCGCTGTCTTGAAGCACGGGGCGGGGCGCCGTCGACTACTAGTCCGTAGCCTCCGGAGCCGGCGCGATGCCCGTCGGACAAGACGCCCCCAGTTCGTCTCGAACGGGTCACCTAGCTTGACACCCGTCCCGCCGATCCTAGGCTGCCATGTGACCCAGGGGCGACAGTTGCTCGTTCGGCGGGCTCGCCCGGTCACGGATGCACGTGGGCCAGCAGTTCGTCCCCGGCCGGACAAGGACGCTCCTGGAGGGAAGTCGGGCCGCGGCGTCCTGGTCGCCGTCGCTGACAGAGATCGTCACAGCAGACGGTGGCCCCACGACAGGCGGGAGGTGGCTGCGGGCGGTGGTCTCAGCCTGTTTGGAGGCGTTTCGTCGCAAGCTGAGACCACCAACCGCAGCCACCTCACACCTATCGATGGCTCGGCAAGACTTGTATCGATCCCGCGAGCGGCCGGGCTATGCGGCCACCGCCTCGTCGGCGAGCAGCAGACCGGCCAGTTGTTCCTGGATCCCGGCGTATGCCGTGTGGTTGATGACGGTCGTGCGGTCCCGAGGACGCGGGATCGGCACCGGGATGATCGTGCGTACCGATGGGTGGGGCGGGTTCGACATGACCACGACCCGGTCGGCGAGCAGAATCGCCTCGTCGAGCCCGTGCGTAACCATGAGCACTTTCTCGGTCTCCGACTCGTTTCCCCACAGCTCTATGAGCTGCTGCTGCAGACGCGAGCGGGTGAGCGCGTCCAGCGCGCCGAACGGCTCGTCCAGAAGCAGCGTGCGGGGCCCCACGGCAAATGCCCTGGCAACCGCGGCGCGCTGCGCCATGCCGCCCGACACCTGTCCCGGGCGCTTGTCGCGGTGCTCCCACAGTCCGACGGCGGTCAGATACCGCTCGACCATCCCGTCGGCCTTCGCCTTCGACCAGTCCGGGCGTGCCGCCCGGACGGCCTCGCGCACATTGGCGAGAAGGCTCAACCGGGGCAGCAGGGAATAGTTCTGGAAGACCATCGCCCGCTCAGGACCCGGCCCGGTAACCGGCTGACCGTCCACGACGATGTCACCCTCGTCCGGGCGGACCAGGCCACCGACCATGTTGAGCAGTGTCGACTTGCCGCAGCCCGAGTGGCCGATGAAGGAGACGAACTCCCCTTCTTCGACGGTCAGGTCGACCCCCCGGAGCACGTGCTGCGCGGCCGATCCCCTCCGACGGAACGTCTTGTGCAGACCGCGGATCTCGACCGTCATGACTGAACCTCCTCGATGGCCACCTTGCGCGAGAGCCGTACCAGAATCACGTCAAGGACCAGACCGACAAGACCGATGAGGACGATCGCGGCAACGACCGAGCTCAGGTTCCCGGCGTTGTACGAGTCCCATACGAAGAACCCGATCCCTGAAGTTCCGGAGAGCATCTCGACCGCAACGATGACCATCCACGCGATGCCCATCGACAGCCGCAGACCGGTGATGATCGACGGCAGTGCGTTCGGCACGAGCACATGCCTCGTGTAAGCGAGGCGACCGAAGCGGAAGACCCGCGCGACATTGCGATGATCCTTCGGGATGTCCGCTGCGCCGGCTGCGGTATTGATCAGCGTGGGCCACAGCGCGGTGATGAAGATGACGAATATCGAGGCCTGGGCGGCATCCTTGAGCACGGCAAGCCAGATCGGGAACCAGGCCAGCGGCGACACAGGACGCAGCACCTGAACCACCGGGTTGAACGCCAGCCAGGCCCGGCGGCTCGCGCCGATGAGCATCCCCGCCGACACCCCGACCACAGCGGCCAGTGCGAAGCCGATGAACACCCGCTGCAGGGACGTGCCCAGTTGCCGCCCGACCCCCTTGTCGTTCGGGCCGTTGTCGTAGAACGGATCGGCCAGCAGGTCGACCAGTGTCCGGGCCCCGTCGATTGGGGCCGGGACGTCGGTCGAGCGGGATGCAGCCAGCTGCCAGAGCAGCAGGACGGCCGTGGTACCGAGCACGGCCCATCCGAGGCCGCGGCCCAGTTCGGCGAGCCGGCCGGCCCAGACGCCGGGGGTGGGCGATGGAGGACCGGAGGCGCCGGGCGGCCCCGGCTGAGGGTCGGGCGCCCCCGCCGGCTCCCCCTCGTCCGCCTTGATCAGCGAGATCGTCATCGCCGCTTCGCCTCCTCCTCTGGCTTCTTGGGGTCGAACATCGTGCTGTCGAGCTTCACGCGGAACGGGCTCATGTCGTCTCCCGGGACGTCGATGCCCTCCTTGCTTGCGACCTCCTCGTACAGGTCGCGCAGGATGATCTCGTCAGCGATCTTGGCGTACGGCGGCGCCTCGTTGAGGAGCCCGAATCGCTGGTACTGGCTCAGGAACCAGATGGCGTGCGCGCGCCGTGGCGCGGAGGTTTCGCCATTGCGGAAGAACATCATCTGGTCGCCGCTGAACTTCTTCTCGCCGAGGTCTGCCCCCAGCTCGTAGGTGCCCAGCAGCCGGCCCTCGATGTCCTTCGGCGGCGCCTTGACGTACTGCGCGGCACCGATCGTCGTCGCCGCCTTTGCGCGGTTGTCCAGGTCGTCGAGCCACTTGGCGGCCTTGAGGACCGCCCCCATCACATCGGCCAGGACGTCCTTCTTCTGCGTGGCGAACCTGGCGCCCGCGACGAGGGCCTTCTCGGGATGGTGCTGCCAGATGTCCTGGGTGGTGATGTGGGTGAAGCCGATGTCCTGCTGGACGGCAACGGCGTTCCAGGGCTCCCCGACGCAGTAGCCGTCCATGTTGCCGACCTTCATGTTGGCGACCATCTGGGGCGGCGGGATCGGAACGATCTTCACCTTGGACGGATTCGCCTTGGTGGCCTTGAGCCAGTAGCGCAGCCATGTGTCGTGCGTGCCGCCGGGGAAGGTCATGGCCAGCGTGGGCGCCTTCTTCTCCAGCAGCTCCCGGGCGGCGCCGAGGTTCCCGTACCCGGCGTCGGCGAAGTCCTTCTTGAGGGTGATGGCCTGGCCGTTGTTGTTGAGCACCATGGCGATCTTGAGGTCGGTCGAGCCTGTGCCCGCAACCTTCGCCGCAACGGAGAGCGGAAGGCTGAACAGGGCATGAGCGGCATCGATCTGCCCGTTGAGAAGATTGTCCCGAGTGGCTGGCCAGGAGGCCTGCTTGATCAATTCAACGTCGAGGTCGCGCTCGGCGAAGTACCCGAGTTCCTTTGCCATCACCAGCGGCGCACAGTCGGTCAACGCGATGAAGCCGAGCTTCACCTTACGACCGGGCTTCGATGACGAGGGAGTGCTGTTGCTCGTTCCGCAGGCGGCGAGAGCACTGCCGAGCGAGGCGGCGACTGCGGCTGATCCGGCGAGGCGTAGCAGCTGTCTTCGCCCGAGGTTATTTTCCATGGCCGGAACCTACGGGCCGCCCGAGACGGCGGAATTGCGCAGATGTCAAGGGTGTAAATCGCACATCTCGCATCCCGGTAGGCGCCCGGCGTGAGGTTGCGGTAACCGGTCTGACGTTGCAGCCATGGCGCGGAGGGGCGCGGGAGCCGTCGATTTGACCAGCCTCTACGTGATCACCCTCCCGCGGGGGCAACACCGATCGGGCAGGAAACACCGGTCTCTGCGAGCTTGCGTTGCCATGTGACCTGTTGGACCCCGCGATGTGAATCGTGAGCTACGGCCTGTCCGGCGGGTCGCACGTCGCACGTCGCACGCTTGTCACTGCCTCAAGGGTTCCAGTACGTCGGCAGAGAGGCGAGGAACAGTGCGTTGCCGCCGAGAAGAGCAGCCTGACTCGCAGCGGTCACCCAGCCCCGAAGCAGAAGGCCAAGCACTGTCGTTGCCGCGCATGCCCGCACGGTGAACTCCACGACGTCCTCCTGATAGGAGGCGCCGGTCGAGTCCATGGGGCCGGGGTAGCCCATCCAGTCGGCCGTCCAGATTCCGGGGAGGCTGAGTGGAACGACACCCGCACCGTGGCCGCCGCCCTGAGAACGGGCCAACTGGCCCGGGTCTGGCCGCTGCCGGCCGAGTTGTCCGCGAACTCCCCCGAGATTGTCCGTGATCGGTAACGGACGCATCCCGTGGCCGCCGCCCTTCGTCCTGCCAGGTGGTCGCAAAGTGACCGGGGATCGGCCAGGGACTGGGCGAAAGCGGGGCGGATATGGCACGGCACGGTGGTGGGCGGGGCTGGTACGGCAAGCTGGTCGGGGCGGCGCTCGGGGTGACGGTGCTCGCCACCGGTGCCTCGGTGTGGACGGCGCAGGCCAGCGCCGTGGGCGACTCGTCGCCAAAGGCGGCCGCGTCGGCCACGCCGGGCAGTGACGTCAAGCAGGTCGCGGTGACCATCGCGCACGCCTCGGACAAGGGGACGCGCGGCGTCAACATCACCATCGACGACGGCCCCGACCCTGTGTGGACCCCTCAAGTGCTGGACGTGCTGCGGGAGTACGGGGTGAAGGCCACGTTCTGCATGGTGGGGAGGCAGGCGCAGGCCCACCCGGACCTCGTGAAGAAGGTGGTCGCGGCCGGGCACCGGCTGTGCAACCACTCGGTGTCGCACGACACCACCATGGACAAGAAGTCCCAGGCCTACCAGTCGCAGCAGATACGCGACGCCGAACGCATGATCACCGAGGCGTCCGGAGGTGTACGGCCGATGTACTACCGGGCGCCCGGCGGGGCCTTCACCCCTCACAGCCGTACGCTCGCCGCTTCCCGGGGGATGCGCCCCCTGGGCTGGAACGTGGACACCAAGGACTTCGAACGACCGGGCACGGACGCCATCGTCGCCACCGTCGAGCGGGAGCTGCCCAATGGGCCGACGCTCCTCTTCCACGACGCGGGCGGCGACCGTTCCCAGACCGTCGAGGCCCTGCGCCGGATCCTCCCCTGGCTCAAGGAGCAGGGCTACTCCTGCGGCTTCCCGGTGCGTTGAGCGGCCCTGGTCGGTCCCGGCGTTCGAGATCTCAAGTACTGGGAACCCACGTCATGACCTGTCCGAGCCTGCGGACCGCCCACCTTGCCGGATGCGCTGTCGTGGCGTCGGCCTTCCTGCTGCGGGTGTCAGAGCCCCGCTGTGTTGCTGGGGAGCCAGGCGGTGTGTCGGCCGCGCAGCCGGTCTCGTTCTGCGGTTGTCGTGAGGACGACGTCTGCGCCGCCGTCGTAGGGGTGGTGGATGCGTCGAAGTTCCGTATCCGTGAAGAACGCTTCGACGACCGCCTCGTCCGCGACGGCGCGTAGCAGTTCATCGACGCAGCCGCGTTCCCACGGGCGTCGGGTTGCGTACAGGCGTGTGTAGGCGGGGAACTCCGGGTCGGGATCGTCCTGCTCCGACTCGGTCCACCAGAGGATGCCGTGGGCATGCAGTTTCTGTCGTATCTCGTGGGTCGGGTGGCCGGCGGGCCCGGTCGGCGTGTGCGACCAGTCCATGGTCACCACGAACACATCTGTGCCCGCGAACAGTTCGTCGAGAATCGTGTTGTACCGGTCCAGCAGGATCGCGTACTCGTCCTCGGACTCCGGGTAGCGCTTCGATTCGGGGAGGCTGTGGAAGCGCACCCACCGGTCGCAGTACCTACTGCGGAACGTGTGGGCGATGGGCGGACCCGACGGCCGCCGTTCCTGCCACAGCCCCGCCAGCAGTTCGGGGGTGACGCCAGCGCTCACCCCTCCGCCTTCGCGACACCGATCGGGCAGCTGACGCCGGTCCCTACGAGAGTGTATCTATGTGACCCATGGCGACCACGAAGCAGGCAGCGATCTACTGCCGGATCAGCCAGGACCGAGGCGGGGCCGGACTCGGAGTTGCCCGTCAGGAAGAGGACTGTCGGGCGCTGTGCGTCCGCATGGGCTGGGATGTCGTCTCCATCCACACGGACAACGACGTGAGCGCCTACTCGGGAGCCCCCCGCCCTGCCTGGCAGGAGCTGTTGGCGGAGGTGCGCCGAGGCGAGATCGACGCGATCACCGTGTGGCATGTGGACAGGCTGACACGCTCCCCACGTGAGTTGGAAGACGTCATCGACCTCGCGGACCGACACGGCATCGACTTGGCCACGGTGAGCGGTGAAATCGATCTCGCAACGCCGACCGGTCGCATGGTCGCTCGGATGCTCGGTGCCGCTGCCCGCCACGAGGCGGAGCACAAGGCCGAGCGCCAGACGCGGCAGCGCCGCCAGGCAGCCGAGGCGGGACGGATAGCCGGGGGCGGGAAGCGTCCCTTTGGCTACGAAGACGATCGGCTGACCATCCGCGAGAGCGAAGCCAAAGTGATCCGGGAGGGTGTCCGGCGCGTGCTCGCGAACGAGAGTCTGGCCAGCATCAGCCGTGACTGGCATACACGCGGCATCGTCAGTCCCGCGGGCAAGCCGTGGAAGGCACATGGCTTGCGCCGCCTGTTGGCCTCTGCCCGGATCAGCGGCCGTCGTGAGCACACGCCGCGCGACTCGTGGGAGGGAACGAGGCCGCTGCTTGGAGAGATCGTGGCGGACGCCGTGTGGCCCGCGATTGTGAGCCATGAGGACTCGGACCGGGTGCGAAGGATCCTGGCCGACTCCACCCGCCGGGAGAGGGTGGAGGGGACGACACGGCGTAGCTATCTGCTCTCCGGTGTGCTGCGATGCGGGAAGCCGAAGGCGGACGGCAAGGCTTGCGGGTGGCGGATGAACGGCCGTCCACGGAGCGGGGTTCCGCGTTATGTGTGCCCCAACACTCCAGGCACGGACGCGTGCGCGGGCACCGCGACCAATGCAGAGCGAACTGATGAGCATGTTCGGGACATGGTGCTGGCGGCGCTGGAGTCGCCTGCGTTTGTAGAGCGGCTGCGCAGTCAGGACGACGGCGGCCGCGAGCTGTACGACGAGATCCGGACCGATGAGGAAGAACTAGAAGAGCTGGCCAGGGACATGGGCGAGCGACGCATCAGCCGCAAGGAGTGGATGATTGCGCGCCTCCCGATCGAGGAACGATTGGAGCGCAATCGGGGGAAGCTCGCGAAGGTGTCCCGTGCCGCCGTACTTATGGGGTTCGTCGGCGCCTTCGAGGACATGCAGGCGCGTTGGAAGCACATGAACAACTCCCAGCGACGAGCGATCATTACGGCTTGTGTGCGGTCGATCGAGGTACGCCCGGCGAATCCGCGTAAGCGATGGGATCCGGACCGGTTCGTATTCGACTGGATCGCGTGACCCCGTGGCCGAGAGCGGGTTGCTCCGTCGGGGCGATGAGATTGAAGACCCGAGCCACGCGTTCGATGACGGCCAGGTCTTCAATCACAGGCGGCAGACCCTGACGGGCACGGGACGCGGCAACTCTCCTTCTCAGCTCATCCGGCACCAATAGCGCCCCCGGCGGGTTGTGACGTCGCCTCGCGTGCAGCCTCCCGATTGGCCGCCTGGTCTTGAGCGATCCCGGCCGCAATGAGGGCGGCACCCGAGGTGTGGCCGGAGCCGATGTAGCGCCAGTGGGCGTCCGTTGCAGTGCCGAGAACGTCCAGCGATTGGTGGTGCCCCTGGTGCTCTGCGCGTTCGGCGCGCAAGGTGGCGTAGGTGGTGGAGTAGGCGCGGGATTTGGTGAGGATGTGGCCGCGGTAGCCGAGGCTGTGAGCCCAGGCACGTAGCCGCAGGTGTTCGAACTCCGGCAGTCCGCCAAGACGCCAGCAGGCACGCATCAGAGACCGCAGGTGCGGGGAGACCGGAGCGGTCTCGATGTCGTCGGCGGAGGTGAGCCGGTAGTCGGTGCCGGCGGCTGTGTCGGCCGCTCCTTTGGTGACGTACTTGGCCACGTACGCGGCGACGGCGTCATCCGCCAGCCCTTCGCCTTCGCCGAAGGCGCGCAGTGGTCGGGCGTCGAGCTGCGCTCCCCAGCGCAAGGCATGTTCGCCGATGGCCGCGCTATGGGGACTGCGGAGCTCGACGCCCTGAGCGGCGGTGTGTACGGCAGCAGTGAGCGCGTCGGTAGTTGCCCAGGGCGGGGGCGGGGTGTTGGGGCCGGCGGGCCCATCCAGCCGCACGACGGCGTGCACGTGGATGGCCGCACGGCGTTGGTACTCGGCGACCTTCGCGAAGGAGAGCCGGGCATGCTCGGGGAACCGCGTCTGGACGATCCCGGCAGTCGAGGCCAGCGCCCGGCGCACACTGCGGGCGAAGCGTGCCCACAGTTCGCCTGTGTGGGCGTGCCACAGGACGTGGCCCGGGTAGTCGTAGCAGTCGGGGCAAAGCGGCTGACCGACGAGCGGATCGGTATCAGCATGTCGGGCAGCGCAGCCGGTAGGCCGTCCGTGTTCGCAGTGCCCGGCATTGCGGCGGGGGCGGCAGCGCTCCGTGCCGGGGGTGGTGTGGTGGACGGGGCCGAAGCCGGGGGCGGTGAGGGTGACGAAGAGCCGGGGATGGGCGCGTACATCGTCGGGCACTGTCTTGCCGCCGACGAGTCCGGCGCGCACCAGGTGGAAGGTGTCTCCGGCATGGAGGCGGGAGCAGGGCGGGCATACGGTGCCACGCCGGTTACGGCACCGGACCAGGAGGCGTTCGCCCGGTTCCCCAGTCGTGTCGTAGTGGTGCAGGATCTCGCCGCTGTAGGTGTCGCGGACGGTGGTTGCCCCGGTGAGGTGGATCGGGTGAGCGCAGCCGCCGGTTGCGGTGATCTGTTCCAGCCAGCGGGCGAACTGCGGGTCTTGGGCGAGGCGGATGGCGTCTCGGTCGACGTCGGTGAGCTGACGCAGACGCGCCGCGCGGTCGAGCACGGCGCGTCTGTCAGCCGAGGTGATCTCGGCGGTGATGGTGGGGACCTCCCTGGGTGGGCCGCCGAAGCGGCGCGGACGGATGGTGGGTGGGTTGCGTCCATGTCGATCACTCCCTGTATGTCGGTGAGTTGGCTGATCGGTCAGCGGATGGTTCCGGTGCCCCGGCAGCAACGGCAGCGCCGCCGGTGTCCGGTGCGGGTCCTGCGGTAGCGCTCGCCCTTGCAGACGGGGCAGCGCACGCGGCGCATCGGCATACGGCTCCCTGTCAGGTGTGGGTGAAGCCGGAGAGGATCCAGGTCACGAGGCCATCCACGGTGAAGATGACCGGGGTCTGTCCGAGGTAGAGACCGAACAGGCCGACCATGACGGCCTCCCACGCCTTCACATCGCGGGAGCGGACCAGCAGGACGGTGGTGATCCCGAAGATGACCGCGAAGGGAATCGAAGCTGCCTCACTCACGCCTGCTCACCTCCACCCGAGACCTTCAACGCACGGTCCAGGCCCGGTAGTTCGGGCGTCATTCCGGCAAAGGCCGAGGCGGTCTTGCGGGCCTCCTCGATCGTGGTCAGGTGAGAGCGGGCCCGGTCCCAACCCCCTTCCGTCCCGGTGCACACGGCCACACCCTTCTCGTTCGGGGTGATGGACTGCGCGACGGCCACGGCGTCCTTGTTCAGGTCGCCCAGGGTCATCTCCGCGGTGCCGGGATCGTTGACGCGGTGGCAGATCCGGCCGCCGAGCTGAGCACGTAGCGCGGTCACTCCCGGCCCGAGGTCGGAGCCGACGCGCTGCCCGGCGACCACGAGATGCACGCCGAGCGCCGCGCCGAGCTGCCCGAGCCGCAGGAGGTAGGTGGAGCACTGCTCCGCCTCTGCCTTACCCTCCCGGGTGCCGTCCGTCAGGTAGAGCTCCGCCAGCTCATCGACAATGACCACGACCGGCACCGGACGCACACTGTGGGGCAGTTCCCAGATGGAGCGGGCCCCAGCCGCACGGCAGATCCGCATACGGTCCTGTATCTCGACCACGAGCGCACCGAGCACGGCAACCGCCTCACGCCGGCTGGTGGTGAGCACGGTCAGGCGCTCGCCGAACAGACCGAGTTCCATGCCGCCCTTGCAGTCGATACCGACCAGCGCCACCGGCTGCGGGGCGAGTTGGCACACCAGCCGAGCCAGCAGGGTCGACTTGCCCGACTGAGTCGCACCGGTGATCAGCCAGTGCGGAACCTGCCGCAGGTCCATCACCCACGCCCCGCCCGACTCCAGCGCCCCGATCAGCGCACAGAGCAGTTCAGCAGGAGCGGACGCGAGGCCGGGCCGCTCCAGCGGATCCCGAGCAGTCGCCGTGATCAGCACAGTTCCCCTCACAGGCGAGGTCACCCGCACCCCGTGCATACGCCAGGCGTGCATGAGCGCGTCCGCTGCTGCGATGAACGGCCCCGGCGTCTGACCCGGATGCAGCCGCACCACCAGGGACAGGCCGGTCTGTGTGGCGCGCGGGAAGGAGATGCGCGGGGCAATCGGGCGCAGCGGCTCGCCCCGTACCTCCAGATCCCCCAGCACCCGCCGGGAAGGCTTGCGGGCGAGGGCGAGGCCGTTGAACTGCGCGACCTTGCGCCAGGTGAACAGCACCCGCACCACGGCGACCGGGTATCCCGTCAGGTACCAGAACCACACCGGATGCCGCTCCCGCAGCGCCGAGCCGGCGACCAGTAACCATGCCAGGGCCGCGAGCGCGAATGCGAGCAGGATCGGTCCCATCACAGGCCACCCGCCTTACTGGCAGCAGCAGTTCCCGACCCGCCGCCAGCCGGTACGGGCGTGATGGCAGCGGCGCGGAAGCTGATGCCGTGCCGGTCGCCCATGGCCCAGGCGAACGCCTCCAGCCCAGTGACCCTTACTTCCGTGCCCTCCGTGATGCCCTTCGGCTCCCCGGTCACCGAGATTTCGATCACCGATACGCGGCGGCCGTCCTGCCGGACCGTGACGGCCACGGTGTAGATCGTGTTGCCGTCCCGGTCCTTCTTCACCTCCTTCGTCTCGAAGTTGCTGACCTTCGCTTCCGGCCCGACAGCGCACCGCAGTACGCCGAGCCGGGATGTGTCCACAGGTATGGACTGCATGGGTAGTTGGCCTCCCTTGGCCATCCAGACGCCAGAGTTGACCTGACGTCACTCGTACTGACGAGTGCCAACCATGCATGGCTTGACGTGAGAACGCAAGCACTTATGCTGACGAGTGACGTAATACGACGGGCGCCAGCCGCCCCACTCATCCCGCGTCCACGAGCGGAGGCCACACACATGGCAGGCATCGAGCGCCCCGGACCGCTGTACCAGCAGGTCGCCGCCGCCATCCGGCAAGGCATCGCGGACGGCGAATTCCCACCCGGCAGCCCGCTCCCCTCCGAAGCCCAGCTCATCGACCGCTACGAAGTCAGCCGCCCTACCGTGCGCAACGCCATCGCGGCACTGCGGTCCGAAGGACTCATTGAGGTGCGCCACGGCAAGGGCAGCTTCGTGAAGGGCGCGCCGACGCCGCCGCTCACCATCGAGCGCACGATCACCCGCACCGGCAAGACCTATGCGGCCGACCACGCCCCGTGGGAGCAGGCACACGAGCCGACCCTCTACCGGACCGTGACCACCGAAACAACCGGCCCGCTGCTCGAACTCACCGAAGGAGAAGCCCTCTTCGGCGTCGACCGCGTACTGATCGACCCGGCCAGCAAAGCCCGCGCACTGCACCGCGTGCTGATCCCCTTCACCACCGCCGACGACGTGCCGCAGCTCGCCGAGGCCCCCGACGCTCCGGTGGAGGAGATCTACGCGACCCTCACGGCCGCCGGACACAAACTCACCTGGTCCGAGACAGTGCGTGCCCGCATGCCCCAGGCCGACGAACGCAGCGCCCTGGAACTCCCCGACGCCACACCGGTCATCCACGCCATGCGCGTCACCCACGGCACCGACCTTCGACCCCTGATCCTCGAAGAACTCCGCACCAGCGGCAACCAGGCCCAACTCACCTACCGCATTACCGCCGACAGCCCCCGCACACTCCGCGCCGTCCGCACCTGACAACGCCGGATCGGTCCAAACCTTCTTCACTTACTCAAGGCGGCTCGCTCCGCTCGCCGCGCGCTCCCCGGCTCACCGCCGGGGACGACGCTCCTGTCTCCGCCCCGCTCCGTCCCCGGCTACGCCGGTCGCGCGGCTAGAGCGAGCACCATGGTGGGGAGAAACCCGCTGTGGCTGGGGCGGTCGGCTCCACGGCTTTAGCCACCTCCCCGGTTCGGGTCCCGCGTCGAGCAAGACCAGGGGGCCACTCGTTCAAATTCCGGGCAGGATCACAGCCTGCCCGAGTTGCCGGCCAGCGTACGGCCCCCTGATCATGCTCGACCCCAAACCGGGCAGGACACCGGCCAAACCCGCTCCACCGCCCTTGGTCGATGTTCTCACCCGTTTGCGCTCACCATTTAAGTTGGCGGCGTCGGCCGATCACTTGGATCTTCACCGAGCTGTGTGATGAGCTCGCTCGCGAGCGCTTGAAGTTGGGCTCTGTCGGCCTCGCGAACCCGGGCGCCCTCCAAGGTGACCTCCTGACCTCTTCGACCAGTGACATGCAGCTTGATATCGCTGGTTTGATGGCGAAGCCAGGAGATTATGACGGTGCTTGCCGCTGTCAGTACCCCAGGTCCGAGGATGATCGCAAGGGCCTCCGGCAGGGCGCCCCGGAGCACTCCATCGTTGTAATCAACTCTACGAACGCTGTCTCGCAGATCCTCGCGATCGGCAAGTGCACTGCTCAGGCTTTCCCATGCATCTAGGTGTTTCGTGTATGGGGCGGCGTCTTGCAGAACGACGCGTATTTTCAGCTGCTCCATGGGCATGGGTGGCTCCTCTGGAAATCCTGCCGTTGGACCCCAACTCTGCGAGTTAGTGGTTGGACGCGCACACCAAGAAGCCCATTAGGAGGACTCGTCATCGCGCGAGCACCACCGACGGCCGAAGCCATCGACCCATATGACCGCTCCGGACCAGCTCACATCACGGAGCGCCCTCCACGGGGCCGTCTCGGGGCCGTGGAAGGGCGCTCAACGATGACCAACGCTGACAACTGCCGACAACTCAGCAGCAGGTCACAGCGTTGATTAATAACGTGGCCGCAGGTCGGGAACCCGGCGTGTCACTTCTTCGGCTACTGATCGCACCCAGCGGCGCTTGACTCGCCCATTAAGACTCCACCGACCTCTGCCCGTTGCGGTGGTTGTCGACGTTGAGCCACCCGCTAGGACAAGCGCTTGACGTCCGCGAGAGCTTCTTCAGCGCGCTGTTTGAGCATACGAGCCATCTCGCGCTGGTCCTGGACCGTCTCAGCCACCTCAGTGGCGTCCATATCCGTACGAGTCACCTGGCGAGCCATGAGCAGGTAATAACTGCCCACGGAAGATAGGTGTGCGGCAAGCCGCTCATCGCGCACTGCGGGTTCCAACTCGCTGAGCCGACGGTTGGCCTGCTCGCCGCCAGCAGCGTCGAACCATGCTCGGTCCCTGTACGCAAAGGTGGCTTGGGAGGCAGTGTGGATCACCTTGAGGAGGCAGTCGGTAACTTCTGCCGGCGGGGCGGAACGGCGGCGCTTCTCGATCCTGTGCTGATTCCACGCGGCCCAGATTCCCGCAGGACCGCCAATCGCACCGACGATGCCGCCAGTCGCGCTAAGCCAGTCCGTTGCGTCCGACACCATGCCCCCCGGCAGAAGGTTCGTGCCCCTGGCGTGCCCGATGCAACGGGAAGCCACGGGGAATCACAGGGACTAACAGCGCTTTGGATATGGCACCGCCCCTGACCATTTTCCCTGGTCAGGGGCCGTTCACCTGCGGTGGGTGTGGGATTTGAACCCACGGTGACATCGCTGCCACGACGGTTTTCAAGATCGCCGAGGGGGTTGACTCGCCCATTGAGACTCCACCGCCTACTCCTCGGTGAAGCTTGCCTGCCCCTCGCCCATCCTCAGAAAGAGGTACTCGGTCGACCGCTCGCGCCCGATCTTGTCTTTCTTCTTGACGACCTGCACCACGAAGGAGACCGTCATGCCCAATTCCAAGTGCATGCCAATCAAGCTTTCGGGTTCTACGCGCACCTCATAAGCCGTCGACCTGCGACTCACGCCGGTTTTAACCTTGACCAAACCCGACTCGCGGAGTTCCGTGATGCGCCCCGTAACTACAGTCCTGGATTTGTGCATCTCAAGGTTTCGCAGGCTACGCACGTAGCCCTTCCCTCGACCGGAAAGAGACGAGGAGCGCACTGCTCCGTCTAGGCTCCGCCAGCGCACTTCCATAGACAGGTCGAATTTATCCAGGGCTTCCACTACACCGTCAAGACCTGGCACCATGCGTTCCCACTGCCGAACGTCACGTTCATTCTCGGCTGCGTCTACGAGCTTCAGCAGATCTCGTATGGCAGGGTCGGCGACTGACGCGTCGACATGCGAAAACTCTCCCTGTCCATCCATTTCGACGATATCTGGCACCCGTGGACGGACATGCAGCACGGTACTCCCCTGAGAAAGACCCGTCAGTTCCAGCTCAATATCCTTTCGAGCCGCAGCACTGACACCATCCCTCAGCGGTTTCAGGAGTGCATCCCCAATTCTAAAATCTAGTGCACCCCTATCTGCCGCATCTCCCTTGAGACGAACGGTCAGCTCCTCGTCCAGGCTTGCGGTCGGGTCATAGTGTCGCGCGGCCTCAAGCCAGAAGCGCCGTAGTTCCTCGTCATAACTGTCGCTGTCCTGGTGGTCGTCATCCAGGTCAGCGAAGAAATGGCGGTTGGCCTGCCGGTTCCGCTCAAGGGCACGCTGCCTCCAGCTCGTGCTCATAGCGTCACCTCCACGTAGCCTCGCCGTGGCGCCACTGTCTCAAGCGTTGGCTCTGTCTTGTCTACCCCATCGGGCCGACAACGCTGCCACCAGTCGTCCCACGCTCCTCGCTCCCGAAGGTACGCCTGATCGTCCGGCTCTAGCAGCTCGGCACGGAAGACAGAGACGACAGGTCGATACCCAACCCGTAGCGGAGACACTCCAAGCTCGGCGAGCCTTGCGTTGCGGTTGAAGGCCGAACTCAGCCACCGGGTGCCGGCCAACCCCTTCATGGAAGCAACGGCCCCCTCGTCGATCAGCACCGTGAGATCGACGTTCTGAGGGTTCAGTTTTGTGCTGACGTAGCTGCCACCCAGCCAAACGGCATGGACGAGTGCCTGATCACCGATGACGCCCCCGTGACGTTCCTCAAGTTCAAAGAAGCGACTGAGGTAGGTCTCCAACCCGGCCCAGAGTTGCTCGCGCGTTTCCGAACCGCTGAACCGCTCGTCTGTAACAAGCAGTCGCTCGGCACCGTCAGGGTCCAGTCTGTACCTACCTGGCGGCAGAAAGCCGCGATCGCCCCACTCCGGAACCATGTACCCCCCTAGGTGCATAGGTGTCCCGGAGCATGATCCTCCGATACGACACGATCCGGCAAGGGTTCGTCACATGGAGTAGCGGCACGTGCTCCTATTCGAGGCGGCTCAGGAGACGCGTGAACCTTGCTCCTGCACAGGGAAGCTATCGGCCGTGCCCGATCCGTGCCCGACGAGACGGGGAACCACGGTCAACAGCGGATGCTGGACCAGGCCTTCGGGCTTCAGTCCAGCACCCGTTGCACCTGGTCAGGAGGCAGATCGGGCCGCCGAAGCGCGGCGATTCCCAAGCTCAGAGCGCGGGTTCGATTCCCGTCACCCGCTCCACGGAGAAGCCCCAGGCCAGCGGCGGCTTACCCTTCTCCCCCACGAACTGCAGTCCGTCCGACCCCTTCTTGGCGTACCAGTCGAGATGCCGCCAAAGGTCCGTGCGGAGAGAGGCCGGCAGGACAACGAGCCGCTTGCCTGCTTCCGACTTGGTGTCGCCAGGCGCGCGACGGCCGGTCGTCAGCTCGGGCGCGGCCCTGCGTATGCGAACGGTCATCGCATCCAGGTCTACGTCCTTGCAACGCAGCTCGGCCTGTTCCTCCGGCCGCATCGGTCAACTCAGCAGCGAGCAAACGCACTTGCTCCCGCCGGGCCCTCGCCTGCGGCTCGTTATTAGGCCTTGTCGGCCAACCGGCAACTGCGACTCCTCACCATACGGCTGGAGATCACCCCGAACGGACACCGAGACGAGCGAACTCTTCGTCGTCAGCTGCCGGACCACCATCGCAGTCGACGGAGCCACGTTCGAAGTCTGCCCACGTGACGCGTGAATGCTGCGCTAGGCCGAGCAGACTCGCTTTGACCAATCTGACGAACCAGCTCCTGCACGGCCGCGTCATAGGCTGGATCGGCGTAGTAGGAGCTGTGTGCCAGCAGCGGTGCCACAGGTCTGCCGTCGACGGCGACGATCCGGTGCGGGTCGCGCAACTGGATCTCCGGACCCACGGCGCGGTACCAAACATCAGCGCCCTGCCCGGTGCAACCCGGGTCGGGCGTATGAGGAATCCCATCGATGTCGGTCCACCCCTCGTCCAGTTCGGGGCGCACACGTCCCGCGGCGGGGTAAGCAAGGACGGGGCCACCGATGTAGTCGGACCAGCGGTGCAGATTGAGCCAGCGCCGGTTCAGGTGTGTGTTGTACATGTCTCGCAGCAGCGGCTGTCCCAAGTACGCGGGGAACAGGCGAGCGTAGGCCCACATCAACTGCGAACCATGCGTCAGCAGAGCGACTCTGGAGATTTGCGTCGGCTTGTTGGACCTTCTCGGTTCCCCTGCTTGCTCAGGCGTTGCGGCGGCGACTTGGAGTACGGCGGCCACGCAGATGACGCTGCCCTGGCTGTGTCCGGACAGCACGACCTTCCCGCCGTCGGCGGTCTTGTCCTGGACCCGCTTGGTCAGCGCCAATACCGATCGACCGCCGTACGGGGGTGGCACGATCGGGTGTGCCAGACGCGGCCAGAATGCCAGCAGGTCCCACACCACGCCGACTGTGCGCCGCCACTGAGGACTGCGGAAGGCTCTCATGCCAACGAACACGAGGCCGGCCGCCAGCCCGGTCAGTGCCCAAACCCCAACGTCATCGGCCAGCCCAAAGAACTTCACGCCGAGCCAGACGCGGTCGTAGAACGCATCCTGGACTCGCTCGAATCCCTCGTCCTGCCCCGGCAGCAGCGCGTTCCCGGCGAGGGATCCCTGGCCCAGCGAAAAGATGAAGCCGAGGAGGGACAAGCACCCCAGGACGGCGGGCAGCCGGTACTTCAGGGAAGCCCGGCGCCAGGATTTAGCGATCCTCGACACGGTGCGTTCGGGGAGATCTTGTGCGGGGACGTCTAGGTAGTCCGTCCGGACCCTGATTTTGAGTGAGCGGCCTAGCCCGTGGACGACATACCGGAAGGCCAGGTAGAACCCGCACAGCACGGCGACCACCACCAGGCCCGCCCATAGGAGCGCGGTGACATGGAAAACGTCGGGAAGGACGAGCAAGAACTTGTCTTTCGGTGGATCCTCCTTCGGCTGAACGAGATGGCCCAGCAGCCGAGCCGTCTGGATAGCGAACCCGGCGGTGAATCCGGTAGCCAGAAGGACCGCGAAACTCGCGAGTGCGGGGCATGCCATACCGCCCCACATCGGCCGGAACGGCTTCGGCAGACCGTCGGCCCGCAGCACGGGGCGCAGCACCAGCGTCATCACCAGCAGCAGAATCAGTAGCACCGCGGTGGCTGCATACAAGACGTTGAAGACCCACTCAAAGCCGTTCAGATTTACAGGTTCATCGCCGGTGGCCTGGGAGGAGTAATGCGGGCCGAAGAAGACGGCAATAACAATCCCAGCGAGCAACACGCCCCACGCGATCCAGCGAAGCACTCGGCATGTGCGCGGGACCTGAATGGCGTCCTTGCCCGTGGGATCGAACTTGAGCTCATCGCCCTTGGGGTGGTACCCCGCTGCCGTTAAGGCAACACAGAGCAGTCCGATCAGCGCGGCGGCGCCGAACACAGCGTAGAGCGCCTCGTCTGCCCAACTGTCGCCGCCGCATAGCCCGGCAACCGGCTCGACCAACGCATAGGCGACGAGGATCGCGAGCAGGGCAACCGATCCTGTCGTGTGAAAGAGCCGCAGCATGGGGGCACGCGGAGAGGTGGCCCAAAACTCCTTGTGGGCGAGGCCTCCCACACCGTCGCGCCACTCCTCAGGCCGTTGCACTGAATCGGCTGGCTGATCCTCCGTCGGCGGCACCTGGGTCGGCGGGTACAGGTAGACCTGGCGGCCGAACTGGACCATTAGCGCAATCAGTGCGACCGGCGCGGCGACCGCAAGCAGCAGCCGAAGCGCCCAACTCGTGGGCTGCTTGTCCGAGAGTGGCAGCCAGCCGTTGTCGGCGATGCATCGCGTGCTGTTGCCGCACTGCCAGGCGACGAGATCGAGCGCGACGAACGCGACCGCCGCCGTAAGCATCAGTGTCAGCGCGAGTCCGAGCAGCCGCAGCGCCACGTCGGCCGTCACCCGCGCCCAGCGCCTTCGTTCCTTAGCCTCTTCTCCCGGGTCCTTTCTGACGGCCATGGGGAGGGTATAGCGAGCAAGATTCACCAGCCCGAATGGCGCGAGCAGCAGCCACAGTGCCTTGGACACTGACCCCGACGTCATGTTCCCCCAGTGGAATGCCTCTCTCACCGGCGGTTCGGGCGGCGGCGTGGAGCGCCGCAGAAACCGTGCGGTGTCGTCGCCGTCGACCTGTCTCAGGTCGGTGACCTGGAGCAGAGCCTCCGCCGGTGTTCCGCTGACGCCGTGCACGCGAATTTCCACCGCATCTGACATAGCGCCAGGATCGGGGACCGCTCCAACTCGTGCCATACGAAGAACGTCCGATGCGCGTGGGCCAGCAGGGGGACCGCTCTGACGAAGTACCGAACCCTCGGCGGCCGCTGAACCTGCCTTTCCGCGTCCTAACACGCTGAAAAATCAGTCGAGCCCATCACAACACGTCGTTGGAATGCTCGGCCCCGTACTTTTGGGCCACCAGGCCCGGGATCAGAACGATCAAGCGCCAGATGTGCGGCCGCGCCTCATTCGCCGTGCTCAGAGCCCCTTCCTCCTCCAGCCTTTAGCCGACACGGAAGAGCGGTCACAACCAGCTGAAGCGCTCACCTCCGCACCCACGCACTCGGCCCAATCACCTCGGGGGCGAGCCACCCGTTGGGAGTAACAAGGCGGCCCCTCAGCGTGCACCGCCTCCATTTTGGGATCACCGTGTTTATGTAGATAGCAGCACCCATTTACCGATTTGATCGAGACCATAAGTTATTCAATTTGACCGAAGTGCGGCGAGCGACGCCACCGGGAAGGACGGGATTGATTTTCTCGCGCGAATCATCTTTAGCGCACGGCACCATGAGACGTCGGAATCTATTCCGTTGCGCCGCATCATCGACGGCGGCGGGCATTCCTTCTGCCGCTGCGTACCGCCGACGGAGACTTGCGTTTCCCCTGACGCCAGGCAGGATGGCGCTAACACCGCTACCAAACACTCAAGTCCGCGGTGTCTCCTCGCTGGTTACCTGGCATCTATGAAATGCGCAGGGAATGGAAGCGATCTCTGGTTCCCCAGCCACCTTACGGCCGCATCTACTTCACACTAATTCCATCTGGAAATAGACCCCGAATGCGGAGGTGGGCCAGCGTGGCAGGAAGCTCTTCAGGAAGCCCAACGGGAGAAGGTTCGAACGGCGGGAAGCCCAACGGATCGAATAGGTTGGCTACGATTTTTAGTCTGATAGATGCGCCAGTGATTGTTGCCCTAGTTGTCTGGCTGGCCACATCGGACGATAGTCCATTTAGAGATCCCCCCGCCACGGGAGGGTCGATCGAATCCGTCACGCTAAGCAAGGGACGTCCGTGCTGCACATTCAACGTTAAGGCTTCAATAAAAGGATACGACGGTCAAGAGTGCGACAGTTATGCGGTTATTACTAATCCGGCAACCAACAGTCAAGGGGAGCCATTTTACGTCGGATATTACCGGCCCGACACGGACCAAGATGAAGGCGCAATTGACAGCTACATCAATATCAGCACGCCTGGTAGTTACATAGTCCGTTTCATCTTGTACGCACCCAACGACACGGAACTCGCCCGGCTAGATAGTGCGCCGATCACTGTCGGATAGCGTTCCGGGCAGTGCCATCGACGACAGCCTGTCGAGCTTGCCCACGCGTCTTACCGAAGCCCGTCGTTCAGGTGGGTCCCGACGCAGCGGCGACCCCAGCAACCGCAGGCCATGAAAGCGTGTGGGCCGGGCATCGTGAAGGACCAAGGAGAGGCTGGAGCACACCCCGATTCGTATCGTTTCCACAGGTCAGCGAGTATCTCCGCTGGAAGCGGCAGGTGATTCCCAAGCTCAGCACTTACCGCCGCCATGGCGACCGGAGTTCTGGTACTGCTCCCCATCGTCACCGATCAGTTCGCCGACAGTTCCGCAGCAAGGTCAGCTAGGCCGACCAGGTCCACAAGGTGCGCGTGGGCCCCAGACAAGGTCACTCGCCCCTCGAACCAGTGGAGCCCAACCGCGGCGCCACCCGAGCTCCAGGTGAACATCGGCTGCCGGCCCACGCTGCGCAGATCGAGGTAGCCGTCTTCGCGGAGTGCGGCACTGGCGTGTGCGAACTCGATCCACTCGTGAAGCGTGATGGGGCATTCATCGCTGTCCAACCAGTGCGAGGCTCGTGTCATGTGAAGCTCGTATCCCATGTTCGGGAGCATGCACCACAGGTCTGACACACCTCCCGTCCGTAGGACTCCGTCTCAGTTTCCGTCTCATTCAGCCCCGTTCATGGCCGTTCAGACGGGACCGCAAGTCAGCTCGCCGCACGGGCCAACCGCTCATGAACCCAGGTGAACGCCCCCGCATGGGGCCCGCTCGATCACCAACAGACTTGGAAAGCGTGCGCACGTCAGTCGTGACAAGCGGCAGCATGCGCCATGTCTACGGCCAGGACTGCGCCGAGGATGTCTCCGCTGCGCAAGCGGTGAGCGGTGTCGAAGGAAGCGAGCCGCCTCAGCCCGCCTTGCCCAACCGAGCAACCGCCCGTACCAGTGCTGCCACGTCATGAGCCGCAGCGGCCGGCAGCACCACACGCAGCCTCCCGCCCCCGTCCGCAGCCGTACTTGCCTGCCACATGAGCCCGGTCGTGTCGACACCGGCCGCAGCCAACGCACCCACCAGCGCGCTACCGGCATCCGTCGCGTACCGCCAGCCCGCCAGGTAGTCCACCCCGCGCACCCACAGCACGTCGTCAGGGTCGAACGGCTCGTTCTCGAATCCAGCGTCTTCTGGGTCGTGCATCTGCCTCAAATCCCTTCCACGCACGTTGGCTTGACTCCGAGCATCGGGAGGCATCGAGCGTGGGCACGACGACGACCCCGGTACCATCGGCACCGGGTTGCATCTGCATCCCAAACCGGACCGCCCCGCATGCTGTCCAGGCGATGGGGCGGTCCGGCCCACAACGGGCTTACGAGGACCGGAAGTTAGAGGATCCGTGAACCGGGATCACTGACTACTGCCAACGGCAGATACACCGCGATCCAGAAGACGACGATTCCGAAGGCGAATAATCGCTGCCTCATCAGCGTGCATCGCCGTTTTCGGCACACGAGGCCCGGAAGAACGAGGTCGTCAGTGCCCGGAACCCCGTATGGCCAGACCGGCCCGCGTGCCGCAGACACCACACCTCTGGAGCCTCCTTGCTGTCAGCAGCTCCCGATGACTCGCCACACGTCGTGCACTCCGCCTCGTAGATCGGTCCGCTGCCTGAGGCATCGACCTGCAACACCCAGTCCACGAACCGGAACACCGCACGCGCCGCCATCAGCGCCGCCCTCCTCTTGATTCGCTGAGGGAGACGCGGCCACCGCGATCCACCGTCAGCAATTCGGCCGCATTCACCCGTAGCGCAGCACCCGTCTTGAAGATCAGGACAACCTGCAGACCTCCTGAGGAGAACCGGTCGGAGCGGACCGCCTTGACCTCACGCCACCGCCCGTGAGCGCTCACCCAGTCCCCACGCTGCACCCGCAGCGCCATCACACGAGCCATCACGCCTCACCTCCCTCGGAGACCGTCATCACGGCCCAGACCGACTTGCCGACCCCAGCCCGATCGTCGACGCCCCACCGGTCGGACAGCTCGTCGACGAGGCCAAGGCCCCAGCCGCCGGATTCGCCGGGCGCGCGAGTTGCCGGGCGTTCATCAGCAGCGTCGTGAACCTCGATGCGGACGCCGTCCGTTTCACGCACATAGCGCGTCTCGATCTCGCGCCCAGGGGAAACGCGTGCATGCCGAACCGCATTGGTGATCAGCTCGGACAGCACCACTAGTGCCACGTCCTCGACTGCGTTCAGGCACCAATTGGCCAGGGTTTCCCTGAGCTCGGTACGCGCCCTGCCAACGCTTGCTGGATGCCGAGTCCAACGCCGCACCACTGGTCTCTCATTCGCCTGCATGTCGCCCACCTCTGGTCCGGTGATCGGTAACCGGCTCCTCAACCATGCTGGCGACATACAAAGCCCCCGACTTTCACAGTTCAGTGAAAGTCGGGGGCAGGTGTGAGAGTCCTACAGCCCCACCCATGCGGCCAAGTGATCAAGGGTGTCGGGAGTGCGCCGAGCCAGATGCACCAGGCCACGGATGGTCTCCCGAGCGCCCGCGTGATATCGGGTCTGCTGTGGAGCCAACCGCCGCGCGGTGACGAGGGACTTCAGCGCAGCCTCAGTGCGGCCGGCCTCCATCTGTACGCGAGCCTGGTCCACGTAGAAGTGAGAAGCCCGGGACACCGCCCAGTCGTTCGGTATGCGCACCTCTTCTGCCTGGCGCAGCGCTTCGCCGAATTCGCCCATCTCGATGTGGGCTGACACCGCATGAACCCTCACGTTGGTCGGACCGAACGACAGCCACAGCACGTCTGACGCTTCGCCGACGCGGGAGGCATACGCGCGTGCCTCTGCCAGCTGTGCCGTGACCTCACTGTGGTCATGAGCGCGAGCGGCGATGATCGAAGCGCCGAGGTGGAGCTGACCCGCCACGGCGAAGCGCTCCCGAGATGCGTGAGCCTGACTCAACGTGTTTTGACCAGCCATGATGAGGCGCTGGCCAATGGTGTACTCGCCCTCCCGGAAGTACACCAGCGCCCGCATGTACTGCCGGACGGCCGCCAGCAAGGGATCGGAAGCACGTGCAGCGGCCCAGTCCATGCGGTCGAGCGCCACGGTGGACAAGTCGTAGTAGCCGAGTTTCACGGTGAGGTCGTGAGCGGTGCGATACGTACTGGACAGCGCGGCCCAGACTTCCGAAGACGGCGCACGGTAGGCGGCAGTGGTGATCTCGGCGATGACATCAGGGAGTTCGAGCGCAGCGTCATGCAGCTTCGTCGCGCGCACCAATCGGCACAGGTTCTCGGCAGCCGCCACGAGCTGAGGCGTGGGGCGGGGTGTGATCGCGGGATCCGCCCCCAGGTCATAAAGATCTAGGGCTTCCCTGATGGGCCGGACCAGCTCGGCCAGACGATCTTGCTGAAGTTCGGTCACGTATGGCTGACCCGTCAGCGATGTGACGTCGACACACAGAACCTTGGCGACCGTCGCGACCAGGTCAGGACTAGCAGGCTTGTGACCGCTCTCGACCTGAGTGAGAAGGCTGTACGAGTACGGGATCTTCTGCGCCAGGCCGCGTTGGGTCAGCCCGGCCCGCTTGCGGTGGTACGCGATCCGGTTGCCTGTGTGCTCACCTTCGGTGAGAGGCATTGCGGGCTCCATTCCGTGACGCGCTCACGGGAAACGCTACCCGTCCCACCAATACGCCGAACTGCAAACCGTCCCCAACACCTCAGCCAACTGCGGTTGCGGAAGCCGGAACATCCAAGGTGGACTGCGGCCATGACTGCGAACCGAGTCCTGTACTTGCTGGCCAGCGCTGCCCCTCCGGTGCTCAATGTCGCCGGTGTCATCGATACGGCACAGACGGCAGGGTGGGATGTCTGTCTGGGACTGACGCCCACCGCCGCCCGCTGGCTGGACGACCAGTTGCCGGCGCTGGAGGAGCTGACCGGGCACCCGGTGCGCAGCCGGTACAAGCTGCCCAAGGACCCCGACGTGTGGCCCCCCGCAGATGTTGCCGTCCTGGCCCCTGCGACCTTCAACACGATCAATCAATGGGCGTTGGGGATCACAGAGAAGTTCGTGGTCGGATTCGTGGCCGAGGGAACCGGCAAGGGCATCCCCGTCATCACGATGCCGTGCGTCAACGCCGCGTACGTGAAGCACACGCAGTTCGAGCAGAGCGTCGTAGCCCTCCGCGCCATGGGCGTCCAAGTGCTCTACGGGGAAGGCGGGTTCATCCCGAACAAGCCCGGCGAGGGCCGACCGGACGCGTACCCGTGGCACCTCGCGCTGGCAGCCGCTGAGTCGGCCATCGGCTGAAGCGACGCACGGTGACACGGCTGGGCTGGGGTCACTCCTCGGTCGGAGCCGGGCAAAGCAGCTCCAGCCCAAAGCCGTTCCGCCGACCTCGATCACGTCACACACGCGCACACCAAAGTCCGGTCAGCGCTTGATCACCAGCCGACATGCACATCGACACATTCGGCGTAGCGTGGTGATCAGGAGGGCGTGGGCCCGCAGAGTGCTCTGGGCCCCTCAATGATCACGGGAAGCCGTCGGTGCCGTCGAGGTCGCCGTGTCCAATAGAGCCCACCAGTCTGTGCACCTAGCCCGGCCTCGCGCAGCTGCGTGCGGAGCCCGTCGTGGCGGGCGGTGGCGATATGGCTGGAGTGGCCCGGTCTCGCCGACGAGATCCAGATCAGTGCGAGCAGCTGTAGCGACGCTCGGGTGGTCGAAATAGTCAGCTGCAGCCCCGCGTGCTCTGTGAGGAGCAGCGAAATGTTCGAGAGGTTCACCGGCGGCGCGCGGCGGGTTGTCATCCTGGCTCAGGAAGAAGCCCGGATGCTCAACCACAACTACATCGGCACCGAGCACATCCTCCTGGGCTTGATCCACGAGGGTGAGGGTGTCGCCGCCAAGGCCCTGGAGAGCCTCGGGATTTCGCTCGAGGCGGTCCGCCAGCAGGTGGAGGAGATCGTCGACGAGGGCCAGCCGGTGGAGGAGATCATCGGCCAAGGTCAGCAGGCGCCCTCGGGCCACATTCCTTTCACTCCCAGTGCCAAGCAGGTCCTGGAGCTGTCGCTCCGCGAGGCCCTTCAGCTGAACCACAACTACATCGGCACCGAGCACATCCTGCTCGGCCTGATCCACGAGGGCGAGGGCGCCGCCGCTCAGGTCCTCGTGAAGCTGGGCGCCGATCTCAACCGGGTGCGGCAGCAGGTCATCGATCTGCTCTCCAGTGATCAGGACGTGGAGACCGCCGGCGCGGGCGGCCTCGCCGAGGTTGCTCGCTCGACCTCACTCGTTCTGGACCAGATTGGCCACAACCTGACGCAGGCCGCTCGTGAGTCCAGGCTCGACCCGGTCATCGGGCGCGAGAAGGAGATCGGACGGGTCATGCAGGTCCTTTCGCGCCGTACGAAGAACAACCCCGTCCTGATCGGCGAGCCCGGCGTTGGCAAGACCAGCGTCGTGGACGGTCTCGCCCGGGCGATTGCTGTAGGTGAGGTGCCCGGGCCGCTCCGGGACAAACAGCTCTACACCCTCGACTGGGACGCACTGACTGCGCGTGTCGATAGCCGCGATGACATGGAGAAGCGCTTGAAGCGGGCCCTGGCGGAGATCCGCACCCGCGGTGACATCATTTTGTTTCTTGACGAGCTTCACACCCTGGTGAGTGCAGGAGCCACCGAGGGTGCCATCGACGCCGCTTCGATCCTCAAACCGATGCTGGTCCGCGGTGAGCTGCAGACCATCGGCGCGACGACGCCGGATGAGTACCTCAAGCACCTGGAGAAGGACACGGCTCTGGAGCCCCATTTCCAACCCATCCAGGTCGCCGAGCTGTCGGTGCCGCACACGATCGAGGTCCTCAAGGGTCTGCGAGACCGTTACGAGGCCCACCACCGCGTCTCCATCACGGACGCCGCGGTGATTGCCGCGGCGACTCTGGCCGACCGATACATCTCCGACCGCTTCCTCCCGAACAAAGCCATCGACCTCCTGGACGAGGCGGGCTCCGTGATACTCATCCGCCGATGGACCGCACCACCGGACGTGCGCGAGTTCGACGAGAAGATCGCCGCTGTCCGCCGGGACAAGGAGTTCGAGATCAACTCGCAGGACTTCGAGAAGGCCGCCTCTCTGCGCGACAAGGAGAAACAGCTCCTAGCCGCCAAAGCCGCGCGGGAGAAGGAGTGGAAGGCCGACGACATGGACGTCGTCGCCGAGGTTGATGAAGATGCCATCGCTGAAGTGGTATCCACACTATCCGGCGTGCCAGTGCGGAGAATCCTTGGACTGCATTCCGACGTCAGTCGGTCCTCCACCTCGAACGAGAGTGAAAGCGGTGACATTAGTCAACATTATGTACTACTGAATGACGAGCCACCCGATAAGTCTGACGATGACCTTCTGGGCGCCGACGAGATCGCCACGGGCATCGCTTCGATAGTAACTGCCTCGAGAACGGCTTCCCCCTTCGTGCTGGCCATTGACGGAGGGTGGGGGGTAGGCAAAAGCACACTAATGCGGCTGATCGAGTCTCGACTAGTCGACCAGCCAGAAATTTTTTGCGTTCGATTCAATGCGTGGACAGCCCATGGCAGTAGTGCACTCGAAGGATTGATTAAGTCGGTTCTCGGACGCCTTGACCGCAACGTGGTGCGACGCTCGGTACGCCGTTTGGCTGAACGGCGACGCATGCTTGGCATTGCCTGGATCATATCGGCGATTATTGCTCGATTTTTTGGCGTCTCACGGTTGATTGATGAAATGTGGAAGACGCTGACTATCGACGCGAAGTCGCGCAATGAAATGCGTGACCTGATTTCAGGCATGCTGTCAGATTGGGTGGAGGACACAGGTCGCCCCAATCGCGCCCTAGTGGTCTTTGTTGACGATCTCGATCGATGCTCCGACAGTGTAGTCATCGAAGTGTGCGAAGCCGTGAAATTGTATCTGGATGCCCCCGGGCTCATCTTCATCTTGGCATGTGACTTTTCAGTCCTTGCCCGGAGTGTTTCCACATCAGCCCGTGGAGAGGTGGGCGAGGGGCGCGCCTACCTCGAGAAGATTGTCCAGGTTGCGTACAGAGTCTCGCCACCCGACGAGGAGCAACTCAAGAGACTAATAGCAGGTTACGGACAACGATCTGGAACATCGCATTTGATGGACGATATAGTCACAAGAATTCTCCTTGAGCGCGCCGGCAGTAACCCGCGCAGAATCAAGCGAATCATAAACGGCTTCATTCTGGAGTATCGCCTGAATCCTGCATGGCACACAATGCCATTGGACAGCTCGTTGCTTACAACGGCGATACTCCTGCAGCACCTATATACATCGTTCTACGATTTTATGGTGACCGATGAATCGAGCAATGATCCTATTGGAGACTTTCTCGACTATGCGATGGTGCGCGCCAAGGCATCAGCCCCTCCGTCATCCAATCATACGTGGTGGACGGTTGCGCGTAGGACATTCCAGAAGCACGGCATCCCTGCACCAGATAGATCCGCGACCGGCGAAGAGTTGATGCGAGAGGTTCGACGACTGGAGGCTGCGCTTCCCGAAGATTTCCCGATCCTCGCCCGCAATAGCGCGTTCATTTCATTGCTCCGAAGCATTGGAGACAAGGAAACTCGCCAAGCGCTACTTGCCGAATTGGTCAGCGGTCGCCTTTCAAACGATGCGGTTGACGATAGCTGATTCGACGAGCTCCGGATCACGGAATGGTTCTCGCTCACGATTACAAGCTGCCCAAGGACCCCGACGTGTGGCCGCCGGCTGATGTCGCCGTGTTGGCCCCCGCCACCTTCAACACGATCAACCAATGGGCGTTGGGGATCACCCTGAGGGACTTCCGGAGCCGACCACTTAGCTTGACGCCCGTCCTGGCCAGGGGCGCCTGCCCTGGGTGCCGCTCAGGAGGTTTCCGCGGTGACCTGATGGGCGAAGACCGTGAACTCCGCGTGCCCGTCGTCGCTGACAGATCGGTGGTCAACGGCCACGCGCACTCGGTTGCCAGGTAGGCCCGACTCGACAAGCATCGCATCCAGACGGATCGCGATGGGAAGCTCTGCGTTCGGCTCTGGCTCCTCGTCCGCGTCCCAGAACAGGGGCGTCTTGTCGATGATCGAGTGCCGCACGCCCTCGGCATCGACGAAGACGACCTCGACAACCGAGGGGTATTCGCTTGTGTCCACCCACCGAACTGCCGCAGCGTGCAGCAGGCCGGTGGGCGACGTAGCAGGTTCAGTCATCGGCCGGCGTGAGGCCCGTCGGGCAGGACGCCCCCCAGTTCGTCTCGAACGGGTCACCTAGCTTGACGCCCGTCCCGCCGATCCCGCAGTACCCCGCCGGGTTCTTGTCCAGGTACTGCTGGTGATACCCCTCGGCGGGGAAGAAGGGGCGACCCTCCGCCGACAGCAGTTCCGTTGTGATCGTGCCGTAGCCCGAGCCCGTCAGGACCTTCTGGTACGCCTCCCGTGACGACTCCGCGACCGAGGCCTGCGCCTCCGAGTGCGTGTAGATCGCCGAGCGGTACTGCGTGCCCACGTCATTGCCCTGGCGGAAGCCCTGGGTCGGGTCGTGGTTCTCCCAGAAGACCTTCAGGAGCTGTTCGTACGGGACGAGCTTCGGGTCGAAGACCACGCGGACCGCTTCCGTGTGGGCCGTCCGGCCCGAGCAGACCTCGTCGTACGTGGGGTTCAGGGTGTGGCCGCCCTGGTAGCCGACCAAGGTCGTCCAGACGCCGGGGGTCTGCCAGAACTTGCGTTCCGCGCCCCAGAAACAGCCCAGGCCGAAGTCCGCGACCTCCAGGCCCTCCGGGTACGGGCCCTGCAGAGGGTTGCCGAGGACCGTGTGGCGGTCGGGGACGGAGAATTCGGGGGTTGCGCGGCCGGGGAGGGACTGGGCCTCGGTGGGGAGCTCGGGGACGCGGCGGGACAGGAACATGCTGGGCTCCTCGCGGGGGTCGGTGTCTGGTGAACGTGCGGGGGCGCGCAGAGATTCCTGGCGGGTCGAGACCCGCAGGTCAGCGCATGACCTGCGGCAGCGAGCTCAGTGCCGCACCGACCTCAGTGCGGCAGCGTCGCCGGGCTCCCGCCGTTCGACTCGTAGCCCGCCACCGCCAGGTTCCGGTACACCGTGTAGTCCGCCGCCGGGTCGCCGCTGTGCGTCCACGGCAGTGCGCCGACATGGCCGTCCACCCGGACCAGCTGGTTCATCGCCTCCGCCCAGCGCTCCGAGCGGACGAGGAAGAGGACCAGCAGATGCCGTACGTGCGCGAGCATCGGGTCGTCCGGGCGGGCCGAGTTGACCGCGTACAGCGCGCCCTCCATCGCCTTGGTGACCACCGCGCTCTGGTAGAAGCCCTGCACCAGGATCACGTCCGGGACGTGCTCGTACACCGCGAACAGGGGGAGCGCGGCCAGCAGGGAGCCCTGCGGGGCGCGGGCCGCGGCCGTCGTTGCGAAGTGGTCCGCCTCCTCGCGCGAGCCGTGCCACTTCTCGCACAGGAAGTGCAGCGCCGCCAGGTGCGCGCCCATGTGCTCCGGCGCGCGGTCGATGACCTTGGCCCACACCTGGTCGAACTGCTCGTGTGAGTAACCGAGTCCGCGCGCGACGGCGAGTTCGACGATGTACGGGATCGGGTCGCCGGGCGCGAGCAGCGCCGCGTCGCCGCAGACCGAGCGGGCCTCCTCCAGGATGATCCGGAAGTCGTCCGTCCCCGCCGTCGACGAACGCCACGCCTGCTGCACCAGGAACTCCGCGTGCACCTGCGCGCCGCCCGCGTCCTTCGGTGACTCCGAGCGCCAGGCGCGCAGCCACGCGCCGCCGACGCCCGGCTTCTGCTGGAGCTCCAGCGAGGCCGCGCCGGCGAAGGCCTGCACGCGCTGCCAGCGCACCTCGCCCTCCCGGGGCGTGCCGGCGAGCAGCTGGGCCGCGGCCCGCCATTCCTGGGTTGCCTGGACGACATCGAGCACGTCGAGAAGATCCTGGTCGGGGCCGGGCAGCCGGATGTCCAGCTCCTCCTGCCGTACGAATCCGTAGGTGTCCGGGTCGGCGGCGTCGGGCGAGCCGGGCGCGACCTGGCGGATGCCGTGGCGGCGGCGCATCAGGAACGGGCCGAAGGCCGCGGCCAGCAGACCCACCGCGATCAGGAACCAGAGAATCTCCATGAAGCCATTGTCCCGGACGCCGTACGGTCCGAGCCACGGCCTACGGTCCGAGCCACGGCCCTACGGTCCGAGCCGCGCCGTCCGGTCCCAGCCACGCCCGGGCCGCGGGCCGTCCGCCACGGGACTACGCTCGGGGCTCATGAGCGACCAGCACAGCTTCCACCACTTCGAAACCCTCGCCATCCACGCGGGCAACACCGCCGACCCGCTGACGGGCGCGGTCGTCCCGCCCATCTACCAGGTGTCCACCTACAAGCAGGACGGCGTGGGCGGACTGCGCGGCGGATACGAGTACAGCCGCAGCGCCAACCCGACGCGTACCGCGCTGGAGGAGAACCTCGCGGCGCTGGAGGGCGGCCGGCGCGGGCTCGCCTTCGCGTCCGGGCTCGCGGCCGAGGACTGCCTGCTGCGTACGCTGCTGGCGCCCGGCGACCATGTGGTGATCCCGAACGACGCCTACGGCGGCACCTTCCGGCTCTTCGCGAAGGTCGTCTCGCGCTGGGGCGTCGAGTGGTCGGTGGCCGACACCTCCGACCCGGCGTCGGTACGCGCTGCCGTCACGCCCAGGACCAAGGTGATCTGGGTCGAGACCCCGTCCAACCCGCTCCTCGGTATCACCGACATTCCGGCGGTGGCGGAGATCGCCCGCGGCGCGGGCGCCCGGCTGGTCGTGGACAACACCTTCGCCAGCCCCTATCTCCAGCAGCCGATCGCGCTCGGCGCGGACATCGTGGTGCACTCGCTGACCAAGTACATGGGCGGGCACTCGGACGTCGTCGGCGGTGCGCTGGTCGCGGCGGACGCGGCCGTCGGCGAGGAACTGGCGTACCACCAGAACGCGATGGGCGCGGTCGCCGGGCCGTTCGACGCCTGGCTGGTGCTGCGCGGCATCAAGACGCTGCCCGTCCGCATGGACCGGCACAGCGAGAACGCAGGCCGGCTCGCCGAGATGCTGACCCGCCACCCCAAGGTCACGCAGGTGCTCTACCCGGGTCTGCCCGAGCACCCGGGCCACGAGATCGCCGCGAAGCAGATGAAGGCCTTCGGCGGCATGGTCTCCTTCCGGGTCGAGGGCGGCGAGGAGGCGGCGGTCGAGGTCTGCAACCGCGCCAAGCTCTTCACGCTCGGCGAGTCCCTCGGCGGCGTCGAGTCGCTGATCGAGCACCCGGGACGGATGACGCACGCTTCGGTGGCGGGCTCGGCGCTGGAGGTTCCGGCGGATCTGGTGCGGGTGTCGGTCGGCATCGAGTCGGCCGACGATCTGCTGGCGGACATGCAGCAGGCGCTGGGCTGATCAAGTCCTGTCGACGCGAACGCCGGACGGGCTCGCAAGTCGCGAGCCCGTCCGGCGAACGTCAGCAGACACAGATCCGTCAGCAGACACAGGCCGGTCAGTCGACACCGGTCAGCGGGTTCAGCCGGTTCAGGCGGGGATCTTCTCGTCCTCCAGCGATTCACGGACCCACTTGCGCAGCTCCGCGTCGTCCGTGTGTCCGTGGACAGAAGCGGCGTGCTCGGCCGCGGCCCGTACGACTTCCTCTTCCTCACCCGAGATGGTGAGCGAGCAGTTCATCTCGCTCGGGTACTTGCGGCAGTCGGCGACTTTCCTGGTCATAGCGACCTCCTCGGCTCGATCAGTACGCCGCTCTGTCCAGGATAGATCCGGACGGGTCAGGTCGACCTGCGCAAACCGGGCGGGCTACCAGCCCTCGAACGGAGGCGTCGTATCGCTCGGCGGCACCGCCCACGGCTCCGCCACCGCCGCCCAGACCGCGAAAGCCAGCGCTGCCACGAGAACCAGCAGCCAGAGGGTCCGGCGCACGGTGCGATGGCGGCGCAGCAGCCGGCCGCCCTGCTCCGCGGCGCGTGCCGCCAGATCCGCGGGCACCGGCGGATGCCCGGCCTCCAGCAGGCGGCGGACCTCGTCCTCCTTGCGGCCCTGGTGGTTCATGGCGCCGCCTCGACCGGTGAGCCGGTCGGCTTCGTCGGCTTCGTGGGTTTCGCCGGCTTCGACGGCGGCTTGCTGCGCATCGTCGAGACCGCCCGGAGGCAGATCGCGCGCACCCGTTCCGCCGGCAGCCCGATCAGCGCCGCGGTCTGCTCCTCGGCCACCCCTTCGTACAGCCGCAGCACCAGGATCAGCCGTTCCTGTGGGGTGAGGCGGTCCAGCACGCCGCCCCGTACGCGGTGGTAGCGCCAGGCGGCGCGCGCGAAGCGGGTGGCCAGCTCCTGGCGGGTGCGGTCGTACGGATCCTCGCCGCGGAGCCGGTCCCAGTCGGCGTATGTACGGGCCAGCGCGGCGGTCAGCAGCTGCTGGGCGTGCGGATTGGCGGCCGGGGGCTCGGCCGTGAGGAGAGTGGCGGCATGCAGCAGCCGGCCGGCCGCGCCCGCGACGAACGCTTCGAACTCCCGGGCACGCCGACGCCCCCTTGCCGTCTGCCGATCGCTCACCTCTTCATATAGAGGCTGTTACGCGGCCGGGGTCAAGAGGTCGGCGGCGTCTCCGTCTCCACCGGCGGCAGACCGGCCTGCCGGGCCGAGAGCGCGGTGTTGAAACGGGTGAGCAGCGTGCAGAACGACTCACGCTCCGTCTCCGTCCAGCCTTCTGTCACCTGGGCCATCAGTTCGCGCCGCGAGGAGCGGACCTCTTCGAGCCTGGCCTGGCCGCGCGGCGAGAGCTGGAGGACCACGGCGCGCCCGTCCTCCGGGTGCGATGTGCGCTTGACCAGGCCGGTGTCGACGAGCGGTGCGACCTGGCGGGTGACGGTCGACGAGTCGATGCCCATGCCCGCCGCAAGCGCCTTCACACCCATCGGGCCCTCCCGGTCGAGCCGGTTGAGCAGCAGATAGGCGGCGCGGTCCATGGAGTTGCGGACCTGTCCGACCCCACCGAGCCGGGTCTGTTCCGCGCGGCGGGCGAAGACGGCGACCTGGTGCTGGAGAGCATCGAGGAGGCCGGGGTCGAGATGGGTCGTCATGTCCTGAGAAGTGGGCATGGCTAGGGGGGCTCTCTCGTGCGGTGGTCGGTTGGTGGGGGACAGAGTACGCGGCAAAAACCCGGTGCGTACCGGAGCTGCGCAAACCAGTGGGGAAGCACGGGATCCGGGCAGCTGCCCCGCCGGTGAGCTGCGAGACTTGCTGTCATGAGCTTCAGTACGCCTGGCACCTTGCGTCCCGTCATCCTCGACGATGTCCGCGGGGCGCAGAAGATGCTCTCGGGTGTCGCGCGGACGACCCCGATGGAAGGCAGCAGGCATCTGACGCAATTGGTGGGCGCCCCTGTCCACCTCAAGTGCGAGAACCTTCAGCGGACAGGCTCCTTCAAGCTACGCGGCGCGTACGTACGGATCTCCGGGCTCTCCCCGGTGGAGCGCGCGGCCGGTGTCGTCGCCGCCTCGGCCGGCAACCACGCGCAGGGTGTGGCGCTGGCGTCGTCCCTGCTCGGAGTGCACTCGACCGTGTTCATGCCGGTCGGCGCACCGCTGCCGAAGGTCGCCGCGACGCGGGAGTACGGCGCCGATGTGCGGCTGCACGGACATGTCATCGACGAGACGCTGGCCGCCGCCCAGGAGTACGCGCACGAGACGGGCGCGGTCTTCATCCACCCCTTCGACCATCCCGACATCATCGCCGGGCAGGGCACGGTCGGTCTGGAGATCCTCGAGCAGTGCCCGGAGGTGCGGACGATCATCGTCGGCATCGGCGGCGGGGGACTGGCGGCGGGCATCGCGGTGGCGGTGAAGGCGCTGCGTCCCGATGTGCGGGTGGTCGGCGTGCAGGCGGAGGGCGCGGCGTCCTATCCGCCCTCGCTGACGGCCGGGCATCCGGTCTCGATCGACGCTCCGGTGACGATGGCCGACGGCATCAAGGTGGGCCGTCCCGGGGACGTGCCGTTCAAAATCATTGGCGATCTGGTCGACGAGGTCCGTACGGTCTCCGAGGACGCGCTCTCCAGCGCACTGCTGCTCTGTCTCGAGCGGGCCAAGCTCGTCGTCGAGCCCGCCGGGGCCAGTCCGGTGGCGGCGCTGCTGAGCGAGCCGAAGGCATTCAAGGGTCCGGTTGTCGCCGTGCTGTCGGGCGGCAATGTGGATCCGCTGCTGATGCAGCGCATCCTCCGGCACGGAATGGCGGCAGCGGGCCGCTATCTGTCGCTGAGGTTGCGTCTGACCGACCGGCCGGGGGCGCTCGCCGCACTTCTCGGCTCATTGTCAGTGCTCGACGCTAACGTCCTCGATGTGAGTCACGTACGGACCGATCCCCGGCTCGGACTCACTGAGGTGGAGGTGGAGTTGCAGCTCGAGACAAAGGGCCCTGAGCACTGCGACGAGGTCGCCGCCGAGCTGCGCAGGGCCGGGTACACGGTCCTCGACTGAGGCGTCGGAAGCAGTCACGACACAGTCTTGAGTAACGCGATGTATCGCGTTACAGTGAAGGCCCTGCCGTGCCCCTGTCAGGCGCGGAAACCGCACGGATCTGAGCAGAAACCACTTGCATACCTTGGGAGAACCCTTATGCCAGGCGCCATTTACGCCGAAGGTCTGGTCAAGACCTTCGGCGACGTGAGGGCTCTGGACGGCGTCGATCTCGACGTTCCGGAAGGCACGGTCCTCGGACTTCTCGGCCCGAACGGCGCCGGCAAGACCACGGCAGTGCGCGTGCTGACCACACTGCTGAAGCCGGACAGCGGCAAAGCGGTCGTCGCCGGCATCGACGTACTCAAGCATCCGAACGAAGTGCGCCGCTCCATCGGCCTCTCCGGCCAGTTCGCCGCGGTCGACGAGTATCTGACCGGCCGCGAGAACCTCCAGATGGTCGGCCAGCTCTACCAGATGAGCGCGAAGGACGCGAAGGTGCGCGGCGCCGCGCTGCTGGAGCGGTTCAACCTCGCCGACGCAGCCGACCGGCCCGCCAAGACGTACTCCGGCGGCATGCGCCGCCGCCTCGACCTCGCGGCGGCGCTGGTCGTCTCGCCGCCCGTGATGTTCATGGACGAGCCGACCACCGGCCTCGACCCGCGGAACAGGCAGCAGCTCTGGGAGGTCATACAGGAGCTCGTCCGTGGCGGCACGACCCTGCTGCTGACCACGCAGTACCTGGAAGAGGCCGACCACCTGGCCGACACCATCTGCGTCGTCGACCACGGCAAGGTCATCGCCCGCGGCACCGCCGACCAGCTCAAGGCCCAGACCGGCGGCGAGCGCGTCGAGGTCGTGGTGCACGAGCGAGAGCAGATCGACCCCGCCCGCGAGGTGCTGCTCGGCTTCGGCAAGGGCCAGGTCTCCATCGCCGACCACACCCGCAAGCTCACCGTCCCGGTCACCGGCGGCGCGAAGCTGCTCGCCGAAGTCATCCGCGAACTCGACATACGGGGCGTGGAGATCGACGACATCGGTCTGCGCCGCCCGACGCTCGACGACGTCTTCATCTCGATCACCGGCCACCACGCCGAGATCGAGGACGAGGAGAACGGCGAAGTGACGGCCGCCAAGGCCGACATGATCCCGAAGGCCGACAAGTCCCGTAAGGAGAGCGTGCAGTGACCACCACTACGGAAGCCGTCAAGATCACGGCCCCCAGGCCGCGCGGCGGCATCGTGCAGTCGGTCAACGACTCGCTCGTCGTGGCCAAGCGCAATCTGATCCGGATGACCCGCATCCCGGAGATGATCATCTTCGGCATGATCCAGCCGATCATGTTCGTGGTGCTGTTCACCTATGTCTTCGGCGGATCCATCCAGGTCGGCTCGTCCATCTCGACCCAGGACTACCGCGAGTTCCTGATGGCGGGCATCTTCGCCCAGACCGTCACCTTCGCCACGGCGGGTGCCGGCGCGGGCATCGCCGACGACATGCACAAGGGCCTCATCGACCGATTCCGGTCGCTGCCCATGGCGCGCGGCGCGGTCCTCACCGGCCGTACGTTCGCCGACCTCGTGCAGACGGCGCTCACGCTCGTCGTGCTCGCGGTCGTCGCGCTGATCATCGGCTGGCGGGTGCACGAGAACATCGGCAAGGTGCTGCTCGGCTTCCTGCTGCTGCTCCTGCTCGGGTACGCCTTCTCCTGGATCGGCGCGCTGATCGGCCTCTCGGTCCGCACCCCCGAGGCGGCGACCTCCGGCGGACTGATCTGGCTGTTCCCGCTGACGTTCATCTCGAACGCCTTCGTCGACGCGAACAAGATGCCCGGCTTCCTGCAGACCGTCGCCGAGTGGAACCCGTTCAGCGCCACGGTGCAGGCCTGCCGCGAGCTGTTCGGCAACCTTCCGCCCGGCTTCCAGACCTCGGACGCCTGGCCCATGCAGCACCCGATCCTGGCCTCGGTCCTCTGGTCGGTGCTGATCCTGGTGGTCTTCCGGACGCTGGCGGTGCGCAAGTACCGCTCGGCGACCGCCTGATCACGTCCTCCTGATCACGTCCTCCTGATCACGATCGCCTGATCACATGCGTACAGCGAAGGGCCGGACCGCGAGATGCGGTCCGGCCCTTTCGCCGTGCTGTCGCTGTCTGCTGCGGTGTCCGGCTCAGCCGGAGTACGGCTTGGCCTCGAGGATCTTCACCGAGGCCGACCTGCCGTTCGGCAGCTCGTACTCGGCGTCCTCGCCGACCTTCTTGCCGTTCACGCCGGAGCCGAGCGGGGACTGCGGGGAGTACGTCTCGATGTCCGAGCTCGCGTACTCACGGGAGGCGAGCAGGAACGTCGTCGTGTCGTCCTCGTCGCCGTCGAAGGCAATCGTCACGACCATGCCGGGCGCGACCACGCCGTCGGCCTCCGGGGCCTCGCCGACCTTGGCGTTCTCCAGGAGCTGGGTCAGCTGGCGCACACGGAGCTCCTGCTTGCCCTGCTCTTCCTTGGCCGCGTGGTACCCGCCGTTCTCCCGCAGGTCTCCCTCCTCACGCGCCGCCGCGATCTTCGCAGAGATCTCCGTGCGCGCGGGACCAGACAGGTACTCCAGCTCGGCCTTGAGCTGGTTGTACGCCTCCTGGGTGAGCCAGGTGACGTTCTCGCTGGTCTGGGTCACAGGTGCTCCTCGTAGGTACTGGGAATACAAAGCATCGCCCTACCCAGAAGGATTGTCCTTCCTGGATGGGCGAAACCACGAGCCTAACAATTTCGTGGCGGAAGGGGGAGGACGAAAGCCATCAGAATTGCGTCACCGCAGGTCAGCGCCGCGAACTGACGTCACTCGGCGACGCGCCGGGCCGTCATCGGGCGGTGCACTGCACCAGCTCCGCGCTGGTCGCCCGCGCCCTTGTGCGCACCGTGACGACCTGGTCGATCCGCTTCTCGCCGCGCTGCCCGACGGCGACGTCCAGCCAGCCCACCTCGGACCCGTCCTCGGCGCGGGAGCGCACGACGCAGGAGCCGGTGGCGTCCGCATCCTTGCGGATCTCCAGATGCACCTGGACCTCGGAGTCCGAGACCACGGAGAATTTGATCAGCTCGGCGCTGATCCGCTGCCCGGCGATGTAGTCGTAGCCGAACCAGCCGACCACCGCGAGCAGTGCAACACCGAGCACCGAGCCCAGCACCTTGAGCCTGCGGTCGGCACGCTCGTCCGCCGGACGGCCGTAACGGCCGTCCGGGCGCTGATCGCGCACCGCGGTCATGGTGATTCCTCTCGGACAGGGGTCCGGAATTTTCCGCCCCCCGATTCGGTCACTATAGAAGCCGCCCGACATGACAAATCATTGAGGATCGAGTCTTGACTGAGCAGCTGCGACTGATGGCCGTTCACGCCCACCCCGACGACGAGTCGAGCAAGGGCGCGGCCACGATGGCCAAGTATGTGTCCGAGGGGGTGGACGTGCTGGTCGTGACCTGCACGGGAGGCGAGCGCGGCTCCATCCTCAATCCGAAGCTCCAGGGAGATGCGTACATCGAGGAGCACATCCACGAGGTGCGCAAGAAGGAGATGGACGAGGCGCGCGAGATCCTCGGCGTCAAGCAGGAGTGGCTCGGCTTCGTCGACTCGGGTCTGCCGGAGGGCGACCCGCTGCCGCCGCTGCCCGAGGGCTGCTTCGCGCTCGAGGACGATGAGGTGGCCGCGGGCCGCCTGGTGAAGTCCATCCGTACGTTCCGTCCGCAGGTCATCACGACGTACGACGAGAACGGCGGCTATCCGCACCCCGACCACATCATGACCCACACGATTTCGATGATCGCTTTCGACGGAGCGGCCGACGCGGAGCGGTTCCCGGAGTCGGAGTTCGGCCCGGTGTGGGAGCCGCAGAAGCTCTACTACAACCAGGGCTTCAACCGGCCGCGTACGGTCGCGCTGCACGAGGCGCTGCTGGAGCGGGGTCTTGAGTCTCCGTACGGCGAGTGGCTGGAGCGCTGGAAGGAGTTCCAGCGGGCCGAGCGGACGCTGACCACATACGTTCCGTGCGGCGACTTCTTCGAGATCCGCGACAAGGCACTGATCGCGCACGCGACGCAGATCGACCCGGACGGGGGCTGGTTCCGGGTTCCGCTGGAGATCCAGCGGAAGGTCTGGCCGACCGAGGAGTACGAGCTGGCGAAGTCTCTGGTCGATACCTCCCTCCCCGAGGACGACCTCTTCGCGGGCATCCGCGAGAATGCCTGACATGAGCGCAAGCGCAGACCTCGCAATGACGCACGCGGCCACCCTCGCGGCGGAGCTCGACAAGAACAAGGTGACCCCCGGCGTGCTGGGCTTCATCGTCTTCGCGGCGCTGGCCGTGGGGGTGTGGTTCCTGATGAAGTCGATGAACCGGCACATGGGGCGGGTGAACTTCGAGGAGTCCCCGGACCCGAAGGCGGACCAGTCCGCGAAGGACGGCCGGCAGGCGAAGTCAGGGCCGGCGTCGGCCTGAGGCTCGGCAGATGTGGTGGCCCGGAACCCCGGCTTCGGGGGTCCGGGCCACAGGCCGTTGGGGTCAGCGCGTGGCCACCACCGGGACGCCCATCACCTCTCGTGCGTGGCGGTTCGGGACCATGCCCAGGTGCCAGGCCTGCCAGCCGTCCTCCAGGCGGACCCCGCGTTCCAGCATCACCGCCAGTGCCTCCGCGCAGTCCTCGAGCTTGCCGTCGCGTGACGCGTGGGTCTTCTCCATCAGGCGGGTCAGCTCCTCCTGCGCCACCACCGTGCCGACCTCGCTGCCGCCCGGTGAGGCGTACGGCAGCAGGGTGCAGCGCAGGAAGCGGGCCCAGTCGGAGCCGCGGTCGTCCTGGTAGGAGGCGAACAGCTCCGCCGCCTCGTCGCACAGCGCCAGCGCCTGCGCGGCGCGGTTGTTGCCCGCGTCGATCAGCGCCAGTTCCAGGCAGGTCCAGGCCTCGCCGTGGGCCACGCCGATGCGGCGGAAGTCGGCGCGGGCGTCGACCAGGAGCTGGCGGGCGAAGCCGGAGTTGCGGAGGTTGCCGGTCTGGGCCGCGCGCTGGTCGCGGGTGACGCGGCCCGAGTGGTGGCGCGCGCACGCCAGGCCGTACACGTCGCGCATCCGCGAGAACATCGTGCGGGCCCGCTCCAGCTCCCGTACCGCCTGGTCGCGGTCGCCGCTCTCCTCCAGGGCCTGGCCCAGGTAGTACAGCGTCCACGCCTCACCGCGCGCGTCCTCGTTGTCGCGGTGCCGGGTCAGCGCCTGGCGCAGGTCCTCGACCGCCGGGTCCGGATCGCCGTCGACGAGGCGGGCCCGGGCGAGCTGGGTCAGCGCCCAGGCCTCGCCGCGGCCGTCGCGGGTGCGGCCGTACAGATCCATCGCCTCCCGCAGCTCCGACTCGGCGCGCGGCACATCGCCCATCCGCAGGCACACCTGGCCGAGCTGGAAGTGCGTCCACGCCTCGCCGTGCAGCGACTCGCCCTCGCGGTGCAGCGTCAGCGCCGTCGCCAGCAGTGTCAGGGCCTCGGCGAGATTGGCCCGGTCGCGTTCGACCGCGGCCAGTGCGTGCAGTGACCAGGCACGGTCCTCGGCCTGTTCGTCGGAGGACTGGAGATCGATCGCCTCGTGCAGCTTGGCCGCCGCCTCGGTCAGATTGCCCTGGTGGTGCAGGGTGATGCCGAGCGAGCAGAGGGCGAGCGCGGTGCCCGAGTCGTTCTGCGCCTCGCGGTAGAGGCCGACCACGGACGACAGGGTCGTACGGGCCTTGTCGAGCTCGCCGAGCTGGCGGGCCGCGATGCCGGTGCGCCACCGTACGGAACGCTCCAGCAGGCCGCCTTCGACCGCCTGCGACAGCTCGCTGATCTCGCCGAGCCGGTACAGGTCGCCGCGGAGCAGGCAGTAGTCGCACAGCGCGCCCAGCAGATTGAGCACGGTCTGCTGGTTCACGCCCTCCGCGTGCTTGAGGGCCGAGGTGATGAAGCTGGACTCGTCGTCCAGCCAGTGCAGCGCCGCGTCCAGCGAGGCGAAGCCGTGTGCGCCGAACTTGCCCGCGCGGGTGGACATCTTGCCGTCCACCATCCGGATCACCGCTCCGGCCAGGTCCGCGTAGTTCTGGATCAGCCGCTCCTGTGCGGCCGCGCGCTCGGCGGCCTCCTCCTCGTCCAGGAGACGGGCCGTGGCGAAGGTGCGTACGGCGTCGTGCAGCCGGTAGCGGCTGGCCCGCACATGGTCGATCAAGCCGGCCTCGGCCAGGCTCGTCAGCAGCCGCTGCGACTCCTGCTCGTCGGTGGCGAGCAGCGACGCCGCCGCTGCCGCGCCGAGCGATGCGCGTCCGGCGAGCGCGAGCCGGCGCAGCAGCCGCCGCGCCTGCTCGGACTGGTCGGTGTAGCGCAGCCACAGCGCCCGTTCGACCGGTTCCACCGGCCCGTAGACGGCCAGATCGGCGGCGAGCTGCTGGGTGGTGCGCGGGCCGAGTGAGGAGCCGGCGATCCGCAGCGCCAGCGGCAGCCCGCCGCACAACTTCCTCACCTCGTCGGCCGATTGGGCGTCGTACGGACCCGGCGCCGGCTCCTCGGCACAGGCCCGCAGCAGTTCCTCCGCGCCCGCCTCGTCGAGTGCTTCGACCGGCAGCTGGTGCACCCATGCCGGAATGTCCGCCGGCAGGTCGAGACGCGCCCGCGCCGTCACCAGCACCAGGCTGTCCGAGCGCTCCGGCACCAGCGTGCGCACCTGCGCCGGGTCGCTCGCGTCGTCGAGCACCACCGTCACCGGCAGACCGGTCAGATGCTGGTGGTACAGCTCGCTCAGCCGCCGCACCTGCTGCTCGGCCGACGACCGCTCGCGGAACAGCAGCTGCTCGCGGGGCGCGCCAAGCCGGTTCAGCAGATGCAGCAGCGCGTCGCGCGTGGAGAGCGGATGGTCGCCGTCGCCGCGCAGATCGACCACGCACGCGCCGCGGAACTGGTCCTTGAGCTGGTGTGTGGCCCGCACCGCGAGCGCGGTGCGGCCGGCGCCGGGCGCGCCGTACAGCACGACGACGGTCGGCCTGGTCTCCGTCGACGCGCGGGCGGCGTGCACCCACTGCGCGATCTGGGCCAGCTGCTCGCGGCGGCCCGCGAACGGACCGTCCGGCTCCGGCAGATGCCCGAAGGAATTCGCCAGCACGGACCGGCTGCGCGCGGCCGCGCTGCGGTCGGTGCCGCGCAGCTGGGGCGCCGCGGCGGTCTTTTTCACCGGACGGTTTGTGGCGGTCAGCATCCGCTGCTGGTCCAGGAACGGGCGGATGCCCCGCACCTCCAGCGCCGTCAGCCACTGCAGGCGCAGCTGCTCGGGCCCGCCGGGCTGGCCCAGCGCGCCGGCCCTGCGGTGCGCGGCCGGCCAGTGCGAGGCGGTCACCTTGGCGACGGTGGTGGCCGCGCCGGCGACGGCGACGAACGCGCCCGCACCGAGCGCGGTGCCGGTGGCCGTGCCGAGCGCCATGTCCGCGCCGATCGCCGCGGCCGCCGCAACGGCCGTCACCAGGACGGGAGTTGAGATGTTGCGCCTGCTGAACTGCGCGGACAACGGCTGCTGCGCGGCTTCTGCCTCCGCCAGCGCCTGCTCGTACGCGGCGTACTCCTCGGCGGCGATGGCCGCCATCGCATCGAAGCCCGCCCGGCCGCGCGCCAGCAGCACATTCGCGTCCGAGCGCCCACCTGAACGCCGTACCTCTTCCTCCACGGCGCGTACCAACAGCCGCTCGGCTTCCGCCCGATGGCTGTCCCGCATAAGGGTCCCCCTCCGAGAGCTCCGGATCCGTTCCGGTTTCTGTTCCGGTTCTGTTCCGGCCACAAGTGTCCTGCGTGCGGCGCGTCAGCGCGAGAGAGTCCGGCGATCATCCGCACCTGAGAGAGGATGGATGACATGCCGAACCGCCTTGCCCATGAGACTTCCCCCTACCTCCTTCAGCACGCCGACAACCCGGTCGACTGGTGGCCGTGGTCGGGCGAGGCCTTCGAGGAGGCCCGCAAGCGGGGCGTTCCGGTGCTGCTCAGCGTCGGCTACTCCAGCTGTCACTGGTGTCATGTGATGGCGCACGAGTCCTTCGAGGACGAGACCACCGCCGCGTATCTCAACGAGCACTTCGTCCCCGTCAAGGTCGACCGCGAGGAGCGACCGGACGTGGACGCCGTGTACATGGAGGCCGTGCAGGCCGCCACCGGCCAGGGCGGCTGGCCGATGACCGTCTTTCTCACCGCCGAGGCCCAGCCCTTCTACTTCGGTACGTACTTCCCGCCCGCGCCCCGGCACGGCATGGCCTCCTTCCAGCAGGTGCTCGAAGGCGTCACGGCCGCCTGGCGGGACCGCCGCGAGGAGGTCGACGAGGTCGCGCAGAAGATCGTCCGCGATCTGGCCGCGCGCTCACTGGCGACCGGCGGACAGGGTGTGCCGGGCGAGGAGGAGCTGGCGCAGGCGCTGCTCGGGCTGACCCGCGAATACGACGAACGGCACGGCGGATTCGGCGGTGCGCCGAAGTTTCCGCCGTCGATGGCGGTCGAATTCCTGCTGCGCAACCATGCCCGCACCGGGTCCGACGGAGCGCTCCAGATGGCCGTCGAGACCTGTGGGGCGATGGCCCGCGGCGGAATGTACGACCAGCTCGGCGGCGGTTTCGCGCGGTACTCGGTGGACCGGGAATGGGTGGTGCCGCACTTCGAGAAGATGCTCTACGACAATGCGTTGCTGTGCCGGGTCTTCGCGCATCTGTGGCGGACGACCGGCAGCGAGCAGGCCCGGCGGGTGGCGCTGGAGACCGCCGACTTCATGGTCCGTGAGCTGCGCACGCCGGAGGGCGGCTTCGCGTCCGCGCTCGACGCCGACAGCGACGACGGCACCGGCAGGCATGTCGAGGGCGCGTTCTATGTGTGGACTCCGGAGCAGCTGCGAGAGGTGCTCGGCGACGAGGACGGCCGGGCGGCGGCCGAGATCTTCGGCGTGACGGAGCAAGGCACCTTCGAGGAGGGCTTTTCGGTCCTCCAACTCCCGGGCGAGGAAGCCGATCCGGCCATCAAGCGGCGGCTGCTGGCGGCGCGTGAGGCCCGGCCGCGGCCGGGCCGCGACGACAAGGTGGTCGCCGCCTGGAACGGACTGGCGATCGCCGCGCTCGCCGAAGCCGGCGCGTACTTCGACCGGCCGGATCTGGTCGAGCGGGCCACCGAGGCGGCCGATCTGCTGGTCCGGCTGCACATGGACACCGCAGCCCGCCTTTTCCGTACGTCCAAGGACGGCCGGGCGGGCGCCAACGCGGGTGTGCTGGAGGACTACGCCGATGTCGCCGAGGGCTTCCTCGCGCTGGCGGGTGTGACCGGCGAAGGCGTGTGGCTGGAGTTCGCGGGCTTCCTTCTGGACATTGTCATCGACCAGTTCGTCGGCGAGGGCGGAACGCTCTACGACACCGCGCACGACGCCGAGCCGCTGATCCGCCGCCCGCAGGACCCGACGGACAACGCCACTCCGTCCGGCTGGACGGCCGCGGCCGGAGCGCTCCTGTCGTATGCGGCGCAGACCGGGTCCGAGGCTCATCGCACCGTGGCGGAAGGGGCGTTGGGCGTGGTGAAGGCACTGGGCCCGCGCGCGCCGCGGTTCATCGGCTGGGGTCTCGCCGTGGCGGAGGCGCGGCTCGACGGTCCGCGCGAGGTCGCGGTCGTCGGACCTCAAGGCGACCCGGCGACCGCCGAGTTGCACCGTACGGCGCTGCTGGGCAGGGCCCCCGGCACGGTGGTGGCGGCCGGTGAGCCGGACAGCGACGAATTCCCGCTCCTCAGGGAACGTCCGCTGGTGGACGGCCGCCCAGCCGCGTACGTATGCCGTCATTTCACCTGTCGTACGCCGACGACGGACGCGGCGGAACTTGCCCGGCAACTCGGTTCTTGACGGTGCTTGAAGGCACATGGCGATAAACGCGCCGAGTGTCGGAGAAACGTCAGTTTTTATCGTACGAGCACCGGATTTTAATGTTCCGCTCATAAGGTCCACGGCACGAGGAGTAGCCGAACGTACGTACTGGGGAGTGCGGAACCGAGGCTGACCACAGGTGTGCGTTGCCCGGCCAGGGGGGTCCTGCTGCCGGCACGCAGGGTCCAAGGGGGGACCGATCCGTGCTGATATCGGTGTTCGTTGCTGCCATTTCCGTGGCGCTGTTCTGGATGGCGGCCTTCACGCTGTGGTGGCAGATGCACGCCTGGCGTACGCCCGAAACGCTCGCGGCCACCCGCTTCGACCGGCCCGACGGCGGTGTCGGGCTCTCCTTCTCGCTGCTGCTGCCCGCGCGGCACGAGCAGGCGGTCCTGGAGCACACCATCGAGCGGCTGCTGGAATCCAGCCACACCAACTACGAGGTCATCGTGATCGTCGGCCACGACGACCCGGAGACCACCGCGGTCGCCGAGCGCATGGCCGAGCGCGATCCGCTCCGGGTGCGGGTCATCACCGACACCCACGAGAAGAAGAACAAGCCGAAGGCCCTCAACACCGCGCTGCCGCACTGCCGCGGCGACATCGTCGGCGTCTTCGACGCCGAGGACCAGGTCCACCCCGAACTGCTCGCGCATGTCGACCACGCGTTCACCTCGACCGGCGCGGATGTCGTGCAGGGCGGTGTGCAGCTGATCAACTTCCACTCCAGCTGGTACAGCCTGCGCAACTGCCTGGAGTACTTCTTCTGGTTCCGCAGCCGGCTCCATCTGCACGCGCAGAAAGGTTTCATCCCGCTGGGCGGCAACACCGTCTTCGTCCGCACCAAGGTGCTGCGCGAGGCGGACGGCTGGGATCCCAACTGCCTTGCCGAGGACTGCGACCTGGGCGTACGGCTCTCCTCCGCCGGCAAGAAGGTCGTCGTCGCCTACGACAGCGACATGGTCACCCGCGAGGAGACCCCCGGCACGCTGATGAGCCTGCTCAAACAGCGCACCCGCTGGAACCAGGGCTTCCTTCAGGTCTACCGGAAGAAGGACTGGAAGCAACTCCCGGGCTTCGGGCAGCGGTTGCTCGCCCGCTACACCCTGATGACACCGTTCCTCCAGGCGTTCTCCGGAGTGATCATCCCGGTCAACGTGGCCGTCGCGCTCTTTCTCGACGTACCGGTCGGCATCGCCATCGTGACCTTCCTGCCGCTGATCACGGCCATGGTCACCTTTGTCTTCGAGATCGTCGGACTGCACGACTTCGGCAAGCAGTACGGCCTTCGCGTCCGCTTCGTGCACTACCTCAAGCTCATCGTCGGCGGCCCCTTCTACCAGGTCCTGCTGGCCGGCGCGGCGATGCGCGCGGTCTGGCGGGAGCAGCGGGGACGCAACGAGTGGGAGCTGACCAGTCATGTCGGCGCGCATCTCTCCGAGATCCGAGAGGACGTCCACCGGTGACCACCACGCTGCCTCCGGCGCCCGACACGGACACCGCCACCGCCACCACCGACACCGCGGCCGCCGAAACGCCCGCTCCGGCGGTGACGCCCGTCCACATACGGCCCGTCATACGCTTCCGCAGCTCCCGGCCCGATCTGCTGCTCTGCCTCGGGCTGCTTGCCGTGATCCTGCTCGTCCAGGGCTGGAACATCACCCACTTCCCGACCCTCAGCGACGACGAAGGCACGTATCTCGCGCAGGCCTGGGCGGTCCAGCAGGGCGACGGGCTCGCGCACTACACGTACTGGTACGACCATCCGCCGCTCGGCTGGATCCAGATCGCCGGACTCACCTGGATCCCCTCGCTCATCGCGCCCGAATCCATGACGGTCGCGTCGATGCGCTTTGCGATGCTGCTGGTCAGCGCGGCATGCGCGGTGCTGCTGTACGTACTGGCGCGCCGGCTGTTCCTGCCGCGGTGGTCCGCGGCGCTCGCGATGCTGCTCTTCGGGCTCTCGCCGCTCTCCGTCGTCCTGCAACGGGAGATCTTCCTCGACAACATCGCGGTGATGTGGATGCTGCTGGCGTTCTGCCTGGCTGCGTCGCCGAGCCGGCATCTGTGGCACCACTTCGGGGCCGGGCTCGCGGCGGCGACGGCCGTGCTCACCAAGGAGACGATGCTGGTGGTGCTGCCGGCACTGCTGGTGACGATGTGGCGGCACAGCCACCGGGACACCCGTAAGTTCGCGGTGACCGGAGCGATCACGGCGTGCGCGCTGATCGGTCTTTCGTATCCGCTGTACGCGCTCCTCAACAACGAGCTGTTCTCCGGAGCGGGGCATGTCTCGCTGATCGACGGGATCACGTACCAGATGGGCCGCGAGGGCTCGGGCTCCATCTTCGACGCGGGCTCCGGTTCGCACGGCGTCTTCCAGTCCTGGCTGTACTACGACCGGGTGCTGCCGCTGGGCGGACTCGCGGGCGCGGCGCTGCTGCTGCTGACCCTGCGCTGGTCGGTCACGGCGAGGGCGCTCGCGGGCCCGGCGCTGGCGGTCGCGATCCTGGCGGTGGTCGCGATGCGTCCGTCGGGATATCTGCCGGCGATGTATGTGATCCAGGCGCTCCCGTTCCTGGCGCTGGTGCTGGCGGGAGGAGCGGCGAGCGTCGCGCACGCGGTGCTGCGGCGTGGCTGGGGGCCGGGCCGCGACGAGAGTCGGATTGTCACCAGGGTCCGGTGGGGCGTGGCCACAGCGTTGGCCATCGGCGCGGCCGCGTACGTCGTGCCCCACTGGTACGCCGGCAACCGCGACGCCCTCACCGTCGACGCCAACGGGCCCTACCGCTCCGCCGCCGTCTGGATGCAGGACGAGATAGCCGACCCCCGGTCCACTCGCGTCCTCGTCGACGACGCCCTCTGGCTCGACCTGGTGCACGACGGATTCAAGCCCGGCACCGGGGCCATCTGGTTCTACAAGGCCGACCTCGACCCGGCCGTGACCAAGACGATGCCCCGCGGCTGGCGGGACATCGACTACGTGGTGTCGTCGCCGACCGTCCGGCGCGACGCCGTCGACCTGCCCAACGTCAAGGCCGCCCTTGAGCATTCGACCGCCGTCGCCGTCTTCGGCGAGGGCGAGGACCGGATCGAGATACGCCGGATCACCGGAGGCGCACGATGACCACACCCCGTACCGGTGCCGAAGAACTCGGCGATCCGGAGTTCACCGCCGCCCAGCGAGGTCCTGTCCGGTCGATCAGGCCGGATGAGCGAGCGGGGTCTGGGATGGTGCATCGCAAGGCGGAGGAAGGAGCCGACGCGGAGCGTCGGCGACTGACGACAACGCGGCGAGGTGCCGTGCCAGGGCAGGTGAGCCCGGCAAGATCGACCGGACAAGACCTGGCCGAGCCCGGCGCCGTCACCGTCATCATCCCGACGTTCAACGAGTCCGCGAACATACGGGAGTTGCTGCACCGGCTCACCGAGTCCGTGCCTTCGCGGCTGCCCTGCGAGGTCGTGTTCGTCGACGACTCCACGGACGACACCCCCGAGGTGATCCGCGCCGCGGTGCAGGACTGCCCCTTCCCGGTCGCCGTGCTGCACCGCGAGACCCCGGTCGGCGGGCTCGGCGGCGCGGTCGTCGAGGGCCTGCGGACCGCGGGATCCGACTGGATCGTCGTCATGGACGCCGACCTCCAGCATCCGCCCGCGCTGGTGCCCGAACTCGTGGCTGCGGGCGAGCGGTCGGGCGCGGATCTCGTCGTCGCAAGCCGCTACATCCGCGGCGGCAGCCGTGCCGGTCTCGCCGGCGGCTACCGCATCGCCGTCTCGCGCGGCGCGACCTGGCTGACGAAGGCGCTCTTCCCGCGCAGACTGCGCGGCATCAGCGACCCGATGAGCGGGTTCTTCGCGATCCGGCGCAGCGTGGTGACCGCCGAGCTGCTCAAGCCGCTCGGCTACAAGATCCTGCTGGAACTGGCGGTGCGCTGCCGTCCGGAGACGGTCGCGGAGGTTCCGTTCGTCTTCCAGGACAGGTTCGCGGGCGAGTCCAAGTCGACGGCGAAGGAAGGCATCCGGTTCCTCGGGCATCTGTCCGGGCTGCGGACCTCCTCGCCGCTGGCACGGATGGTGGCGTTCGGTCTGATCGGGCTCACCGGTTTTCTGCCGAACCTGCTCGGGCTGCATCTGCTGACGGCCGCCGGAATGCACTATCTCCCGGCCGAGGTGGTGGCCAATCAGTTCGGCGTCGTATGGAACTTCCTGCTCATCGAGGTGCTGCTGTTCCGCGACCGCCGCGGGCACCGGCACTGGGCGGACCGGGTGGGACGGTTCGCGCTGCTCGCCAACGCCGATCTGCTGCTGCGGATTCCGCTGATCGCGCTCTTTGTGGGGCGGATGGACATGGCGGTGCTGCCGGCGACGGCGCTGGCGCTGCTGACGACGTTCGTCCTGCGGTTCGCGGCGACGGAGGCGCTGGTGTACCTGCCCCGGAAGTCGCGCAAGCCGGGCTCGCGCGTGCGCAGCGCCCGCACCTGACGGGAGACGTCGGGCACGTACGAGCCGCACGGGCCGTACGAGCCGCACGACCGCACGAGCCGCACGGGCCACTCACGTGGCTGCACGAGAGAGGAACACGCCATGGCACCACCCATCCGAGCCCGCCGCAGGCGCTTCGGTGCCCTCATGGCCGTCGGAAGCATGGCCGCCGCACTGCTGATCACCGCACCCCACCCCGCGTCCGCCGGAGTCAATCTCATCGTCAACCCCGGCTTCGAGCAGGCCGGTTCCGGCGACATGCCGGCCTGCTGGAAGAAGTCCGGCTGGGGCGACAACGACTTCACCTTCGAGACCGTCGCCGACGCGCACTCCGGATCCGCCGCGATGAAGGTCTCGCTGAGCCGCCGCGTCGACGGCGACCGCAAGGCCCTGATCACCGAGGACACCACCTGCGCGCCGACGGTTCAGCCGGAGAGCCAGTACGACCTCTCGTTCTGGTACAAGAGCACCACTCCCGACACCGCCGTCACGCTCTTCCGGCACGACGCGGTGGCCGGCTGGCAGTACTGGACCGACCTCAAGACCCTGCCGATGAGCGGGAGTTACGAGCGCGTCGAGGTCCGTACGCCCGCGGTGCCGCCCGGCACCGACCGGATCAGCTGGGGCGTGTCGGTGTACGGCACCGGTTCGGTGACCACCGACGACTACGTCATGGAGGAGGTCGCCGCGCCCGCTCCCGACCCGGTGTGCACGGGCACGCCCGAGGAGTGCGCCAAGGGCCGCTGGGACGTGCTGCCGGTGCAGAACCCGGTGCGCTCCATGCACTCCGTGGTCCTGCACAACGGCAAGGTCCTGGTGATCGCGGGCTCAGGCAACGACGAGGCGCTGTTCGAGGCGGGCACCTTCACCTCGGCCGTGTACGACCCGGCGACCGGCGACTTCCGTACGATCCCGACACCCGTCGACATGTTCTGCGCCGGCCATGTGCAGCTCCAGGACGGCAAGGTCCTGGTGATGAGCGGCAACAAGGGCTATCCGTCCGCCGACGGCACGATCGGCTACCAGGGCCTGAAGGACTCGTACGTCTTCGACCCGGCGACCGAGACGTACACGAAGACCAACGACATGAACGGCGGACACTGGTATCCGTCGGCGACGATCCTCGGCAACGGCGACGTCATCTCCTTCGGCGGTCTGAAGGAGGACTCGACGGGCAATGTGACCGCCGAGAAGTTCTCCGCCGCGCAGAACAAGTGGCTGCCGATGAACGAGGTCAACCAGACCTGGTCGTACTGGGGCCTGTATCCGTCGATGATCCTGATGCAGGACGGCCGGCTCTTCTACTCCGGCAGCCATGTCTTCGGCAACGGCACCCAGGGCAGCGGCGCGTCGATCTACGACTACACCGCCAACACCATCACCGATGTGCCCGGCCTGCAGAACAAGGACCAGCGCGACGAGTCGGCGAGCGTGCTGCTGCCGCCGGCCCAGGACCAGCGGGTGCTGACGATCGGCGGCGGCAACAACGAGACCAACCCGGCCGCCAACCGCCTCACCGACATCATCGACCTCAAGGTCCCCAACCCGGCGTATGTGCACGGCCCGTTGCTGCCGCAGGGCGAGGTCGACCAGGGCCAGGGCAGGCGGCCGCAGACGGGCGCCGAGGGCAAGATGTTCGTCTCCGCGGTGCTGCTGCCGGACGGCAAGGTGCTGGAGACCGGCGGCGGTCTGCACGACCGGGCCGACCCGGTGTACGAGGCGTCGTTCTTCGACCCGGTGACCAACACGTACGAGGCGGGGCTGGCGACCGACCCGATCCCGCGCACGTACCACTCCGGCTCCTTCCTGCTGCCGGACGGCCGGGTGATGTCGGTCGGCGACAACCCGGGCAACGGCACGTACAACCACAATGTGTCGGTCTACACGCCGCCGTATCTCCTCAAGGGTCCGCGGCCGCAGATCACTTCGGTGATCGACGGGCAGTGGACCTACGGTGACACGCAGCGGATCACCGTGAACCGGCCGATCGCCAAGGCGGAGCTGATCCGCCCGGCCGCGGTCACCCACTCGTCCGACCCGAACCAGCGGTTCGTGGATCTGCCGATGACGGTCGACGGCAACAACATCGACCTCAATGTCACCAGCAATCCGAATCTGGCGCCGCCCGGCTGGTACATGCTCTTCGCGGTCGACGCGAACGGCATCCCGTCGGTGGCGCAGTGGGTGCACCTCGGCGGACCGGCGGCGTCGGCCGCGGACGCACCCTCCGCGCATGTCCACGACTTCGCGGACGCTCCGGCGAAGGCTCCCAAGAAGGCGCAGAAGAAGCGGAGTTCGGCCCCGGTGAGCCCGACGATCGCGGGCTGCGACCGGCACTACGGGTCGGCGGGCGTGTGCGTCCCGACGGTGTTCCCGAAGGAGGTGCAGGCGACGACGGCGGCGAGGTGCGCGTGGCTGTCGGCGCACGACTACGGGCGGCTGAAGGTGAACGGGAAGGACGACCCGCTGCGGCTCGACCCGAACAGGGACGGACTCGCCTGCGGGAAGGGAGACGGGCTGAGGTAGTGGCCGGCGGCCTCGCCTCCAGACGCTGACCGGGCCTGCGGCGGAGCCCCGGTTACAGGCGCAGCCCGTTCTGGATCGTCGACAGCCCGTGGTCCACGAGTTCGATCAGGTCGTCCTCGTGGTCCCGCGCGGCCCAGTACAGCATGACCTCGCGCAGCGCACCGAGCACCGCCGCCGTGAGGACCCGCACTTCCAGGTCGTCGTGGTCGCGGCCGGTGCGGTCCGCCAGCGCGCGGACCAGCAGCTCCGACGTCGTGGACATCGTCTCCGTCATCCGCGCGCGGACCGCCGGGACTTCGACCATCAGCCTGGTGCGCTGGACGACCTCGTCGCGCTCCTCTTGGATGAACGTCGCGAGGCTCTGGGTCAGCACCTTGCGGAGCGACTCCAGCGGGTCCTCGTCCGCCGGCCTGGCCCGGAGTTCCGACTCCATGATCGGGTCGTAATCGTCCGTGAGGACGATGTCCTCCTTGGTCGGGAAGTAGCGGAAGACGGTGGACGGCGAGACCTCCGCCGCCTCCGCGATCTGCTCGACGGTGGTCGCCTCGTACCCCTGCTCGGCGATCAGCCGGTACGTCGCCCGGCGGATCGCGATCCGCGTCTTGAGCTTCTTGCGCTCGCGCAGGCCCGGCCGCGGCTGCGACGTGGCGAGGGCGTCGCCCGGGGAGGGACGTGTGGTGGCGGCCATGTCCGTCATTGTCCTGCATCGACGTGCGCCGGAACCACGTCCTCACGGTCGCTCGCGGCGGGCCTGTGGTTCGGCAGCAGCGCCGTGACCAGCGGCGAAATCGCGAGCCCGGCAGAAAGTGAATGTAGCTTTCAAAAGGTGGTTACTGTCAGTGAAAGGAGCATGCGATCGGCGCGCGAACGCCGAACGGCCCGCGGCAAGGGCCGCGGGCCGCTCGGTGAGGGGCTCCGAGATGGCTATCCGTGCTGGTAGGCCACCAGGGAGATGCCGACGTAGTGCACAACGAACGCCGCCAGCGTGAAGGAGTGGAAGACCTCGTGGAAGCCGAACCACCGCGGCGACGGGTTCGGCCGCTTGATGCCGTAGATCACGCCGCCCGCGCTGTAGAGCAGCCCGCCGACGATCACGCAGACGAGCACCGCGATGCCGCCGGTCCGCATGAAGTCCGGCAGAAAGAAGACCGCCGCCCAGCCCATCGCGATGTAGCACGGCGTGTAGAGCCAGCGCGGCGCGCCGACCCAGAACACCCGGAACGCGATACCCGCGGCCGCTGCCGCCCAGACCGCCCACAGCAGCGGCCGGCCGGTGGAGCCGGGCAGCAGGAGCATCGTCAGCGGGGTGTACGTGCCCGCGATGATCAGAAAGATATTGGCGTGATCGAGACGCCGCAGGATCGCTTCCCCGCGCGGGCCCCAGTTGCCGCGGTGATAGATCGCGCTCACGCCGAACAGCAGGCACGCGGTGAAGACATAGATCGCGCAGGCCACACGGGCGCGGGTGGAGTCGGCGAGCGCGGTGAGCACCAGCCCGGCGACCAGCACGGCGGGAAACATTCCGGCGTGCAGCCAGCCGCGCAACCGTGGTTTGTGCGGGGGCTGTTCTATCTCTGTCACTTCGGGCGCGGCAGACGTCATGCGTGGATGGTACCTACGGAACCGTAGGTAACGGATGCGTCTTCGCGCCTGCCTGCGGATGTTTCCTGGCGTTCGTGTGACCCCGGCCCGAGCGGTCCCCGTGCGGGGCCCGATGGCGGCACCGGGCGGGTCCCGAGTTGCGCTTTGAGTGGCGATGCTCACGTGAGACGCCCTCTGGACATATGCGCGGACGCCACCGATGATCAGATGAGTGCGGTCGGCACCGGATGAGCGCCAGAAGATCAAGCAGTGAAGCATCCGGGTCGCAGCCCCCACGGGGCAATAACCTACAAAACCCCTCATTTAGGAGCGATCGTGGCGCGCGACATCGCGGCTCCCAGCACCGTCCCCACCAACCACCAGGAACTGATCTCCTGGGTCGACGAGATCGCAGCAATCACGGAGCCGGACAGCGTCGTCTGGTGTGACGGATCCGAGGCCGAGTACGAGCGCCTGTGCGAGGAGCTCGTCGCCAAGGGAACGTTCAAGAAGCTGGACCCGATCAAGCGCCCGAACTCCTACTACGCCGCCTCCGACCCGACCGATGTCGCCCGGGTCGAGGACCGTACCTTCATCTGCTCCGAGAAGGAGGCGGACGCGGGCCCCACGAACCACTGGAAGGCCCCGGCCGAGATGAAGGACATCTTCGCCGGCGAGAAGGGCATCTTCCGCGGCTCGATGCGCGGCCGGACGATGTACGTCGTGCCGTTCTGCATGGGCCCGCTCGGCTCGGAGCTCTCCGCCATCGGCGTCGAGATCACCGACTCCGCGTACGTCGCGGTCTCCATGCGCACGATGACCCGCATGGGACAGCCGGTCCTCGACGAGCTCGGCTCCGACGGCTTCTTCGTCAAGGCCGTCCACACGCTCGGCGCCCCGCTCGCCGAGGGTGAGGCCGATGTGCCGTGGCCCTGCAACTCGACCAAGTACATCTCGCACTTCCCGGAGACCCGCGAGATCTGGTCGTACGGCTCCGGCTACGGCGGCAACGCGCTGCTCGGCAAGAAGTGCTACGCGCTGCGCATCGCCTCCGTCATGGCCCGCGACGAAGGCTGGCTCGCCGAGCACATGCTGATCCTCAAGCTGACGCCGCCGCAGGGCGAGTCGAAGTACGTCGCGGCCGCGTTCCCGTCCGCGTGCGGCAAGACCAACCTCGCGATGCTCGAGCCCACGATCTCCGGCTGGACCGTGGAGACGATCGGCGACGACATCGCGTGGATGCGGTTCGGCGAGGACGGCCGGCTGTACGCGATCAACCCGGAGGCCGGTTTCTTCGGCGTCGCGCCCGGCACCGGCGAGCACACCAACGCCAACGCCATGAAGACCCTGTGGGGCAACTCCGTCTTCACCAATGTCGCGCTCACCGACGACGGCGACATCTGGTGGGAGGGCATGACCGAGGAGACCCCTGCGCACCTGACGGACTGGAAGGGCAACGACTGGAGCCCGGCGTCCGAGACGCCGGCGGCCCACCCGAACGCCCGCTTCACCGTTCCCGCCTCGCAGTGCCCGATCATCGCGCCGGAGTGGGAGGACCCGAAGGGCGTGCCGATCTCGGCGATCCTCTTCGGCGGCCGCCGCGCCACCGCGGTCCCGCTGGTGACCGAGTCCTTCGACTGGAACCACGGTGTGTTCCTCGGCGCGAACGTCGCCTCCGAGAAGACCGCCGCGGCCGAGGGCAAGGTCGGCGAGCTGCGCCGCGACCCGTTCGCGATGCTGCCGTTCTGCGGCTACAACATGGGCGACTACATGGGCCACTGGGTCGATGTCGCCAAGGGCAAGGACCAGTCGAAGCTGCCCAAGATCTACTACGTGAACTGGTTCCGCAAGAACGACGCGGGCAAGTTCGTCTGGCCCGGCTTCGGCGAGAACAGCCGCGTCCTGAAGTGGATCGTGGAGCGTCTGGAGGGCAAGGCGGAAGGCGTCGAGACCCCGATCGGCATCCTGCCGACGCGGGACGCGCTCGACACGAAGGGCCTCGAACTGCCCGAGGAGGACCTCGACTTCCTGCTCAAGGTCGACAAGGAGGTCTGGCGCGAGGAGGCGGCGCTGGTCCCCGACCACCTCAACACCTTCGGCGACCACACGCCGAAGGAGCTGTGGGACGAGTACCGCGCACTGGTCGAGCGCCTCGGCTAGTCCCGGCGCACTCAATCGTCGCGGCGGGCCGAACCGACAGCCGCCCTGACCTGTGGGGTCCCACAGGCCCGCCGCGTCCCGGCCCCCGAGAGCCCCCTCACGGCTCCCGGGGGCCGGACCCTTTTTTGCGCCTAAACCGGCGCCGCTCTCGCGGAGGTGGCTGGCCGCCGTGGGGGTTCCTCAATTGATGGTTGCGCCCACTCTCGCTACGAGTTCCGTTGGCGGTCCTCCAGATAGCGCGTGTGCGTCTGCTGGCGGCGGGACTCCGCCTCCCGCAGGGCCGCCGCGATCGTGTCCGCCTCAGTGAAGAGCACGCCGAGCTGCCGCTCCAGATGGCGTTCCGGCGGTTCCGTGCCCGGGGTCAGACGGGTCCACCAGCGGGTGCGGGTGTAGGTGTCGACTGATTCCGGAATGTCCTGGCGGATCGTCCGGGACAGCGAGTACACCGCCTCCGGGTCGGTCGCGAGCGCGTCGGCGACCCAGCCGGGCTCCAGCAGCGCGGCCAGCAGGGCGTCCAGCTCGGTGAGTCTGCCCGAAGCGGCGGGCGGCAGTTCCACCTCGCCGAGGTAGTCGTGGAGCTTCGCGAAGTCGGCGCGCAGTTCGTCGAGGCGGCTCGCCGGGTCGGGGAAGTCGGGCGCGGCGGGACGTTCGGGCGGGGCGATCAGCGCGCCCGCGCCGTACAGGCCCGCGATGACGAACGGCCAGTACGCGCCCGCGAGTCCGGTGAAGGTGAGCGCGAGCCCGACGAGTCCCAGCGCGCTGCCGGTGAGGTTCTTGCGGGACTCGAGATACCCGAGGGCCCTGCTACTGGTAGCCACGGATCTCCTCGAACGCGCCGTCCAGCGTGCCCCTCGTCGCGTCGAAGAGCCGCCCGCCCGTGAGCGTGGCGATCTGCTCCAGCTGCGCGCGGTCGGAGTCGCCGAAGAGGATGGAGAAGACGGGAGTGTGCCGGCGGTCGGCCGGCAGCCCGTTGTAGAAGGCCTCGAAGGCGGCGGAGGACTTGCCCGTGGTGTTCTCGCCGTCCGTCATCAGCACCACCGACGTGAACGTCTTCGCCGGATCCGCCCCGCCGAGCCGCCGGTACGCCTCCTCCAGGCTGCTGTAGATCGCCGTCTCGCCCGACGCGGTCAGCGCACGGGCGTCGGCGCGGATCGCGGCGTGCGCGGCGGCGGGGTCCGCCGGGTCGACCGTGTGCGTACGGACCTGCTTGACCGCGGAGCCGAACGGCATCAGCGTCACCTCCTCCCGGTCCCGGAAGTCCTCCGTCAGCTCGCTCAGCGCGGCCTTGAGCCGCTCGAGGCGCTGCCCCTTCATCGAGCCGGAGGTGTCGAGGACGTACACCGTGCGGGACGGCCGGCGGAGCTTGTTCTCGTACGCGTCGAGCAGCCCGTCGGCGACGGACCGTGTGCCCGGGAACGGCAGTTCGCGCCGGGTCCCGGTCTCCAGCGCGGCGGCGGGCCGCACGCCCGCGACGACCGGGCGGCGCAGCGTCTTCTCGGTGATCTCGCGCTGTGCGTCGACCCCGCGCAGATACTCGGTCAGCCTCCGCCCGGCCTCACGGGCCTTCTGCGGAGCGGAGTTGAGGAGCGTGAACGGGTAGTCGGCGGTGACGACGCCGTCCTTGGGCCGGATGACGACGAGGCTGCCGGGCCTCTCGCGGTTCATGGACATGAGGACGGACTCGTAGTTGATGAGCGCGTCCACGGTGCCGCGCCGCGCGTACGCGGTGGCGAGCCAGCCGGAGGAACCGGAGGTGAGCTGCTGCCCGGCGAAGAACTCCTTGAGCTTCGGAGTCGCCTTGCTGACATCGGCGTCGGTGAGGGCGGCCTGGGCGCCGGAGAGCCCGGAGGCGACGGAAATCAGCGCGGAGAAGCCGGAGTTGGAGCGCACCGGGTCCGTCATCCCGTAGGTGAGCTTCTTGTCGGCGACGGCCCGGTGGACCTGGGTCCAGGTGACCTGGTCCGGCTGCCAGCCGAGCCGCGTGACGGTCTCGCGCCTCACGCCGAGGGCGACGGGAGAGGCCATCACCGGAGTCTCGCTGCTGATCTTCTTCGCGACGCCGGGCCGCAGCCTCAGATAGTCGTTCGACGACAGCCAGACGGCGTCGTACGCCCCGTCCGCCTTCCCGGACTCGATCTGCTCGACGGCATCGAGCGTCCCGCTCCAGGTGGCCTTCACGGTGATCCCGGTGGCGTCCCGCGCGGCGTCGAACACGGGCTGCATGTCGGCGAGTTCGCTGGACGCGAGGACCCGGAGGGTGACGGGCGGGTTGTTCCCGCCGTTCCTGCCGGAGTTGTTGTCCGGGTCACCGCCGCCGGACGTGCAGGCGGCGGTGAGCAGCGCGAGGCCGCCCGCCAGGGCGATCAGGGAACGTCTCACAGCGCACCGCCCTCGAGCGCGCTCTTCGTCCTGGTCCGCTCCAAGTACCCGCTCGCCGCGCGCAGTTCCCCGGCCAGTGACTCCACCGTCGCCGCCATCGACTCCGTCGCCTGCACCTTGTACGTGTCGATCGCGTCCAGCGTCCGGTAGATCTGCTGGAACGCCGTCCGCAGCGTCTCCGCGCCCACCGCCGGATCCGCCGCGATGCGCTGGATCTCACCGCTCTGGGTGGCGAGCATCTCCGCGTTGCCGCGGATCAGGTCCTCCGTCGTGGAGCGCAGCACATTCACCTGCTCCGTCACCCTGCGCTGGCTCTCCAGCGCCGACGCCAGCATCACCGCGATCCGCAGCGCCGAGACCGTTGTCGTCGCCGCACGGTCGACGCCCTTGATCAGTTCCTCGTTGTTGCGGCGTACGACGTCCATCGCCAGATACCCCTGCGCGCACACCGCCAGCTGGGTCAGCAGGTCCTGGTGCTTCTGCCGCACGGGGAACAGCACATCCGCGCGCAGCGCGTCCGCCTGTGCCGGATCGGCCGCGGCCGCCGAGGCGATGCGCTGCTCGATCGCGCCGTCCAGCGCCTCGGTGAGCACCGCGTACTCCTGGAGCTTGCCCATCGTCTCCCACAGCCGGGTTCGCTCGATGTGCAGCGCGGCGTTGTCGCGGCGGAGTTCGTCCTGGCCGCCGCGGAGCGAGCCCACGATCTTGTTGAGCGCCGACTGCGAGGACGCGTACTTCGCGACATGGTCCCGGAGCCTGTTCCCGCCGGGCAGCTTCGACAGCAGCCGCCGCGCACCCTTTCCCGGAGTGTCCCGCGGGTCCAGGTCATCGACCGTGCGCCGCAGTTCGACGAGCGACGATCCGACGCGGGACTGCGCGTCCTCGCCGCCGCCGGACAGCGAGCGCACGGTGCGCTCCAGCATCCGGTTGGACTGCTGCCCGGCGCTGCGGATCTCACCGGACCCGAGCGCCGCGATCTCGCCGATACGGGTCGCGAACTCCGGCGAGCGCGCGTCGAGTCCCGCCAGCGACGAGACGTAGTCGGTGGCGCGGCGCGTCATCTCGTCTCGTACGGAGTCGTCCAGCGGCACCAGACCGGACGCCTGCTCGGTGCGGACGGGCGGGACCGGCTCCGGTGGAGTCAGCACCAGCGCATCCGCGGTGTGCTCTGTCATTCTCGTCCCCCTAGGACTTCGTCCGCTGCGCCATCGCGTGCAGCACTGCGGCGGTCGGCACGGGCGCCTGGCGGACGCCGGTCAGCTTCTGGTTGAGGAAGGCGCTGTGCAGCGCGGTCGCGGCGGTGAACTCGGCGGCCGCCCCCTGCGGCCGGAAGCCGTGCCGTACGGCCAGCTCCCGCAACTGCTTGTCGGAGCCGAGCAGTTCGCCGAGCTCGCGGCCGTTCTCGGTGAGCGGTACGAGCGTGTGGTCGCTGGAGACCGTGGTGTCCGGGTAGAGGACGACCAGGTCGCCCACGTCCTGGCCCTGTATCAGCAGCGAAGCCACCTGCGACTCGTACACCAGGACCAGCGGGTTGCCGACGCCGCTGATGAAGTCCCGGAACGGCGCGTCGGTGCTGGTCTGCTGCGCGCCCTGGACGCTGATCAGCTTCTTCATCAGCGGCGCGGTACGGGCGACGGCCGCGTTGCCGTCGGCGACCTTGCCGCCGTCGGCGACGTACGAGGCGGCGGCCAGATACAGCGCCCCGGAGTTGGAGGCGACGGGATCGGTGCTCGTGATGAACAGCGTCCCCGTCAGCTCGGCATGCCCGCCGGCGCCCTTGAGCTGCTGCCAGGTCCGGTCCGCCTTCGCGGCCTCGAGATAGGGCCCCATGAGGAGCGTTCCGGACTGGTCACTGAGTTTGGCGAGCCCGTTGTCGGCGAGCACCTTGGCGGCGCCGCGGTGCGCGACGACGACGAGCGGCGAGTAGAAGGGGCGGATCGGCCCGCCCTGGATCTTCGACTTCCCGCGCAGCTCGTCGGCCGGCGCCTTGGACGACGGAAAGGCGAAGTCCTGCTGCTCCAGGGGCAGTTCCTCCATGGCCCAGGAGCCGGACGTCTCCGTCTTCACGGTGAATCCCTTGGCAGCAAGGGCCTCCACCACCAGTGGATCGGAGAAGAACTCCGCCTTCTCGGATCCGATCACTCCTCGCACGGTCTTCGTTGCCGTGCCCTGGTCCTGGCTCTCGCGGCCTGCGACGACGGCTGCTGCCACTCCGCCGATCAGCAGCACCGCCAGGACGATTCCTACGATGCGTCTCACAGTGAGGAGAGTGCTCGCGGAATCCCACGTTCCGGGTGGAGTTCGGTGTACGGGGAGTGAAGGAGCGATCCCAGTACGCAACCGGAATCAGCCACTCTTGGATAGCGCGTCCCGCGTATGGGTGGCACCCGGTCCACATGCCTCCGCGGCCGTGGACCGGGGCCGTCAGAGGGCGCCGACCGGGCGGAGTTCGGCCAGGGCGGCGGTGTGGGCGTCCATCCGCTCGGCGGAGAGGATCGCGACCGCGGTGTCCGCGCGGGAGGCCGCGACGACAAGGGCGCGGCCGGCCAGGGCGTGGGCGCGGTGGTGGAGTGCGGCGGGGTCGGAATCGCTCAGCGCCGCGTGGCGGACCGGAGGTGCGCCGCGCAGGCGGGCGACCTGGGCCGCGATGCGCTCGGCGGCCTCGTCGAGGCCGAGCTCGTCGGTGACGGCGAGCAGCGCGGAGAGGTGGCCGGCGAGCTGGATGTCCAGCTCTTCCTCGCGCGTGCGGTGCGGGTACGGGGCGTCGTCGGTCAGCGTGTGGACAGACCTGGTGCGGATCGGCTCGTACATGGGGATGGCCTCCTGCTCACTGTCAGGAGACCATCCTAGCTTGGATTCCGTCTAAAGTTGAGTCGGATCCGGAAAGAGGGCGCTACGGCTGGCTGTAGCCGTCCAGGAAGTTCCCGATCCGCGTCACCGCGTCCGCCAGATCCTTCGCCGCGGGCAGCGTCACGATCCGGAAGTGATCGGGCTCCGGCCAGTTGAAGCCCGTCCCGTGCACGACCATGATCTTCTCGGCGCGCAGCAGATCGAGCACCATCTGGCGGTCGTCCTTGACCTTGTAGACGTTGGGGTCGAGGCGCGGGAACAGATACAGCGCGCCCTTCGGCTTCACGCAGGTCACGCCCGGGATCTGGGTGAGCAGGTCGTACGCCACGTCCCGCTGCTCCAGGATCCGGCCGCCCGGCAGCACCAGGTCCTCGATCGACTGCCGGCCGTTCAGGGCGGTGGCCACGGCGTGCTGCGACGGCATGTTCGCGCACAGCCGCATATTGGCGAGGATGGTCAGGCCCTCGATGTACGAGGAGGCATGGGTCTTCGGACCGCAGACCGCCATCCAGCCGGAGCGGTATCCGGCCACCCGGTAGTTCTTCGACAGCCCGTTGAAGGTCAGGACCATCAGGTCGGGCGCGATGGCGGCGGTCGGGGTGTGCGTGGCGCCGTCGTAGAGGATCTTGTCGTAGATCTCGTCGGAGCAGACGACGAGATTGTGCCGGCGGGCGATCTCCGTGAGACCGCGCAGCATCTCGTCGTCGTACACCGCGCCCGTGGGATTGTTCGGGTTGATGATCACGATCGCCTTGGTGCGGTCGGTGATCTTCCGCTCGATGTCGGCGAGATCGGGCATCCAGTCGGCCTGCTCGTCGCACCGGTAGTGCACGGCGGTCCCGCCGGCCAGCGACACGGAAGCGGTCCACAGCGGATAGTCCGGCGCCGGTACGAGCACCTCGTCGCCGTCGTCGAGCAGCGCCTGCATCGACATCTGGATCAGCTCGGAGACGCCGTTGCCGAGGTAGATGTCCTCGACGTCCAGGTCGATGCCCTTGGTCTGGTAGTGCTGCATCACCGCACGCCGCGCGGACAGCAGCCCCTTCGCGTCGCCGTAGCCGTGCGCGTCGCCGAGATTCCGGAGGATGTCCTCAAGAATCTCGGGCGGGCACTCGAACCCGAAGGCTGCGGGGTTCCCGGTGTTGAGCTTGAGGATGCGGTGCCCTGCTGCCTCCAGCCGCATGGCCTCCTCGAGGACCGGGCCCCGGATTTCGTAACAGACGTTGGCGAGCTTCGTCGACTGGATCACCTGCATGTCCGCGAGCTTACGGGCGCGTAAAGCTGATCGCTTCGTGTTTTCAGCCACGGGGTGGGCGTGGGCGCGGGGCGGGAATGTCCGCTTTGGTGCATCCGGCCGGTGGGAGAGGCGCCGGCCCTTCGAATGCGCGGCCCGGGAGGCGTGAGACCTGCGGTTCGGTCGGCGGGCGAGGAGATGGTGTTGTCCACGTCACGCCGACCGGATTGTGGACGGCGAGGGGCGCGGCGCGGGTGCGGCGGGTGCGGTAGCCGGTCGGCTGCCGCACCCGGGTCCCGGATCCCGGCCGTCCGGTGCCGCTCCGGTCAGCTCCCCAGCTTCTCGAGCACCCGCCGCGCCGTGTCCGTGCTCGACTGCGGGTTCTGGCCCGTGATCAGGTTGCCGTCCTCGACGACCTTGCTCGTCCAGGCCGGTGCGGTGTCCAGTACCGCGCCGCGCTCACGCAGCCGGGACTCGACGAAGTACGGCGTGTTGTCGCCGAGTCCGCCCTGGCGTTCCTCCTCGTCCGTGAAGGACGTCAGTGTGCGGCCGGTGAACGTGAACGTGCCGTCGCTGTCGGTGGCGCTGAGCAGGGCGGCCAGTCCGTGGCACAGGGCGGCGACGACCTTGCCCCGGGCGTTCGCCGTGTTGAGCAGGCGTCCGAGGTCCGGGTCCTCGGCCAGGTCCGCCATCGGCGCGTGGCCGCCGGGGATGTAGAGCGCGTCGTAGTCGTCGGCGGAGACATCGGCCAGCGCGAGCGGGTGGGCCAGCTCGCCGGCGATCGAGTCGAGGTAGGCGCGGAACTCCTTGGCGTCCGCCGCGGCGACGCCGCCGCGCTCGTCGAGGCTGATCGCGTCCACCGTGGGGCGCACCCCGCCCGGCGTTGCGACGACGACCTCGGCTCCGGCCTCGCGCAGCACCTTGTGCGAGGCGGCCACTTCCTCTGCCCAGTAGCCGGCGGGATGGGGCGTGCCGTCCGCCAGCTTGAGGGTGTCTGCACCGGAAATGACCATCAGGATCTTCGCCATGACGGGCCTGCTCTTCCTTGAAGTGGGTGACTGCGTTCGCTCGGGTCAACAGCAGCGTCCTTCAGGAATCTTCCGACACCTTGCCTTGTTCCATAAGAATTCTTATGGAAGGGGGCTTGTATGCCGAGCCTGGATCTGCTTGCGACATTTCTCGAGGTCTGGCGCACCGGCTCCCTCACCGCCGCCGCGGAGCGTCTCGGCGTGACCCAGCCGGCCGTCAGCGGACAGCTCGCGCGGCTGGAGGAACAGGTCGGTGAGCCGTTGTTCGTACGTTCCCGCAAGGGCGTCGTGCCCACCGCGCGGGCCGCCGATCTCGCGGCCCGGATCGGCGGGCACGTCGACGGACTGCGCCAGGCGATGAGTCCGGTCGGCGACACCCCCGAGCTGCGGGGCACCATCCGTATCGGCGGCCCCGCCGAGCTGATCACGGCACGGGTGATCCCGGCGCTCGCCGCACTGTCCAACCGCAGCCTGCAGATCCATACGACACTCGGTCTCGCCCATGACCTGCTGTCCGCGCTCGCCGAGGCCCGGCTGGACCTGGTCGTCGCCGCCGTACGTCCGGTCCACAAGTCCCTGCTCGCCACGCCTCTCGCCGACGAGGAGTTCTTCCTCGTCGGCACCCCGAGCATGGCGCAGGGCATCGACCGCGCCCGGCTCGCGGACGACCCGGTGGGCGCGCTGGCCCATCTGCCCCTGGTCGCGTACGCCGAGGATCTGCCGATCGTGCGCCGCTACTGGCGCAGCGAGTTCGGGCGCCGTCCCGCCAACCGCACCGCCCTTGTCGTGCCGGACCTGCGCGCCGTGCTCGCCGCGGTGATCGCGGGAGCGGGCGTCTCGGTGCTGCCGCGCTATCTCGTCGATCCGGCTCTGGCGGCCGGTTCGGTCGAGCGGCTCCACGAACCGGAGGTGCCGCCGCTCAACACCCTCTACCTGGCGACCCAACGGGGTGGTCTGAGCAACCCCGCCGTCGCCCATGTGCACGATCACCTGCTGCAACGGGCCCGCGGATGGGACGCGTTGTAGGGCCTCGTCCCCAGGGCACAGCAGAGCGGCCCGTCCGGCGGGGGACACCGGACGGGCCGCGGTACAAGGGACTACAGCCGAACTACCAGCGGCTCGTCTCGCCGAAGAAGTCCTCGATCTCGACCGCCTCGCCCGACTCCTTCGCCGTACGGAACACATGCAGGCCGACCGCCAGGTCCAGCACACCCAGGCCGAACGGCGAGAAGATCACCGGCTTGTCCCTGCCGACGCTCACCTCACCCTTCACCACCTGCGCGAGCGTGCCGGTGATGAAGTCGCGGCCGCCGTACTTCTGTTCCGCGAGGTGCGGAGACGTGTTGGCCTTCAGGCAGTGGTCGATGTCGTCGAGGATGTTGTACGCGCCGTCGATCAGCTCTGGGCCGATGTCCCGCAGCGAGATGTTGAGCACCACCTGGCCCGGCGCGAACGACTCCGGGTCGGTGATGTACGGCTCCGCCGCGGTGGTCGCCAGGACCACCACGTCCGCGTCCTTGAGTGCCGCGGCGAGGGAGGGCTCCGTCGCCGACGGGTAGCTCAGTGACTCGGTGGCGTACGACGCCAGAGCGGCGCCGTACGTCTCGGACTTGTCGTGGACCGTGACGGAATCGACCGTCCAGTCACGGGACTTGAAGAACTCCAGGATGTTGCGCGCGATGATTCCCGCGCCCACCACCGTCAGCTTCCCGGCCGTACGGCCACCCGTGAGCTGTTCCGCGGCCAGCACCGCCGACGCCGCCGTGCGGGCCGCGCTGATCTGTGAGGCCTCCAGGCAGGCGAACGGGTAGCCCGTCTCGTAGTCGTTGAGCAGCAGCGCCGCCGACGCACGCGGGATGCCGCGCTCGATGTTGGCCGGGAAGCTGCTGATCCACTTGATGCCGGAGACATCGGCGCTGCCGCCGAGGTGCGCCGGGAGCGCGATGATCCGCGCGTCCGGCTTCTGAGGGAAGCGGAGGAAGTAGCTGTCGGGGTTCACCGAGTCGCCCGCGTGGTGGGCGAGATAGGTGTCGCGCACCACGTCGACGATCTGCGGGCGGGACGCGCCGATGATCTCGCGGGCCGTCTTGCCGCCGATGACGCTGAACTCGTACATGTCGTGTGATCCTCGGGTCTCAGTGCCAGGTCTCGGTGTCAGGTTCAGTGGTTGACGAGCGTGGTGCGGTGCGCGGTGGCCGGCTGCGGGGACTGCGGCGCGGTCTCCGGCTCCTCGCCGTGCGACAGCTGCGGGATCCACTTCAGCCAGCGCGGCAGATACCAGTTGGACTCACCGAGCAGCGCCATCACGGCCGGCAGCAGGATCGCCCGTACGAGCGTGGCGTCGAGGAAGACCGCGACGGCCAGGCCGATGCCGAGCTGCTTGAAGTCCTGCATCGACAGCGTGCCGAAGACCGCGAAGACGGCAACCATGATCATGCCCGCGCTGGTGACGACTCCGGCGGTGGAGCGGATGCCGTGCGCGACGGCCTTGATGTTGTCCGCGCCGCGGTCGTGGGCCTCACGGATCCGGGAGACCACGAAGACGTGGTAGTCCATGGACAGGCCGAACAGCACCACGAAGACGAACAGCGGCATCCAGGACTCGATCGCGCCGACCGCCGTCGTGCCGACCAGTTCGTCGCCCCAGCCCTTCTGGAAGACCGCGGTCATCACGCCGTACGCGGCCGCCACCGACAGCAGGTTGAGGACGATCGCGGTGATCGCGACGACCACCGAGCGGAAGCAGAGCAGCATCAGCAGGAAGCTGACGCCCATGACGAAGGCGAAGACTGGCACGATGCTGGACTTCAGCTGGTCGTTGTAGTCGGTCGAGAAGGCCAGATCGCCGCCGACCGGAGCGTCGGCACCCGAAGTCTTCGTCAGCGTCGCCGGGATGATGTCCGCGCGCAGCGACTCCAGCGCCTTCACCGAGGTCGCGCCCCGCCCGTCACCGGCCAGCGGCGCGTTGATGACCGCGATGTTCTCGTCCTTGTGGACGGTGACCTCGATCGGGTTCAGGACCTGCTTGGAGGCGAGGGCCTGCTTCTTGAACTCCTCGATCGCCTGCGTCGATGCCGCCGACCCGATGTCGGACGCCTTGTAGACGATCTGCGCCGGAGCCGGCGCGCCCGGGAACGACTTCTCGATCTGCTGAGCCGTCGTCACCATCGCGTTGTCGGCGGGCAGCAGCTGGTCGAAGCCCAGCTTCTCGGTCTTCATGGACAGCGCGGGCGCGGCGAGCGCCAGCAGCCCGGCGATGCCGATCACGGCGAAGAGCGCGGGCACCTTCAGCACGGCGCCGAGCAGCTTGCCCGGGCGCTCGTTCTCGCTGCGCACCCGCGCCTTGCGGCGCAGGCCCGGGATGCGGCCGAGCTCGACCTTGTCGCCGAGCATCGCCATCACTGCGGGCAGCACCGTCATGGAGCCGAGCACCGCGATCAGCACGACCTCGATGGTGGCGATGGCGAAGCCCTCGAAGACGGTCAGTCCGGAGAAGAACATGCCGGCCATGGCGACCGCGACGGTCAGGCCGGAGATCAGCACCGAACGGCCCGAGGTCGCGGCCGCGATGCGCAGCGCGGTCGCCTTGTCGCGGCCCGCCGCGCGCTCCTCGCGCTCACGCCGGATGTAGAAGAGGCAGTAGTCGACGCCGACGGCCAGACCCATCAGCAGCATCACCGAGTTGGTCATCGCGTCGACCGGGACCAGCTGGCTGGAGAGCGCGAGCAGGCCCATCGCCGCGACACAGGCGGTGATCGCCAGCACCAGCGGCAGTACGGCGGCGAGCAGCGCGCCGAAGACCACCAGCAGGATGCCGAGCGCGACCGGCACGGCGGTGTACTCGGCGCGGGTGAAGTCCTTGCCGAGCGAGTCGTTGATGCCCTTCAGGCCGCTGGCCGCGCCGTACTCGCCGAGCGTGACGGCCGCGTGGGCATCGTCCGTCTTCGCGAGCGCGTCGATGACCGGCGCGATGCGGTCGGCCGCGGTGTCCGGGTCGCCCTTCACCGAGAACTGGATCAGCGCGTCGTGCTTGTCCATCGAGATGGCGCCGGTCTTGTACGGGTCGCCGATCTTCTCGGCCAGGCCCGTGCCGTTGACCGCGGTGATCGCGTCGGTGACGGCCTTGCGGAAGTCCGGGCTGGTCGCGGTCAGTTCGTCGCTGTGGACGAGCACCATCTCGGCCGCCGGCGTACGGATGTCGGCGTCGACGAGGATCCGGGCCGCGCGGCCCGACTCGCCGGTGCCGTAGTCGGCCTCGGTCAGATTCTGCTGTCCGGCCATGCCGCCCAGCACCGTGAGCGCGATGACGGCGAAGAGCCACCCGAAGACCGCGGTCTTGCGGTGCCGGGCGCTCCAGCCTCCCAGTGAAGCCGCCAGATTGCGTTGTCTCGCCATTACCTCTCCCGATGAGGACGTTTCAGGACGTGGGGGTTCGTGAGGGTGTGCAGGACTGTTCTGCAACGTCATTCAGCGTAGAGAAATACAAAGGTCAACGCGGGTCCCGGAACTGGCAGTTCAGTGCCGCTGCAGCATCCTGCCAACCCCTCGTTGCAGGAACCTGCACCGGCAATCTTCGGACATCGGGAATGTGAGCCTTCCGGCCATCGGGCCGGTTACGTTCAATTCCCGTCGAAAGATTCACCGAATTCCAAGAAGGGGGGAAGGCGTGAATACCGCGATCGAGGCCGAAGGCCTGACGAAGCAGTACGGCAGCCATCGCGCCCTGGGCGGCGTGGACCTGTCGGTCCGGGCCGGCACGGTGCTCGGTCTGCTCGGGCCCAACGGCGCGGGCAAGACCACCACGGTCAGAATGCTCGCCACCCTGCTCGAACCGGACGGCGGCTCCGCGCGCGTCGCCGGATACGACATCGTCGGGCAGCAGCGCGAGGTCAGACGGCGCATCGGCCTCGCCGGTCAGTACGCGGCCGTCGACGAACTGCTCACCGGCCGGGAGAACCTGGTGCTGCTGGGCCGGCTGCTGCGGCTCGGCCGCAAGGGAGCCAGGGCACGCGCCGCCGAACTCCTCACACAGTTCGAGCTGGAGGCAGCCGCCGACAAGCCCGCCAAGGAGTACTCCGGCGGCATGCGGCGCCGGCTCGACCTCGCCACCTGTCTGATCGCCTCGCCCGAGGTGCTCTTCCTCGACGAGCCGACCACCGGACTCGACCCGGCCAGCCGGGCGACGCTGTGGCGGATGGTCCAGGAGCAGGTCGACCGCGGTGTGACCGTGCTGCTCACCACCCAGTACCTCGAAGAGGCCGACTTCCTCGCCGACCGGATCCTGGTCATCGACCGCGGTCAGGTCATCGCCGAAGGCACCTCCGACGAGCTGAAGCGGAAGGTCGGCGGCGAGCGCCTGGAGGTCTCCGTCCCCGACGCGGCCTCGCTCTCCGCGGCCGTCTCCGCGCTCACTCCGCTCGCGCTCCAGCCGCCGCAGCTGGACGAGCGCCAGCGCACCGTCTCCGTACAACTGCCGGACGGCATGGGCGCAGTGGCCTCGGCCGCGACAGCGCTGGAGTACTCGGGCATCGCCGTCGAGGAGTTCGCACTCCGCCGGCCCTCGCTCGACGACGTCTTCTTCCACCTCACGGGAGAGGTCACCGCAGAGACCACGCACGCCAAGGAAAAGGAAGCGGAGGCCGCACGATGAGCACGGCGCTCACCCACGGCAGCGATGTCCTGGCCCTCACCGGCCGCCATCTGCGCCATCTGCGCCGCACCCCGGAGAAGATCATCGGAGTGGCGCTCACACCGGTCGCGATGGTGGTGATCCTCGGCTATCTCTTCGCCACCGTCGTCGAGGTCAAGAACAGCGGCGGCGCCTACCGCGAATACATCATGGCCGGCGTCTTCGCCCAGGTCGGGCTCTCCTGCATCGGCATCACCGCGATCGGGGTGGCCGGCGATCTCGGCAAGGGCCTGATCGACCGGTTCCGTTCGCTGCCGATGGGACGGGCGACCGTACTGGTCGGGCACACGCTCGCCGACCTGGTCACCGCCGCCATGAGCATTGCCGTCGTCGCCCTCACCGGGCTGCTGGTCGGCTGGCGGGTGCACGGCACGGTTGGGGAGACCGTCGCCGGATTCGCGCTGCTGCTGGTCTTCGCGTACGCCATGCTCTGGGTCGGCGCGCTGCTCGGCATGGTCATGCGCAACCTCGAGGCGATCAACGGCGTGGCCGCGCTGCTGCTGGTCCTCTTCTCTTTCCTTTCCAGCTCGTTCATGCCGCTCACCGGGCTGCCCGGCTGGCTGCGCGCGGCGGCCGAGTGGAATCCGGTCAGCGCCGTGTCCGAGGCCTGCCGCCAGCTGTGGGGGAACACCGGCGCCGCCACGTCCGGGAGCTACCCGGTGGAGCACCCGGTGATCGTCTCGCTGATCACTCTGAGCGTTCTCATAGCCGTTCTTGTACCGCTGAGCCTGCGTGTGTATCGCACGTCGGCCGCGCGATGATCTGGTCGATTTGGGGGAGTCATGCCGGTCATATCGGCGCCGCAGGAATTCAACACCGAAGACCTCTATGTAAATCTCCGTGAGATGTACGGATTCCCGCTGCATCTGAAATGCGAGGGATTCAATTTCGCGGGGTCAATCAAACTCAAGGCAGCCGCGAGCATGATCGAGGCGGCCGAACGCAGCGGTGAACTCACCCAGGAATCGGTCCTGGTGGAGTCCTCGTCCGGAAATCTCGGCGTCGCGCTCAGCGTCATCGCCGCCGCCAAGGGCTACCGCTTCATCTGTGTCGTCGACTCGCGTACGAACCTGGCCACGCGCAAGGTCATCGAGTCGCTCGGCAGCGAGGTCCACACGATCTCCGAGCCGGCCGCCGAAGGCGGCTTCCTCGCGGCCCGGCTCGCGTACGTCCAGTCGCTGCTGGCCGGCGACCCGCGCTGTGTCTGGCTCAACCAGCACGCCAACCCGGACAACTGGCGGGCCCACTACCGCACCACGGCCCCGCAGATCGAGAAGCAGTTCCCCGAGCTGGAGCTGCTGTTCATCGGCGCAGGCACGACGGGCACGCTGATGGGCTGCGCCCGCTACTTCAAGGAGCAGCCCCGCCCGGTCACCGTCGTCGCCGTCGACAGCGTCGGCTCGGTCACCTTCGGCGGCCCGGCCGGCCGCCGCATGATCCCCGGTCTCGGCACCGGCGTGCGGCCGGCGCTCCTGGACACCTCGTACGTCGACGACATCGTGCACGTCCCCGAGGCGGACACCGTACGGGCCTGCCACACGCTCGCCCGCGGCGGATTCCTGTTCGGCGGCTCCACCGGCACCGTCGTCAGCGGCGCGCTGCGCTGGCTCGCCGAACACCGGCCCGGTGAGGACGTCTCCGCGGTCGCCATCGCGCCGGATCTCGGCGAGCGGTATCTCGACACCGTCTACCAGTCGAGCTGGGTCCGCGACATCTACGGCGACCTCGAAGGCCTGCCGGACGGGGCCAGTGGCCCCCGCGGCCAGGAACTCACCGATCTCTCTTCTGGAGCACTGCAGTCATGACCCCCAGCCGCACGCCGCAGCAGCTGCCGCTCTCCGCCGCGCAGCGCGAGATGTGGTACGGGCAGCAGGCGGACCCGGGCAACCCCGTGTTCACCATGGGCGACTACCTGGAGCTGCACGGTCCGCTCGACACCGACCGGCTGATCACGGCCTGGCAGCGGGTGCTGCGGGAAGCCGCCACGCTGCGCGCCCGGTTCACCGAGCACGACGGCGAGCCGCGCCAGAGCTTCGTCCCCGTCGAGGACCTCGCCGTCGAGACGATCGACCTGTCCGGCGACGACCGGCCGCGCCGGGCCGCCGAGGAGTTCATGCGGGACGACCTGCTCACGCCGCCGGACCTCACCGAGGCCACACTGCGCTCGGTGCTGCTCCGGCTCGGCCCGGAACACGCGGTGTTCTACATCCGCGTCAACCACATCCTCGTCGACGGCTTCAGCCGGGTCCTGATCTACAACCGGCTCGCCGAGGTGTACGCGGACCCGGACACGGAGGCCGGCGCGTTTCCCGCGCCGCAGACGCTGCTGGACGACGAGGCCGCGTACACCGCCACGGCGAAGCACGCCAAGGAACGCGCCTTCTGGCAGAGCCGGTTCGAGACCACGCCGGAGCCCGTCAGCCTCTCCTCGCGGCCGCTCGTGCCCGCGCGCCGCTCGCTGCGCCGCGAGGCGCTGCTGCCCGCCACGACCGTCGAGCGGCTGCGCGCGCTGGCCTGGGACACCAGGATCACGTGGCAGACGCTGCTGATCTCGGCGACCGGTGCGTACGTCCAGCGGGCCGCGGGCGTCGAGCGCGCGCTGCTCACGCTCGCCGTGCCTGCCCGTGCCACCGCGACCGCGCGTTCCGTCCCCGGAATGCGCGCCAACTTCCTGCCGCACCCGGTGCGGGTACGGCCCGGCCACACGGTGGCCGAGTTCCTGCGCGAGAGCGCCGGCGAACTGCGGGCCACACTGCGCCACCAGAACTACCGGGGCGACGAGGTCCGCCGCGACCTCGGCTTCACCGGCGACGCCGGCCGCTCACTCGGCCCGACCGTCAACGTCCTGGAGTCCGGCTTCGACTTCACCTTCGGCGAGTGCGCGGGACGGCTGCACAACCTCTCGACCGGCCCCGTCGACGACATGCAGATCATCTATCTCGACGCGGCCGCGGACGGCTATGCCGTACGCCTGGACGCAAATCCGGCCCTCTACACGGAGGACGAGCTGGAGCTGCACCAACTGCGGCTCTTCGGCTGGCTGGAGACGATCGCGGCGGCCGGTCCGGACGCGGTGCTGGGGCAGTTGGACGTACTGCTGCCGCATGAGCTCGGTGTGCTCGGCGACGAGTGGGGCGCGACCGCGGCGGACGACGGCGGCGAGCGCTTGGGCGTGGTCGAGCGGATACGCGACCACGCGGCGCGCCGGCCGGACAAGACGGCCGTCCAGGACGACCAGGGCTCGGTGACCTACGGCGAACTGGTGGGTCTGGGTTCGGCGTTGACGCGTCGGCTGGTGGCGGCTGGTGTGGGTCCGGACGGTCGGGTTGCGGTGCTCTGTGAGCCGGGTGTGCCGTTTGTGTCGGGTGTGCTGGGGGTTCTGGGGTCGGGTGCGGCGTGGGTGCCGTTGGATCTGCGGGCTCCGGTGGCGCGTACGGCGGCGCTGCTCGACGACAGCGGAGCGTCCGTTCTGTACGCGGGACCGGGGCAGGAAGCCCTGGTCCGGGAGATCGTGGACCGCTCGACGGCCACGCCGACGGTGGTGACCTGGGATGACGCGCGCGATGGTCAGACGGCTCTGGTGGAGCTGGCTGGTGCTGACGACGATCTGGCGTATGTGATTTTCACGTCGGGTTCGACGGGTCGGCCGAAGGGCGCGATGGTGCACCGGCGGGGGATGGCGAACCATCTGCTGGCCAAGGTGCAGGACCTGTCCATGTCGGCTTCGGATGTGGTGGTGCACAACGCGCCGGTGACGTTCGACATCTCGGTGTGGCAGATGCTGTCGCCGTTGATCGTCGGCGGACGGCTGGTCGTCGTCTCGCGCGAGACGTCCGCGGATCCGCAGGAACTGTTCGGACGCGTGGTCACCGACGGCGTCACCGTGCTGGAAGTCGTCCCGTCGCTGCTGCGCGCGGCCGTCGACGCGTGGGAGGCGGGCACGCCGAAGCCGTCGCTGGAGTCGCTGCGCGCGCTGATGGTGACGGGTGAGGCGCTGCCGGCGGATCTGGCGCGGACCTGGGTCGAGCTGGAGTCCCGGATCCCGCTGGTGAATGCCTATGGTCCGACGGAGTGTTCGGACGATGTGACGCATGCGGTGATCGGTGCGGGCAGTGAGCTGGGTGTTCGTGCTCCGATCGGTCATGCGGTGCGTAACACGCGGTTGTATGTGCTGGATTCGGCGCTGCGGCCGGTGGTGCCGGGCGTGCCGGGTGAGTTGTACGTCGGTGGTGTAGGTGTCGGTCGCGGATATCTGGATGACACGCGCAAGACGGCGGTGACGTTCCTGGCGGATCCGTACGCGGACGACAGTGGTGCGCGGATGTACCGGACGGGTGACCGGGTGGTGCAGCGGCCGGACGGTCAGCTGGAGTTCCTGGAGCGGGTCGACCATCAGGTCAAGATCCGTGGTCACCGGATCGAGCTGGGTGAGATCGAGGCTGCGCTGCGGTCGGTCGAAGGAGTGTCGGACGCGGCTGCGGCGGTGCACGACGGCCGGCTCGTCGGCTATGTCGTCGGCACGGCCGACAACGCCAAGAGCACTCTCGCGAGCGTGCTGCCGGACTACATGGTCCCCAGCGCCTTCGTCACCCTCGACGCCCTTCCACTGACGGGCAACGGAAAGGTCGACCGCAAAGCACTCCCCGCACCCGACCCCGCCACCCTCACCGCAGACATGCGTGCTCCGCGTGACGCACGCGAACAGGCCCTCTGCGAGATCTTCGCCGACGTCCTCGGCCTCCCGGCCGTCGGCATCGACGACCACTTCTTCGACCTCGGCGGGCACTCGCTGCTCGCCACCAAGGTCGCCGCCCGTATCCGTACGCGGCTCGGCGTCGAGCTCGCCATCCGCACCTTCTTCCAGGCGCCGACCGTCGCCGCGCTCGCCGAGCATCTTGCCGACTCCGGCGAGACCGTCACCGTCCGGCCCGCGCTCACCGCCGCTGCCGTACGGCCCGGAGAGCTTCCGCTCTCGCCGGCCCAGCAGCGGCTCTGGTTCCTCAACCAGCTGGAGAACGGCTCCGCGACCTACCATCTGCCGTTCGCCGTACGGCTGACCGGCACTCTGGACGCGGACGCGCTCACCGGCGCGCTGCGCGACGTCGTCGTCCGGCACGAGGCCCTGCGGACCGTCTTCCCGGACACCGACGGACGCCCGCGTCAGCAGGTGATCCCCGCCACCGAGGTCCGTATCGAGCTGCCGATCACGCAGATCAACGAGGACGCGCTCGGCGACAGGCTCACCGCAACCGCCGTACGGTCCTTCGACCTCGCCACCGAACTGCCGCTGCGCGCCGAGCTGTTCGCGCTCGCGCCGGACCGGCACGTACTGCTGCTGGTACTGCACCACATCGCATCGGACGGCTGGTCCATCGTGCCGCTCGCCCGCGATCTGGCCGAGGCCTATGGCGTACGGAGGGACGGCCGCGTGCCGGACTGGGCGCCGCTGCCCGTGCAGTATCCGGACTACACGCTCTGGCAGCGTGAACTGCTCGCCACGGTCACGGACGAGCAGCTCGCCTACTGGAAGGAGGCGCTGGCCGGGCTTCCGGAGGAGCTGGAGCTGCCGACGGACCATCCGCGTCCCGCGGTCTCCACCCACCAGGGCGGCACCGTCGAGTTCCGCATCGACGGCGAACTGCACACCGCCGTCACCAAGCTGGCCCGGCAGCAGGGCGCGAGCACCTTCATGGTGCTCCAGGCCGCGCTCGCCACGCTGCTCTCCAAGCTCGGCACGGGCACCGACATCCCGCTCGGCACGCCCGTGGCGGGCCGCACCGACTCCGCGCTGGACGAGCTCGTCGGGTTCTTCGTCAACACGCTGGTGCTGCGCGCCGATCTGTCCGGCGATCCGACGTTCCGCGAGCTGCTGGATCGCGTACGGGCCGCGGACCTGGCCGCGTACGCGCACCAGGACCTGCCGTTCGAGGCGCTGGTCGACGCGCTCGCGCCGAGCCGGTCGCTGGCACGGCAGCCGCTGTTCCAGACCATGCTGGCGTTCCAGAACAACGCGGCCGCCGAACTGGCTCTGCCCGGACTCGCCCTGGAGGTGACCCCGGTCCGCACCGGCGCCGCCAAGCTGGATCTGGCCTTCGAGCTGACCGAGCGGCACGCCGCCGACGGATCGCCCGCCGGCATCGACGCCGTACTCGAATACAGCACCGACCTCTTCACCGCCGGGTCCGCCGGCTCGATCGCCGACCGGCTCGGCCATCTCCTCGGCGCCCTGGTCGGTGACCCCGACCGCCGCATCGGACAGGCCGACGCGCTGCTGCCGGCGGAGGCCGACCGCATTCTCGGCGAGTGGGCCGGTCCCACCCAGCCCGTCGACATCGCTCCGGTGCACGAGCTGTACGCGGCGAAGGCCGCGCAGCAGCCCGCCCACCCGGCCCTGGTCTTCGGCGAACAGACCATCAGCTACGCGGAGTTGGACACCCGCGCCAACCGGCTCGCCCATGAGCTGATCGCGCACGGCACCGGCCCCGGAGATCTGGTCGCGCTGCTGCTGCCGCGCTCGCCCGAGATGGTGATCGCGCTCCTCGCGGTGCTGAAGGCGGGCGCGGCGTATCTCCCGGTCGACCCGGCGTACCCGCTGGACCGCATCGCCTACATGATCGAGGACTCGCGGCCCGCGCTCGCGCTGACGATGGCCGCCGAGTCCGCGGGCCTCGGCGAATCGCCCGTACCGCGTCTCCTGCTCGACGACGCGCGGGTGCGTGCGGACATCGCTGCACGCTCCGACCGCGCGCCCGCCGACGCCGACCGGACCGGTCCGCTGACCGCGCGTCACCCGGCGTACGTCATCTACACCTCGGGCTCCACCGGCCGTCCCAAGGGCGTCGTCGTCGAACACCGCACGGTCGCCGTGATGGTCGCCGACCAGGGCCCGCGGATGAGCATCGGACCGGACACCCGCTGGCTCCAGTTCGCGTCGTTCAGCTTCGACGCGGCGACCTGGGAGCTCTCCATCGGGCTGCTGTCCGGCGCGACCATGGTGCTGTCCTCGGCACAGGACCGCGGTCCCGGCGAGCCGCTCGCCGAACTCGTCGAGCGCAGCGGCGTGAACATGGTCTGCCTGCCGCCGACCGTGCTCTCCGCCTGGCCGCAGGACCGGCCCATGCCCGAGGGCGTACAGCTGGTCGTGGCCGGCGAGGCCTGCCCGCCGGAGCTGGTCGAACGCTTCTCGCGCGGCCGCGTGATGCTCAACGCGTACGGCCCGACCGAGGCCACCGTCTGCTCCAGCATCAGCCGCCCGCTGGCCGGCGCGGTCAAGCCGCCCATCGGCTTCCCGCTGCACAACACCCGGCTCTACGTCCTCGACGCGCTGCTGCGTCCGGTGCCGCCCGGCGTCACCGGCGAGCTGTACATCGGCGGAGCGCAGCTGGCCCGCGGCTATCTGCGCAGGCCGTCGCTGACCGCAGGACGCTTTGTCGCCGACCCGTTCGCGAAGCAGCCGGGCGGCCGGATGTACCGCTCCGGCGACCTGGTGCGCTGGAACGCCGACGGCAGCCTCGACTATGTGGGCCGCGTCGACGACCAGGTGAAGCTGCGCGGCTTCCGCATCGAACTCGGCGAGATCGAGGGCGTGCTGCTGGCCCGCGACGACATCGCGCAGGCCGCGGTGATCGTCCGCGAGGAGCGTCCCGGCGACAAGCGGCTGGTCGCGTACGCGGTCCCGGCGACGGGCGCCGCGGACCCTCGAGAACTGCGCACCCATCTCGCTGCCGCACTGCCTGAGCACATGGTCCCGGCGGCCGTCGTCCTGCTGGACGAGCTGCCGCTCACCGGCAACGGCAAACTGGACCGCCGCGCACTGCCCGCGCCCGACTACACGGCGGTCACCTCGGGCCGCGCCGCCGCCAACGAGCGGGAGGCCGCGTTCTGCCAGGCATACGCCGAAGTCCTGGGCCTCGGTCAGGTGGGCGCCGACGACAGCTTCTTCGACCTCGGCGGCGACAGCATCAGCTCCATCCAGCTGGTCAGCAAGGCACGGGCGGCGGGCCTCGCGATCACCGCGCAGGACGTGTTCGTGCACCGCACTCCGCAGGGGCTCGCGCTCGTGGCCCGCGCCGCCGGCCAGGTCGAGATCGTGGGGGCGGGCGACGGGACCGGCACAGTGCTGCCGACGCCGATCACCAGCTGGTTCGACGAGATCGCGGGACCCGTGGACGGTTTCCACCAGGCGGCGGTGGTCCGGACCCCGGCTGGCGCGACCCCGGAGAGGATCACTGCCGCACTCCAGGCCGTCCTGGACCACCACGATGTGCTGCGGCTGCACGCGGAGGAGATCCGCGAGGCCGGTTCCGTACATGCGGAGGATGTGCTGCGCCGAGTGGACGCGGCCGAGGTCGCGGACGCCCAACTGCCCGCTCTCGTACGGCAGGCGGCCGACCGCACCTGGCGTGAGCTGTCGCCGCGCGAAGGAGCCGTGCTGCGGGCCGTCTGGATCGACGCGGGCCCGGACCGCCCCGGCCGGCTGCTGCTGACCCTGCACCACCTGGTCGTGGACGGCGTCTCCTGGCGGATTCTGCTGCCCGACCTGGCGCAGGCGTACGAGCAGCCGGACCGGCCGCTCGCTCCCGTCGGCACGTCCTTCCGGCAGTGGGCGCGGCTCCTTCACACGGAGGCGGCCGGCCGTACGTCCGAACTTCCGCTGTGGGAAGAGGTGCTGGCAGGCGGCGAGCTCCCGATCGGGCGGCGTCCGCTCGATCCCGCGCTGGACACCGCGGCCACCGCGCACCGGCTGCGCCTGGAACTGCCCGCCGAGCGCACGGCCGCGCTGCTCACCGAGGTCCCGGCGGTCTTCCACGCCGAGATCAACGATGTGCTGCTGACCGCGCTTGCGCTGTCCGTCGCCGACTGGCGGCGGCAGCGGAACGAACCGCAGCAGGTCCTGCTGGAACTGGAGGGCCACGGCCGCGAACAGATCGTGCCCGGGACCGATGTCTCCCGCACGGTCGGCTGGTTCACCAGCACCCACCCGGTGCGGCTCGATGTCGGGCTGCCGGACTGGGACGACATCCGGGCCGCCGGATCTTCGGTGGGCCAGGTGCTCAAGGAGATCAAGGAGCAGCTGCGGCAGCTGCCCGACCACGGCATGGGCCACGGCCTGCTGCGCCACCTCAACCCGGACACGGCCGGGCAGCTCCGACGCCACCCGGCGCCGCAGCTCGGCTTCAACTACCTGGGCCGGATGGCGCTTCCGGAAGCCGCCGACTGGCAGCTCGCCGCCGAATCGCTGGACGTGGCGGCCGGCACCGACCCGGGCATGCCGCTGCCGCACGCGCTCGGCGTCAACGCGCGCACCGAGGACCGGCCGGACGGCCCGCGCCTGGTCGCCGACTGGGCGTGGGCGGGGCTCACGGTGGCGGACGCGGACGCGGAGGCCGTCGCACGCGGCTGGTTCCGCGCGCTGGAGGCCCTCGCCGAGCATGCCGCGCGGCCCGACGCGGGCGGCTTCACACCGTCGGACCTGTCGCTGGTCGAGGGACTCGACCAGGGCGAGATCGACGAGTTCGAGAACGAGTTCGCAGATGACTGGGGGACAGAGCAGTGAGCGGTACGACACAGAAACCACAGAAGCCGGGGGGCGGCCTCAGCGACGTACTGCCGCTGACGCCGCTCCAGGAAGGGCTGCTGTTCCACGCCGTCTACGACCGGCAGCAGCTCGACGTGTACTCCGTGCAGCTCGTCCTCGACCTCGAAGGACCGCTCGACCGTGCCGCGCTCAGGTCGGCCGCGGCGGGTCTGCTGCACCGCCACCCGAATCTGCGCTCCGGCTTTCGGTACCGCAAGAACGGGCAGCCTGTGCAGCTGGTGCCGCGCGAAGTGCCGGTGCCGTGGCGGGAGTTGGAGGCCGCCGAGGATCTCGACGAGCTCACCGACCGCGACCGGTCGGAGCCGTTCGACGTCGGCCGGCCGCCGCTGATCCGCTTCACCGTGATCGGCACCGGTCCCGACCGGCACCGTCTGCTGATCACCTGCCACCACATCCTGCTGGACGGCTGGTCGATGCCGATCCTGTTGAAGGAGCTGTTCGCGGCGTACGGAGCCGGGGGCGACGCGACCGGTCTGCCCGCGGTCACCACGTACAAGACGTATCTGTCGTGGCTCGCCGGCCAGGACCAGGAAGGTGCCGCTGCCGCCTGGCAGCAGCTGCTGACCGGTCTGGAGGAGCCCACCCGGCTCGTCCCGGCCCCGCCGGGACGCGCGCCCGTGCTGCCCGAACAGCACGTCGCCCGGCTCGACGAGGATGCGACGCGCCGCCTCACCGCCTGGGCGCGGGAGCGGGGCGTGACGATCTCCAGCGTGCTCCAGGGCGTGTGGGCGGTGGTGCTGTCGGCGCTGACCGGCCGCGACGACGTCGTCTTCGGCACGACCACGTCGGGCCGTCCGCCGGAGCTTGCGGGCGTCGAGTCGATGGTCGGCCTCTTCATCAACACGCTGCCGGTCCGGCTGGCGGCCCCGGCCTCCCGCACGCTCGCCTCGGTCGTCGCCACGGCGCAGGACCAGCACACCGCGCTGCTTCCGCACCAGCACCTGGGCCTGTCCCGCATCCAGCAGGACGCGGGCCACGGCGAACTCTTCGACACCGTCCTGATCTTCGAGAACTACCCGCTCGACCGTCAGGCTCTGCACGACGCGGTCCCCGGCCTCACGGTCACCGGCATCCAGGGCCGCGACGCGACGCACTACCCGCTCTCGCTGCTGGTCCTCCCGGGCGAGCGCCTGACGCTCCGCCTGGACCACGCACCGGACCTGGTCACGGCGGCCGAGGCGGCAGCGATCTGCGGCCGGGTGCTCCGGCTCCTGGAGTCGCTGCCGGACGTCGCGGACCTGCCGCTGGCGAGGCTCGACCTGCTGAGCGGCGACGAGCGCTCGCTGCTGCTGGGCACGTACAACGACACGGCACGGGCGTACCCGACGCAGCCGCTGCGTGCCCAGCTGGGCGCACCCGCTGATGCGCACGCTCCCGCGCTCCGGTGCGGCAGCACCCGGCTCAGCTACGCCCAACTGCACGCCCGTGCCGACCGGCTCGCCCACGAGCTCGCCGCCCGCGGCGCCGCACCCGGCACGCTCGTCGCCATAGCCCTGCCCCGCTCCGTCGACCTGATCGTCTCGACCCTCGCCGTCGTCAAGGCGGGCGCGGCCTATCTGCCGCTCGACCCGGACTACCCGGCCGACCGCATCGGCTACATGCTCGACGACGCCGATCCCGTTCTCGTCCTCACCACCACCGGCGTCGCCGAGGCGCTGCCCGCCGTCACCGAGCGGCCCTGGCTCGCCCTCGACACCGACGCGACCGCGGAGCTCGTCGCCGCCCGCCCCACCGGCCCCGTCCCGACGCCGGACCCGGACCCGCAGGACACGGCGTACACGATCTACACCTCGGGCTCCACCGGCCGCCCCAAAGGCGTCGTCGTCCCGCAGAACGCGCTGATCAACCTCGTCCACGACATGGCCGAGCGCTTCAGGATCGGTGCGGACGACCGCTTCCTGTCCGTCACCACGTTCGGCTTCGACATCTCCAACCTGGAGATCCTCGTGCCGCTGCTGGCCGGCGCGGAACTGGTGCTCGCCGAGCGCGACACCGTACGCGACCCAGCGGCCCTCGCCCGGCTGATCACCGACAGCGACGCCACCGTCATGCAGGCGACGCCGACGCTGTGGCACGCCCTTGTCACCGAGCAGCCGGACAGCCTCGCCGCCCTGCGCGTGCTGATCGGCGGTGAGGCCGTCGGCGAGCCGCTCGCCGACGCGCTGCGGGCCGCGGCCCGCGAGGTCACCAATGTGTACGGGCCGACGGAGACGACCATCTGGTCGACCGCGGCCACGCTGGACGGCGTACGCGGCGGAGTGCCGCCGATCGGCCGGCCCATCGCCAACACGCAGGTGTACGTGCTCGACGACGCACTGCGTCCGGCCCCGGCCGGCGCGATCGGCGAGCTGTACATCGCCGGCGACGGCGTCGCCCGCGGCTACCACGGCAGGCCGTCGCTGACCGCGACCCGCTTCGTGCCCGACCCGTACGGCCCGCCCGGCACCCGGATGTACCGCACCGGAGACGTCGTGCGCTGGGGCGCGGACGGGCAGATCGAGTACATCGGCCGGGCGGACCACCAGGTCAAGATCCGCGGCTTCCGGATCGAACTCGGCGAGATCGAGTCCGCGCTCGCCGCCCACCCGGACGTCGCACAGGCGACGGTCCTGGCGCGCGAAGACCGGCCGGGGGACACCCAGTTGGTCGCGTACACCGTCGCGGCCGACTCAGGCACCGCCGATCCGGCCGCGCTCCGCGCCCACCTGGCCGAGTCCCTGCCGTCCCACATGGTCCCCGCCCTGTTCGTCACCATGGACGCGCTGCCGCTGACCGCCAACGGCAAGGTCGACCGCAAGCTGCTTCCGGCGCCCGACCCCGCGCTGCGCACCGCCGGCCGCGCACCCCGCACCCCGCAGGAGCAGCTGCTGTGCGAGGCGTTCGCCGAGGTGCTCGGCCTGTCGGCCGCACCCGGACCCGAGGACTCGTTCTTCGAACTCGGCGGTCACTCGCTGCTCGCCACCCGGCTCGTCGGCCGGATCAGGGCCGCGCTCGGCGCCGATCTGCCGGTCCGCGCGGTCTTCGAGTCGCCGACCCCGGCGGAGCTCGCGGCCCGGCTGGACACCGCGGGCGAGGCCCGCACCGCACCCGCGCCGGCCGTCCGCCCCAAGGTGCTGCCGCTTTCGCCCGCTCAGCAACGGCTGTGGTTCCTCGGCCAGTTGGAGGGCGAGAACCCGGCGTACAACATCCCGGTCGCCGTCCGGCTGACCGGTGAACTGGACACCGACGCGCTTGCGGCGGCCGTACAGGACGTCGTCGTACGCCACGAGGCGCTGCGCACCCGCTTCCCGGACGTCGACGGCCGGCCGCGGCAGGAGGTGCTGGCCGCCGACGCCGTACGGATCGAACTGCCGGTCACCGAGCTGACAGACGGCACGGTGGAGTCGGCGGCCCGCCGCGGCTTCGACCTCGCGACCGAACTGCCCCTGCGGGCATCCCTGTTCAGGGCCTCGGCCGCCGAGCACGTACTGCTTCTGGTTGTGCACCACATCGCCGCGGACGGCTGGTCGGTCGGCCCGCTCGGCGCCGATCTGGCCCGCGCGTACGAGGCCCGCCGCCAGGGCTCGGCGCCCGCCTGGTCGCCGCTGCCGGTCCAGTACGCCGACTACACGCTCTGGCAGCGCGATCTGCTGGACACGGTCTCCGGCGAGCAGCTCGCCCACTGGAAGGAGGCGCTGGCCGGACTGCCGGAGGAGCTGGAGCTGCCGACGGACCATGCCCGGCCCGCGGCTCCGACGTACCGGGGCGGCACGGTCGAATTCCGCATCGACGGCGAACTGCACGCCGCGGTCGGCAAGTTGGCGCGCTCCTCGGGCGCAAGCACCTTCATGGTGCTCCAGGCCGCGCTCGCCACGCTGCTGTCCAGGCTCGGCGGCGGCGACGACATCCCGCTCGGCACACCGGTCGCCGGTCGCACGGACCCGGTGCTCGACGACCTGGTGGGACTCTTCGTCAACACGCTCGTCCTGCGCACCGACCTGTCCGGCGATCCGACCTTCCGCGAGCTGATCGAGCGCGTCCGGACCGCCGACCTGGCGGCGTACGCGCACCAGGATCTGCCGTTCGAGGCGCTGGTCGACGCGCTCGCGCCGGCCCGCTCGCTGTCGCGGCACCCGCTGTTCCAGACGATGCTCACGCTGCACAACACGCCAGACTCGGCTGTCCAGTTGGCCGGCACCGAGTCCGAGCCGCTGCTGGTCACCACGGGGACGGCGAAGGCGGACCTGGCCTTCGAGCTCTTCGAGCGGCGCACGGCCGAAGGTGCGCCGGACGGGATCGACGCCGTACTGGAGTACAGCAGCGACCTCTTCGGCGCGACGACCGCGCAGTCCGTGGCCGACCGGCTCACGCATCTGCTCGGCGCGCTGGTCGGCAGCCCGGACCGGCCGGTCGGCGAGGCCGACGCGCTGCTGCCCGACGAGCGGCGGCGGACCGAGGACGGCTGGTCGGCGACGGCCGCCGACGATCCGTACGCGGGTGTGGTCGAGCGCATCAGGGAGATCGCGTCACTGCACGCCGACGACCGCGCCGTTCAGGACGACCAGGGCTCGGTGTCGTACGGCGAGCTGGTGGGTCTGGGTTCGGCGTTGTCGCGTCGGCTGGTGGCGGCTGGTGTGGGTCCGGATGGTCGGGTTGCGGTGCTCTGTGAGCCTGGTGTGCCGTTTGTGGTTGGTGTGCTGGGGGTTCTGGGGTCGGGTGCGGCGTGGGTGCCGCTGGATCTGCGGGCTCCGGTGGCGCGTACGGCGGCGCTGCTCGACGACAGCCGGGCCGACGCGCTCTATGTCGGTCCCGGCCAGGAGCAGCTGGCGCGCGAGATTCTGTCCCGTACGGCCACCGCGCCGACCGTCGTCGCGTGGAACGGCGCACAGGACGCGCCGGACGCGCTCGCACCGCTCGCCGGACACCCGGACGATCTGGCGTATGTGATTTTCACGTCGGGTTCGACGGGTCGGCCGAAGGGCGCGATGGTGCACCGGCGGGGGATGGTCAATCATCTGCTGGCCAAGGTGCAGGACCTGTCGATGTCGGCTTCGGACGTCGTGGTGCACAACGCGCCGGTGACGTTCGACATTTCGGTGTGGCAGATGCTGTCGCCGCTGATCGTCGGCGGACGGCTGGTCGTCGTCTCGCGCGAGACCGCGTCCGATCCGCAAGAGCTCTTCGGGCGGATCGCGAAGGACGGGGTCACGGTCCTGGAGGTCGTGCCGTCGCTGCTGAAGGCGGCGGTCGACTCCTGGCAGGACGGTCTCGTACGACCCGAGCTCGCCCCGCTGGACTGGCTGATGGTCACCGGCGAGGCGCTGCCCGCCGATCTGGCGCGGCAGTGGCTGGAGCTCGCGCCGCACATTCCACTCATCAATGCCTATGGTCCGACGGAGTGTTCGGACGATGTGACGCATGCGGTGATCGGTGCGGGCAGTGAGCTGGGTGTTCGTGCTCCGATCGGTCATGCGGTGCGTAACACGCGGTTGTATGTGCTGGATTCGGCGTTGCGGCCGGTGGTGCCGGGCGTGCCGGGTGAGTTGTACGTCGGTGGTGTAGGTGTCGGTCGCGGATATCTGGATGACACGCGCAAGACGGCGGTGACGTTCCTGGCGGATCCGTACGCGGACGACAGTGGTGCGCGGATGTACCGGACGGGTGACCGGGTGGTGCAGCGGCCGGACGGTCAGCTGGAGTTCCTGGAGCGGGTGGACCATCAGGTCAAGATCCGTGGTCACCGGATCGAGCTGGGTGAGATCGAGGCTGCGCTGCGGTCGGTCGAAGGAGTGTCGGACGCGGCTGCGGCGGTGCACGACGGCCGGCTTGTCGGCTATGTCGTCGGCACGGCCGACAACGCCAAGACGACTCTCGCGAGCGTGCTGCCGGACTACATGGTCCCCAGCGCCTTCGTCACCCTCGACGCCCTTCCACTGACAGGCAACGGAAAGGTCGACCGCAAAGCCCTCCCCGCACCCGACCCCGCCACCGTCTCGACGGGCCCTGCGCGACTGCCCCGTACCGACTCCGAGCGCACCCTGTGCGAAGTCTTCGCCGCGGTCCTCGGCCTGCCCGAGGTCTCCATCGACGACAACTTCTTCGACCTCGGCGGCGACAGCATCCGCTCCATCGAAGTGGTCGCACGCGCCCGCCGGGCCGGCCTGAGCATCACCGCGGCCGATGTCTTCACCTACAAGTCGGTCGTCGCGCTGGCCGCGGCGGTCGGCGAGGCGGAGGCCGTGCCGACCGTCGGCACCGACGACGGCGTCGGCCTGTTCGCGCCGACTCCGGTCATGCTCCGCATGCTCGAAGAAGGCGGGCCGGTCGACGGCTTCAACCAGTCCGTCGTGCTCACCACGCCCGCCGGCCTCGACGCCGACCGCCTGGTCACCGCTCTCCAGCGGGTCGTCGACCACCACGACGCGCTGCGTCTGCGCCTCCTCGGCCACGCACCCGCGACCTGGCAGCTGACCACCGGCGAGCCCGGCTCCGTACCTGCCCGTCCGCTGCTGACCCGGGTCGACGCGTCGCACCGGGCGTACCAGGACGAGCAACTGCTCACGCGAGCCGTCGCCGCACAGTCGATGGCGGCCCGCGACCGGCTCGCCCCGCGCGACGCGGTCAATCTCCAGGCGGTCTGGCTGGACCGCGGCCTGGACCGTCCCGGCCGGCTGATCCTGATGCTGCACCACCTGGTCGTGGACGGCGTCTCCTGGCGGATCCTGCTGCCGGATCTGCTCTCCGCGTACGAGACGCCGAAGACGGCTCTCGACCCGGTGGGCACCTCCTTCCGGCACTGGTCGCAGCTGCTGCACACCCAGGCGACCGAAGGCCTGCGCGCAACCGAACTGCCGCTCTGGCAGACGCAGTTGACGCAGTTGGCGCACTCCGACGCCAGGATCGGCAGCAGAGCACTCGACCGCTCGCAGGACACGTACGCCACCGCCCGCAAGCTGCGGCTGACCCTCCCGGCCGAGCACACCGCGCCGCTCATGGACCGCGGCCCGGCCGCCTTCCAGGCCGAGATCAACGATCTGCTGCTCGCCGCGCTCGCGCTCGCCGTCGAGGAGTGGCGCGGCGGCGGAGCGCTCGTCGAGGTCGAGACGCACGGCCGTGAACAGCTGCATCCGGGCATCGACCTGTCGCGCACGGTCGGCTGGTTCACGAGCACCCACCCGGTGCTGCTGCGGGCCGCCGGACTCGGCGCCGAACAGGCGGTGAAGGAGGTACGGGAACAGCTCGCCGCACTGCCCGAACACGGCCTGGGCCACGGCATCCTGCGCCACCTCTGCGAGGAGCGCACGCTCGCGGTCGACCCGCAGCTGGGCTTCAACTACCTGGGCCGCTTCACCGGTGTTCAGTCGTACGGCGCGGAGTGGGCGGCGGCGCCCGAGTCGCGGGAGGCCTTCGCGCCGGCCGCGGACGGCATGCCGCTGGGCCATGTCCTGGAGCTGGACGCGCTGGTCGAGGACGGGCCGCAGGGGCCCGAGCTGGTCGCCAACTGGACCTGGGCGGGCCTCGTGCTGGACGACGGGGACGCCGAGGCGCTGGCGCACGGCTGGTTCCGCGCGCTGCGCACGCTGGCCGACCGGGCCGGCGAACTCGCCCACGCCCGGCCGCGGTCCACGCAGGCCCAGTCCGGCAGCCGGACCCCGGCGCTGCTCACCGAGGCGTTCGAGACCCTGCTGCCGATCCGTCCCGACTCGGACGGCACCCGCCCGCCACTGTTCTTCCTGCACGGCGGCGTGGGACTGAGCTGGCCGTATCTCGGACTCGCCGAACATCTGGACCCGGAATTGCCGGTATATGGATTCCAGGCGTCCGGAATTGTCACCGAAGCGCCCCTTCCGGCATCAATCGCGGAAATGGCCCAGGAATATGTGCGGCGAATTCTGGAAATCCAGCCCAAAGGGCCCTACTATCTTATTGGTTGGTCGTTCGGCGGACTTCTCGCCCATGCGGCCGCGACCCGCCTGGAAGCACTCGGCCACCGCGTCGCCTTCCTCGCGAACCTCGACAGCTACCCCGTTCCGGAGCCCGACGGCATCCCGGACCACCGGGCGCTGCTCGCCAAGATCCTGGAGTACTGCGGATACGACCCGCAGCTGTTCCAGGGCCGCGAGCCGCAGCTCAGCGAGGTGCTTGAGCTGTTCCGGCGGGATGCGAACCCGCTGGCGGGACTCGACGAGGAGCAGCTGGGCCGGCTGCTGCGGATCGTGCGCAACCACGCCGTCCTCAGCGCCGAGTTCACTCCCGACCGCTTCAGCGGCGACGTTCTCTTCCTCTCCGCCGCACTCGGAACCGACGAGAACTCACCGACCACCGCGGAATGGGCCCCGTACATCGGCGGCCGCATCCTGCACCACAGCATCGAATCGGACCACGACGGAATGATGCGCCCCGAACCGCAGGGGGCGATCGGACGCATCATCGCCGCGCACCTTTCAGGCATCGCAGAATTCACGGAGGACGCACGATGAAGAACAACCCGTTCGACGACGAGAACGGCACTTTCCTGGTCCTGGTCAACGACGAGGGACAGCACTGCGTCTGGCCGGAGTTCGCCGCCGTGCCCGACGGCTGGACCACCGTCCTGCCGGCCGGCACCCGCGAAGCCGCACTCGACCACATCGAGCGGACCTGGACCGACATGCGGCCCGCGTCCCTCGTCCAGCAGACGGCCTGACCGCCGACACCGCCACCCCCTCATCCCGACTCATTCGAGAGGCATCCCATGACTGTCAACGCACCTGCCGACGTGGCGGCCGTCCGGGCCATCATCATCGACGTCCTCGAGCTCGACGCCGAGGAGCTCACCAGCACCAGCCTGTTCATCGAGGACCACGGCGCCGACTCGCTCGGCGCGATCGAGATCCTGTCCCGCATCGAGGCCGAACTCGGCGTGGTCATCCCGCAGGAGGACCTGATCAAGCTGGTCCACCTGGACGCCGTGCTCGAGGTACTGGCCACAGCCGAAGGACGGCAGCCGTGAGCGCCGGGCCTCGCCGGGTCGTGCTGACCGGCTGCGGGGTCCTGTCCAGCATCGGCACCGGAGTCGAGGAGTTCACCGAATCCCTGCGCTCCGGCCGGGTCGGCACCTCCGAGATCAGCGTCTTCGACACCACCGGCTTCCCGGGCAACCGCGGCCACGAGGTGCACGGCTTCGATCCGGCGGCCCGGCTCCGTACCGTACGGCCCGAAGAGACCGGACGGGCCTCGCAGTTCTCCGCGGCGGCCGCCCGTATGGCGCTCGACGACGCCGGACTGACCGAGGAGCAACTGCGCGGACAGCGCGGCACCATCGTCATCGGCACCACCGACGGCGAGGTCGGCGAACTCGACCTGCTCACCGAGTCCGCGCTCGCCATCGGTCTCAGCGCCTTCACCGGCCAGTCGCTGCGCAGGACCGCGACCAACAGCCTCGCGCTGAACGTCGCCCGTGAACTGGGCCTGTCCGACGTCGAGACCAGCACCATCGCCACCGCCTGCGCCGCCGGCAACTACGCCATCGGCAACGGCTACGACGCGGTGCGCGGCGGCGAGGCCGAATGGGCACTGGTCGGCGGCGCGGACGCGCTGAACCGCAAGACTTTCGCGGGGTTCTCCCGGCTCGGCCTGATCTCACCCGACGAGTGCCGGCCGTTCGACGCCGACCGCAAGGGCCTGCTCACCGGCGAAGGCGCGGGCCTGCTGCTCCTCGAGACCGAGGAGTCGGCGCTCGCCCGCGGCGCGCACATCTACGCCGAAGTGCTCGGCTACGGCCTCAACTGCGACGCCGCGCACCCCACCGCACCCGAGGAGGACAGCGTCGCGCGCTGCATCCGCCTCGCGCTCCAGAACGCCTCCGTCAAGCCGGAGGAGGTCGACCTGATCTCCGCGCACGGCACCGGCACGCCGACCAACGACGGCACCGAGATCGCCGCGATCCGCCAGGTCTTCGGCGACTTCACGCCGCGCACCGTCGGCCTCAAGGGCCTCATCGGCCACACCATGGGCGCGGCGAGCGCGCTCGGCGCCATCGCATCGGCGCTGGCGATCCGGCACGGCTTCATCCCGCCGACCGCGAACCACCGCGAGACGGACCCGGGTTTCGCCGACGCCGTCGACGTGGTGCCGAACGAGTCGGTCGCGGCGGATGTGCGGATCGTGCAGAACAACGGCCTCGCGTTCGGCGGCAACAACGCCGTCGTGCTGCTCGGCCGCCACGAGAACCCGCGACGCCACGAAAACCCCCGACGTCACGAGAACCCCCGAGGGGAGTACGCCCGATGAGCACCACCGCGCTGATCACCGCGTGGTCGGCCGTTTCGCCGTACGGCATCGGCGGTGACGCCCTGGCCGAAGGACTGCGCTCGCGCAGCGCGCCCGAGCCGTCCGCCGCGCCGGAGGAATGGCTGTCCGACCCTTCCGCCACCGCCCGTCTCGTACCCGGCTTCGACGTCCGCGAGGCGCTCGGCCGGGTCGGCACGCGCGGCATGGACCGGATGACGGGCCTTGCGGCCGTGGCGGTACGGGAACTGCTCGGCGACGACGAAGGCGGCCTCGGCACCGGGCTCGTCCTGGGCACGGCGGCCGGCGGAGTCCAGGGCTTCCTGGAGTTCACCAAGGCCTCCTTCGAAGGCGAACGGCCCATCGACGTACCGCCGTCGAAGGTCCCCAACATGGCCATGAACAGGGCCGCTTCGGCGAGCGCGATCCGCCACCACCTCAAGGGCCCGAACTCCACGGTCGCGGCCGGCCGGCTCTCCGGGCTGATCGCACTCGCGCACGCCCGGCGGCTGCTCGCCGACGGCCGCGCCGAGCGGGTGCTGTGCGGCTCGGTGGAGGAGTACTCCGCGGGCCGCGCGCAACTGGAACACCGTGCGTACGGAACCGAGCGCGTCCTCGGCGAAGGCTGCGCGATGGTCCTGCTGGAGCCCGCCGACGCGGCGCCGGCACAACCGCTGGCCGAAGTCCTCTCCGTGCACCATCGCATCGCGCTGACCGGCGACTTCGCGGACGCGCTGTCCGCGACGGTGCACGCCGCTCTGAGGGCGGCGGGCGTGCGCCCCGACGAGATCTGGGCGGTGGTCCCGGGCGGTGCGCCCGGGTCGGCCGGCGAGCAGGAACAGCAGGTGCTCCAAGCCCTGTTCGAGACTTCCGTACGCGACCGGGTCCAGGCCCCGGACCTCCTCGGCGACACCGCCGCGGCCACCGGCGCCTTCCAGCTCGCCGCGCTCCTCGCCGCGCCCGACGGCGCGGGCCGTACGGCGCTCATCACGGCCACCGACCCGGACGGCCCGGTGGGCTGCGCGGTCGTCAAACTCCTGGCAGGTGCGGCATGAGCACCCGTCCCGTCGCTCTGATCAGCGGCGGCTCCCGCGGCATCGGACGAGCGGTGGCCCTGCGGCTCGCCGAGGACGGCCACGACATCTCGTTCTGCTACCGCGGCGACGAACAGGCCGCCGCGGTGGTCGAGAAGGAACTCGCCGAGGCGGGCGCGCGCTCGCTGGCCGCACGCGTCGACGTCACCGACGCGGAGGCGGTACGCGCCTGGGTCAGCCGTACGGAAAAGGACTTCGGCCCGATCGCGGTCGCCGTCACCTCCGCCGGCATCACCCGCGACAAGCCGCTGCTGATGATGTCCGACACCGAATGGCACGAGGTCGTCGACACCAACCTCGACGGCGTCTACCACGTCTGCCGGGCGGTCGTCTTCCCCATGCTCAAGCGCCGCGCGGGCAGCATCGTCACGGTCTCGTCGGTCTCCGGCGTGCAGGGCAACGCGGGCCAGACGAACTACGCGGCATCCAAGGCCGGGATCATCGCCTTCTCCCGCTCCCTCGCCAAGGAGGTCGGCCGCCGCGGCATCCGCGTCAACGCGGTCGCCCCAGGGCTGATCGACACGGACATGTCGTCCTCGCTCGACGAATCGGTGAAGGACCAGGTCACCGAACGCACAGCTCTGGGCCGCCCGGGCCTGCCCTCGGAAGTGGCGGACGCGGTCGCGTTCCTGGCGTCGCCCAGGTCGAGCTACATCACGTCGGCGGTCCTCCCCGTGGACGGCGGCCTATGACCCCCGCGCCTCTTGCACCCGGCCAGTGCCAGCTCTGGTGGGCCTCATCCGCCGACGCCCACCCCGACCTCGTCCGCCACCTCTCCTCCCACAACCGCACCCGGCTCGCCGCCCTGCGCAACCCCGCCGCCCGGGCTCTCTACCTCACCGCCCACGCCCTCGCGCGCACCGTCGTCGCGGCCCAACTCGGGCTCGGCACCGCCGAGCTGGAGATGACCGTCGTGTGCAAACACTGCGGCGGCCCGCACGGCAAACCCCAGCCTCCCGAGCCACTCCATCTGTCCCTCTCCCACTCCGGCGGTCTCGTCGTCGTCGCCATTGCCCACTCCACGCCCGTCGGCGTCGACGTCGAGGAGATCTCCCCGTACTCGGACGATGTCGCCGCCCGCGTCCTCGCCCCGCAGGAGCGCGCCGTACTCGCCGCGCTCCCGCCACCCGCGCGGCCTGTCGGCTTCACCCGCTACTGGACCCGCAAGGAGGCCCTGCTCAAGTCCACCGGCGACGGTCTCGCCGTCGCGCCCGACCTGCTCAAGGTGACCGCGCCGGACGCCCCGCCGCGGCTGCTGTCCTGGGACGGCCCCACCCGCCCCGCACTGCCGCTGCGGCTGTACGACCTGGACGCGGGCCCAGGTCACCGCGGTGCGCTGGCCGCGGTCGGCGCGCCGCTGCGGCTGTCCAGCCACGACGGAAGTTCACACCTGCGTCTCCACACCACCGAAAGGGAACCGGCTTCATGAGCCCCAGGATCGCCGTCATCGCCGACGCACTCAGTCCGTCCGCCGTATCGGTACTCGGCCGCGACGGCACGGTCGAGGTGCGCCACGTCGACGGCACCGACCGCCCGGCGCTGCTCGCGGCTCTCGCCGACGCCGACGCCGTGCTCGTGCGCTCCGCCACCACCGTCGACGCCGAGGCGCTGGCCGCCGCCCCGCGCCTGAAGGTGGTCGCCCGCGCGGGCGTCGGCCTGGACAACGTCGATGTGCCCGCCGCCACCGCGGCCGGTGTCATCGTCGTCAACGCACCCGCCTCCAATGTCGTCAGCGCCGCCGAGCACGCCGTCGCGCTGCTCCTCGCCGTCGCCCGTCATGTCCCGCAGGCGGACGCCGCACTCAAGGCGGGCCGCTGGGCGCGCAAGGCGTACACCGGTGTGGAGTTGGCCGGAAAGACGCTCGGGGTGCTCGGGCTCGGCCGCATCGGCTCGCTGGTGGCACGCCGGATGGCCGCCTTCGACATGGAGATCGTCGCGTACGACCCGTATGCCGACGAGGAGCACGCACAAGAGCTCGGCGTACGGCTCGTCCCTCTGGACGAACTGCTCGCCCGCGCACAGTTCCTGACGGTGCATCTGCCGCGCACTCCGGAGACGACCGGCCTGATCGGCTTCGACGCGCTCCAGCGCGTACGCACGGACGTGCGCGTCGTCAATGCCGCCCGCGGCGGCATCGTCGACGAGAACGAGCTGTACGCGGCGCTCAAGGAGGGCCGGATCGCCGGTGCCGCGCTCGACGTCTACGAGAGCGAGCCCTGCACCGACTCTCCGCTGTTCGAACTGCCCAACGTGGTGGTGACCCCGCACCTCGGCGCCAGTACGCCCGAGGCGCAGGAGCGCGCCGGCACCCAGGCCGCCGAATCCGTGCTCCTCGCGCTGGCCGGCGCACCCGTCCCCGATGCCGTCAACGTGCCCGACGTCGTCAACGCCTCCGGCCAGGCCCTCGCGGTCAGCCGGTGACCTCACCCCTCGTCGGCGCCCGCACGCCTTTCCGCGCCCGAGCCCGCCGGTCCGAGCCAGCCTCGGCCCATCGCGAGCGCTCCGGCCTGGAACCGGCTGCGGGCGCCCAGGCGTGCCATCAGCTCCGCGGTGACACGCCGGCCCGTACGCACCGACACGCCCAGCTTGCGGGCCACCACCTCGTCGGTGTGACCCTCCAGCAGCAGGTCGAGTACGGCCTGTTCCTGCGGTGTGAGCCCTTCCGGCTCCTGCGGTCGCGGGCCGCCGATCGGCTGCGCCTGCTCCCAGGTCTGCTGGAACAGCGAGTCCAGCGCGGTGATCACGCCGGTGCCGTCCAGCACGAGAATGCCCTTGGCCGCCGCCTCGGGGTCGATCGGGACGATGGCCGTACGGCGGTCGTAGATGATCATCCGCAGCGGCAGCTGGGGAATCGTACGCACTTCGCCGCCGCTCTCCTGCAGCCAGCGTGCGTAGCCGAGGGTCGCCGGGTCGTTGCGTATCGAGTCGAGGTAGACGTAGCGCAGCCGGACGCCGCGGCCCAGCGCGTTGCCGTCGAGCGGGCGGGCCGCGTCCAGCGCGGCCTGGGTCTGCGCGCCACGTGGCGCGAACACCTCTATCTCGTTCTCCGCGCCGTGCGACAGCCGCTCGATCTGCGAGTTGATGGCGTCCAGGCCGGTGTACCGGCGCACCTCGGTGGTCGTGGCGGACGGGCTCTCGTCGTACTCGGTGAGCATCCGCGTGATGGTCAGCCGGGTCTCCGCCATGGCCTGCTGCCGCGCGGCCAGCTCCTGCTCCTGCCGGTGCAGCAGACTCGCCAGCCCGAACTCCGGGTTGACCAGCCGCATTTTGTCCGGTTCTTCCGAGGACCTCCGTACAAGCGCGAGCCCTGCAAGCTCATTGAGTGTGTCCGTCACCCTGGACGGCGGCCAGCCGAGCGCCTCGGCGATCTCGGCCACGCCTGCCCTGGGTGTCTTGAGAAGTACGCGATATACGGATTCAGCATCTGAATCCAGACCCAACTGGTCCAAACGTCCGCCCCCCGGAGAACTCCCATGTCAACCGCGCGGTCACACGCAGCGACGAAAGCAACTATCTCAGCCAAAGAGGATCAACAGCAACGTTACTCATCGGTCAGCGGTTCGATTCGAGCGTGTTTCTCGGAGGCCCCCTCATGTTCCTGGTGACGGCCAGAGTGCCGGCTGGTGCGCTGACCGGCGGGGACGCTTTGGACGACCGGATCCGTCGGGTCGTCACCTCCGAAGACCGCCTCGAACATCTTCATGTCCGCCCGGCGGACGACGGCGGGGCTCAACTCGTGCTCTTTCTGGGCCACTCCGACGCGGTCGGTACGCAGCGCGCGGCGGCCCGGCTCGTCGCCCGTGCGCTGGGCGCGGACGGGGTCGCGTGGGAACCCGCCGTTCCGCTGCCACTGGCCATGGAGCAGCTCGGACTGGTGCCGGGTGACAGGGAGTTGCCATCACAGGAGCCTGACAGTCGGTGATGCAGACGGGACGGGGTGTGAGAGGCAAGACTCATGGCTGTCGGGACGGAACGCCCGATCTGCACAGCCAAGAAGTACCAGGGGGAGAAAGAACCATGGGGAACATCGCTCAACGTCGTGGCCAGTTCATCGCCAGGCCCGCGGCAGCGGTTGCCATCGCGTTAGCGGCCTTGCTGGGCCTGGCACCGGCGGCCGCCGCCGAGACCACATCCGGCCAGTCGACCGGGGCCACGGTTTCGGTGCTCGGCATCCTCGCGGACATCTCGGTGTCGCCGCTCAACCTCGGCGAGCCGATCCAGCTCACCGTCAACGGCAACACCTGGGGGGACTAGATGTTCACGCAACAGGAGTCGGTGACCGAACTTCGCTCCGGCATCGACCAGCTCGACGCGCAGATCCGCGCCCTGTTCGAGCGCCGGCGCGAACTCTCGCACGCGGTCCAGCGGGCCCGGATGACGGAAGGCGGATCGCGTACCGACACCGGCCGCGAGATGCAGGTCATCAAGGGTTACGCGGACGACTTCGGCCGCCAGGGCACCGCGATCTCGCTGGCGCTCCTGGAGATCTGCCGGGGAGTCTCACCCGCGGCCGAGGGCTGATCGCCGGCGCCGCACCACACACCCAGCGCCCCGGCCACCGAACACGGTGGCCGGGGCGTCGTGCTGGGTCACTTCGGCTCGGGGCATTCCTTCCATGCGAGTCGGTAGATGGTGTTGATGGCGCCGTCCGTCGAGTCCATCGTCATGAAGCTGGTGGTCTTCTTCGGGTCCGAGGTGCCGGCGTTGACCCGGATCTCGGTGTTGATGTTGAAGTTGCGCTTCACTCCGCACGGCGCCCAGACCAGCTGGCCCCAGTCGGTCTCGTCAGTGGCCTGCCAGTTGTCGTCGAGCGGGCCGCTGAAGGGGTGGGTTCTGGACGCGGTGTCCGGTGAGCCCTGGAAGTAGTACGACGCCTTCTGGGTGGCGGTGGCGCCGGACTGCAGGCTGGCGAAGCCGCGGTAGTCGGCGCTGGCCACGGCGTAGGTGAAGCCGTGTGGCACGTGCACGATCAGGTTGAGCTGGCAGTTCTTCCGGAAGTCGGTCGGCTGTGCGCCGACGCCGACCTTGGCGAGGTACTCGCTGTACGTCACGGTGAACGCGGTGTTGTCCGGGGACACCGCCACGGCGGCGGACCCTGGTCGACATCCTGAACCGTTGACCGTCGCGACCTCAATCACGATTTTGTCCGGGGGCGCCACGATGGAGGCGGAAGCGTTCTGCGTGGCCAGCAGCGAAGCGAGAACAGCAGCGGTCGCTCCGCCCGCTAAAAGTGCACGGGACATGATTCTCCCATCGGGGAAATGTGAGGGGTTCAGCCGGAAGACAGCCATGACTGGCCATGGACATGTCAACTCTTCAAGTATTTCAGGTCGTTTCTCGAAGAGCCGGATCGAGTGGAATGGTAGATACCAACGCGGGGGCTGGCTAGGGTCGTTATCGGCCACCCCCGGCACCAGCAAAAAGAGGCCCCGAGGGGCACTCAAGTGCTCCTCGGGGCCTGCTTTTGACTGAATGTCAGTGGTTGATGCAGACGTTGCCGCCGGTCGGGTTCAGCGCGGCGATGATGTTGATCGAGTTGCCGCAGACGTTGATGGGAATGTGAATGGGGACCTGAATGACGTTGCCGGACAGGATGCCCGGCGACCCGATAGCCGCGCCCTCGGCCTCCGCGTCGGCCATGGCGGGGGCAGCGGCGCCACCGAGAGCCATGATGACGCCCGCTACGACGGCTGCAGCCTTCATGCGCTTCATGTCGTTGATCCTTTCAGCAGCGGTGCCGTACGCAGGCGCGACCGTCGCGCGCTGCGCTGCCAGTTCCCTGTTCATGAGCACCCCTGCAAACCTAGTAACGATGGGGTTCCCGCAAAGAAACCTCGATATGGCCGTCCGTTCGAGATGTCACTCGTATGCAGCACGGTGGTTTATCGAACTCGGCAGCGAGTTTCTTTTGCGATAACGCTCCCTCTATCTTTCTGACGTTTCTTCAAATTCTCTGGAACATTTGACGCCCTGAATGAATGCGCCCCCGAACGCTCGGCGTTCAGGGGCGGACACGACCTAGCGGTTGGCGGTGCCGTTGCCCGACAGCACCGGGATGTTGCTGAGTATGTGCGACAGCGGCTCGTCGCCCTTGGCCTGCGTCGAGTTCTCGACACACTGCTGGTTCTGCGGGGACGAGAGGACGTTGACGTCCTGGACCGCGAGCGCCCCGAGACCGGCGAGGCCGCCGGCGTTGAGCTTGGCCGGCAGGCCGACACACGGCTTGTTCAGCGAGCCCTGGACGAGGTCGATCTGCGGGCTCCAGTCGCCGTGGGTGGCGGAGTTGCCGGGCCTGCGGCGCGCCGTTGCCATTGATCGTCGTCGTGCCCTCGTCGTTGCCGATGGCCATGGCCTGCGGGGCCATCGCGGCGCCGGCTCCCACCATCGACGCGGTGACCGCGGCGGTAGCCAGAATCTTATTGATCACAGAGCTTGCCTATTTGCTATGAACGATCGATCGTGGAGCAGACTGATCAACTGCCCTCGACCGGGTTGGTTGCGCGCCTTCATTCGAATGCCGCAGTGCGCCGCAGGCGCGCCGTACGGAATTCCCGGCGGAGGGCCCTGTACAAGGGCCCTCCGCCACTGCGGGCAGATCGCCGCGCGCGCAACCGGATGCGCCATGCCAACAGAAAGCACGACTGCCCCACGACGCAATGCGCCGCCGGCTGGAGGCTTGCAACCGGAGCTGGTCCATGCGCGGCCTGCTCGGCCATTCAACCATCGGACGCCCGCCGTGCGGCTCCGCCTTCACCCGAATGCCGAATGAATTCGGCGAGACCCGTGCAATTTTCATCGGTGCACAATGGGCGGGTCCAGAACGCAATCGAAGCGGTGAAATCAAATATGACAATCACGGCGACCGGAGCTGTGTCCGTCGAACCGGGAAGAAGGCACCGTGCGGGCCACGGCGAAATCGGCGCCGATCGCGCGCTGTCCTGGCTGCTGATCATCACGGGTGCGGCGGGGCTGCTGGCTTCGTGGGTCATCACGATCGACAAGTTCAAGCTGCTGGAGGATCCGTCGTTCACGCCGGGCTGCAGTCTCAACCCGGTGGTCTCCTGCGGCAACATCATGAAGAGCGAGCAGGCGGAGGCGTTCGGGTTCCCGAATCCGATGCTGGGTCTGGTCGCGTACTCGATGGTGATCGCGATCGGTGTGGCGCTGCTGGCGGGTGCGCGTTACCGGCGGTGGTACTGGCTGGGCCTGAACGCGGGGTGCCTGTTCGGGGTGGGGTTCTGTACGTGGCTGCAGTACCAGTCGCTGTACGAGATCAACGCGCTGTGCCTGTGGTGCTCGCTGGCCTGGGTCGCCACGATCGTGATGTTCTGCTACGTCACGCTGCACAACATCAAGCACCGGATCATCAAGGTGCCTGAAGGGCTGCGCAAGGTGCTGCTGGAGTTCCACTGGCTGCCGCCGGTGCTCTGGATCGGGATCATCGGCATGCTGATCCTGACCCGCTGGTGGGACTTCTGGACCAGCTGACGGACCCGAAGGCCCGCGTAGGTAAACCCCGGCACCGAGGTGCCGGGGTTTACGTGTGAGGCCGCGAGACTCAGTTGTTGGCGGTGCCGTTGCCCGACAGCACCGGGATGTTGCTGAGTATGTGCGACAGCGGCTCGTCGCCCTTGGCCTGCGTCGAGTTCTCGACACACTGCTGGTTCTGCGGGGACGAGAGGACGTTGACGTCCTGGACCGCGAGCGCCCCGAGACCGGCGAGGCCGCCGGCGTTGAGCTTGGCCGGCAGGCCGACACACGGCTTGTTCAGCGAGCCCTGGACGAGGTCGATCTGCGGGCTCCAGTCGCCGTGGGTGGCGGAGTTGCCGGGCCTGCGGCGCGCCGTTGCCGTTGAACGTGGTCGTGTCCGACTCGTTGCCGATGGCCATGGCCTGCGGGGCCATCGCCGCGCCCGCCCCCGCCACAGACAGGGTGACTGCCGCAGTCGCCATAACCTTCTTGAGCATGTTCCGTCCTTCTGTCGCGTGGATGCCCGCTGCCGGAGCGCCCTGACAGCCAGCCGTCACGAAGGTAGGTTCTGCCGCTTCACCCCAATGGCCGCCGATGAGGAGTTCTTAGGCTTATTGGGCCGAACAGGGGTCGCTCGTGCCGTCGCCCGTGTCATCTCCATGTGTCATCCGTTTCGATCTGTGAGCCCTTAACACCGGGCAGAACATCGAACAGAAGGTGCTAAATCCATGAAGACTGTCAAGAGGGCCGCCGTGGTGCTCGCCACCGCTGGTCTCGCCGCTGGTGCCGCCGCCGGAACCGCGTTCGCCGACGCCGAAGCCGAGGGCGTTGCGGCTCACTCGCCGGGCGTACTCTCCGGCAACCTGATCCAGGTTCCCGTGCACGTTCCCATCAACATCTGCGGCAACACGGTCAACATCATCGCGCTGCTGAACCCGACCTTCGGCAACGTCTGCATCAACGACTGACGTTCGCGCAACGCCACACAAGGACGGCGCCACCGGAATCCGGTGGCGCCGTCCTTGCGTTGTGTCTTTGCGTTGCGCCCGAGTGGGCCTTTGTAGGGGCCTTTGTGCGGGCCTTTGCGTCGAGGAGCGGGTTCAGCCGCCGAGTTCGACCCCGCCGAGCAGCGGTGTGAGCCCGGCGGCCGTCTTGAGCACTTGCTGCGGAACGTCGCCCTTGATGTTGTTCAGATTCATCGCGGTGTCGGCGGCATCGGTCACCACGCTCTCGCTGCCGTTCGGCAGCGGCGCCGAGGGGAGGGTGTCAGCAAGGCCGCCGTTGAGGCTCATGGGGGGCATGGGCGCGGTTGTCGCGGCGAGTGCGGGAGACGCCGCTCCCATCGCCGCCACCGAGCCGACGATGATCGCGGCAACCCTCGTGTACTTCATGGTTTCGCATCCCTTTCTTCCGGAGGCGTTGGTCGCCTCCGTCGTCATGGGTAACGACACCTCGCCATGTGAGAAACCCCTGCCGGATTTCTCGTATCACCCGCTAGTCGGCCGGAGGAGCCGGATGGCGGCCCCTCCGGCCGATGTCGCGCGGGTGGTCCGGGACAGGTCCCGGTCAGCGGTTCACGCAGGCGTTGCCGAAGGTCGGGTTCAGCAGCGCGACGATGTTGACCGTGTTGCCGCAGAGGTTGATGGGCACGCTCACCGGAACCTGGATCAGGTTGCCGCTGAGAACGCCCGGCGAGTGGGCGGCCACGCCCTTGGCCGAGGCGCCGGAACCGTCGTCGCTCGCGGCAGCCGCACCCGCGCCGCCCATCAGTGCGGTGGCACCGGCAACGGCAATGGCACCAGCCTTGACGAAGCTCTTCATCACGAATATTCCTCTCGGGATCAACAATGGAGCACATGGTTAACGACCCGTCCGCGAAAGGGATGTGCGCGATCACTCGATGGGCTATTCCCGAAGGAGCTCCGACGGCATGCGGGCGGCCCTGGAGGCCAGGTGGGCAAGGCCGCCGCGTGCGTTGACTCCAGATGGCGGTACGCGCGAGTCTGACGTGATTTCCAACTAGCTTTCTGACAAAGTGCACTCCTGCTTTTGTCATGTTGTTCGAGCATGGAGAGCCAGTCATGTCGAAGTCGACGGGCTTCGCTTTGCGAGGTGCCCTGGGAGCGATGCTTCTGGCGGCGCTTTCGATCGCTCCACTTCCTGCCGCGGCCGCCCAGGGCCCGCAGGAATCACCCAGAATTCCGTTCACTCAGCGCTATCAGGCCGTGCATCACGGCGGGATCGTCCGCGCCGCCAATTCCGCGATCACCTGCCGGACCCCGAAGTCCCCCTCTGCCGCTTCGTGTTCCGCGATCCGTTCGGGAGCCGACGGAGCAAACAGCGACTACGACATGTTCTACGTCGACCTCGACAACGACCCCAACACGTACAACTCCAGCCGCGCGGAACTGACCCTGCCGGAGAACTCCCGTGTGCGGTACGCCCGGCTGTACTGGGGCGGAAACCTGCGGGTCGGCGAGCAGAAACCGCCCAAGGACAACGGCCGGGTGCTGATTGCCGAGCCCGGCGGGCGGTACCAGGAAGTCCTGGCCGACACCCGTGTCGCGCACCGCACCGCGGACGGCAGCGATGCCTACCAGGCCTCCGCCGACATCACTCCGCTCGTCCGCCAGAGCGGTTCGGGCCTGTACACCGTCGCCCAGATCAATGTGGCCATGGGGCATTCGAAGGTCGGCTCATGGGGCGGCTGGACGCTGGTCGTCGCGTACGAGAACAGCGCGGAACCGCTGCGCCACATCTCGGTCTGGGACGGGTTCGAGACGCTCGACGCCGATCGAAAGAGCCAGCAGCTCAGCCTGAGCGGGCTGCGCATTCCTGCGGGCGCTGGCGGGCGCGCCGGTGTTGTCTCGTACGACGGAGACCGCGGCGCGAAGGGCGACTCGGTCAGCGTCACCGCATCCGGCGGCGCAGTGGGAAGCACCGGCAAGGCGCTGGCTCTCACCAACTCCGCCAATCCCGTGTCCGACGTCATGAATTCCACCATCAGCACCGCCGGAAGCCCGGCGATCAAACGACAACCCGCGCATGTGAACACCCTCGGATACGACTCCGACGTGTTCGACATCAAGCCCGCCCTCGGCGCCGGCGGCAGCACTCTGAATTTCCGGTTCAACGCCGAAAACCTTGGATACTTCCTCGGCGTTCTCTTCCTGCAGGCAGACTCCCGCGGCTGAATTCCCACCCGGCGCTGCTCGCCCGAGCCAGATTCACAGTCCACGTCCGAAGAGAGCCGCACGTGCCGCACAGAAGTTGGACTGAGCCGACCCAACTGACGATTTTCCATCTGGTTCAGCCGGTGGAAGGGGGAGTCGCACGCGTTGTCACCGACCTGGTCCGCGCTCAGGCCGCGGAGGGATTCCGCCCAGTTGTCGCCTGCCCGCCGGGCGGCGCGCTGGCCGCCGACGCAGCCGCTGCCGGAGCCGGCGTACTCGCCTGGCCCGCCGTGCGGGCGCCCGGCCCCAGGCTGGCCACAGAACTCCTGACCGCGGCCCGGCTGATCCGCCGCAGCCGTCCGCATCTGGTGCACGCGCACAGCGCCAAGGCGGGACTCGTCGCCCGGCTCGCCGTTCGCGGCCGGGTGCCCACCGTCTTCCAGCCGCACGCCTGGTCCTTCGACGCGGTGGAAGGGCGCACCGCCGAACTGGCGCTGAAGTGGGAGCGGTACGGAACCCGCTGGAGCACCAGGACGCTGTGCGTCAGCGAGACCGAGCGGCAGGCCGGAGAGAACGCCGGGATCGCAGCCCGCTGGGCCGTCATCCGCAACGGCATCGACCTGCGCCACTTCGGCCCGGACGACGGAGCGGGCCCCGACGACGGAGCGGGCCGCGCGAGCGCACGGGCCGGGCTGCCGCAGCTGAACGGGTTCCCCGCCACGATGCCTCTGGTTGTCTGCGTCGGACGGCTGTGCCGCCAGAAGGGCCAGGACATTCTGCTGCGCGCCTGGCCACAGGTGCGCGCCGGGGTGCCCGAGGCCCGGCTCGTACTCGTCGGAGACGGCCCGGACCGCGAGCAGCTGACGCAACTCGCGCCGCCGAGCGTGCTGTTCGTCGGCGAGAGCCGGGACACCAGGCCCTGGCTGCGCGCCGCGGACGTCGTTGTCCTCCCCTCGCGCTGGGAGGGCATGGCCCTCGCGCCGCTCGAAGCCATGGCCTGCGGACGGCCCGTCGTCGTGTCCGACGTCAGCGGCGCGCGGGAGAGCCTGCCGCCCGGGCACGAGGAGTTCGGCCTCGTACCGCCGGACAATCCGCAGGCACTCGCGGCGGCGCTCACCCGGCTGCTCACACAACCGGAGCTCCGTGACGAACTGGGCCGCCAGGCGCAGTCCCACACCCGGGCGACCTGCGACGTACGGACGACGGCAACCGCAGTCTCCGGCCTCTACCAGGACCTTTTGGACTCGCCCCACCCCATGACGAGGAAGCGCACGCCATGACGACGGAGAGTGTTCCAGCGCCCCACACCGCCCACGCGACAGCCGTGCAGCGCCCGGCTCCGTCGATCCACCCGCCCCGCAGGGCCACCGCTCGCCGGGCCGCGCCTCTGGGCCCGCGCAGTGCCGGCCGGTGGGACGCGGCGGCGGGGCTGCTAGCCGCCGACGTCCTCGCACTGGCGCTGACCGTCGCCGTGGTGCCGCCGCTGCCCTGGCCCTGGCCCGTACTCGCGCTGCTCGTGGTGGCCCAGCCGGCGGCGCACGCCTGCCGCGGCCTGTACCGGCCGAGCCTGTCACCGTCGGCGCTCGGCGAACTGCCCGTGCTGGGCGCACTCGCGCTGCTGCAATGGGTGGCCGTCGCGGAGGCGCTCGGTGCGTACCACTCCGGGTTCGCGGTCGGCTGGACAGCGGTGGCCATGGCCGTCGCCGCGCAGGCCGTGCTGTGCTGCGGTGCGCGGGCCGCCGTGTACCGCTACCGGCGCTCGGTGGCCGTACGCAGGCCGGAGTCGGCGCTTGTCGTCGGGCGCGGGCCGCTCGCCGCGCAGGTGACCGCGGCGCTGTACGACCACGCCGAGTACGGAATGCGGCCGGTCGGCCAGGTCGACCCCGGGCCCGCGCAGGTGGTGACTCAGCAGGACGCCGTGTCGCTGCCCGTGCTCGCCACGCCTCAGGACGTCAGCCGCGCGGTCATCCAGAACACCGTCCGGCACGCCGTCTTCGTCCAGCCGCCCGAGGCCGATGCCGAAACGGCGGCGTTCGTCCGGCTGTTCGCCGACCACGGCTGCCGGGTCTGGCTGGTCGACGGCGGCGCGGCGGCGGGCGTCACGTCTCGGCGGCTGCCGGGCCCCGACCACCTGTGGGGACTGGCCGTACAGCCGCTGCACATCGGGCTGCACCGGCCCGTGGCCCGCGCGGTCAAGCGGGCCATCGACACGCTGCTCACGGCGTTCGTCCTTGTCGCGGCGGCACCCGTGATGGCCGTGTGCGCACTCGCCGTGCGGATCGCCGACGGTCCCGGCGTCATCTTCCGGCAGGAGCGCATCGGCCTGGACGGAAGGTCCTTCGTGCTCCTCAAGTTCCGTACGATCAGCCCCGCCGACGAGCACGAGTCCGCCACGCGCTGGAGCGTCGCGCTCGACCGGCGCATGAGCGCCACCGGCAGTCTGCTGCGCCGGACCTCGCTGGACGAGCTGCCTCAGCTGTGGAACGTACTGCGCGGTGACATGAGCCTGGTCGGCCCGCGGCCCGAACGGCCCTACTTCGTCGCCAAGTTCAGCCACACCCATCCCGGCTACCACGCTCGCCACCGGATGCCCGTCGGCATCACCGGGCTCGCGCAGATCAACGGCCTGCGCGGCGACACCTCCATCGAGGAGCGCGCCCGCTTCGACAACCACTACATCGAGACCTGGTCGGTCTGGCAGGACGTGTGCATCCTCGCGCGGACCGCGGCCTCCCTGCTCCGGCTCGGAGGCAGCTGAGGATGACCGCCACGTGGACCGCGACGTCCGCGGAGTCCGCCGTTTCGGAAGAGGCGCCGTACGAGCGCGTCCGCCGGGCCGCGGTCCGGTGGTGGCCGCTGCTGCCGCTGACGGCCACCGTGCTGCTGCTGGCGGCCCCGCTGCCGGCGGGCAGCCGGGCGGGCTCCGGCGGCTTCGTGCCGGCCGATGTCGCGTCGGGCGTACTGGTGGTCTTCTGCCTGGTGCGGGTACTGCACCTGAGGGCGCGGCCGTTGACGCCGGCCGTCGCCGTCGTCCTCGGCGCTCCGGCCGTCGGGTTCGCCGTCGCCACGATCACCGCGGCGGATCCGCAGGCCGGCCTGCCGGGCTACGTCCGCTATCTGCAGGTCTTCGTGCTGGTGCCGGCCGCCGTCGTGCTGAGCATCCGCGACGCCCGCGACTTCCGCGTCGTCGCGTGCTGCCTCGTGGCGCTCGCGCTCGTGCAGGGCGCGATCGGCATCCAGCAGTACGTGAGCGGGACCGGCGCGTCCTACATGGGCGAGGACATCAGAGCGGTCGGCACGTTCGGGCCCACGGATGTCATGGGGATGGCGACGGTCGTCTCGTACGGACTGCTCGCGGCGGCCGCGCTCGCGCTGCGTGCGCCCGAGGGGACCTCGCGGCGGCTGCGGGCCATCGCGGTCGCCGCGGCGGCGGTGCTGGTGGTGCCGCTGGCGCTGTCCTTCAGCCGCGGGGCGTGGATCGCGACGGCGATTGCCGCTCTGGCGGTGATCCTGCTGACCGGCGTGCGGACGGCGGTGCGCGCGCTGGCCGTGCTGACCGCGGCCGCTGTGGTGCTCGTGGGTGGCTTCGGTGTCGGCTCCGAGATGATCTCGCAGCGGCTGAGCAGCATCACCGAAGTGACCGAGGCGCCGGACCAGTCGGTGACCGACCGGTACACGATGTGGGCGGCGGCGGCGAGCATGTGGCGCGAGGAGCCGGTCACCGGCGTCGGCCTCAAGGGCTTCCCCGCGCACCGCGACGCCCATGCCTCCATCGGACTCTCCGCGGGCAGCGACACCGCCGGCGCGGGCCAGGTCTTCCAGAAGCAGCCGCTGCTGTCGCCGCACAACATGTATCTGCTCGTGCTCAGCGAACAGGGGCTGATCGGCGTCACCGCGTTCGTCGGCAGCTGGGCGGCGGTGCTGGTGGGCGGAGTGCGGCGGGTGCTGAGGAGCGGCCGGCGTGCGGCGGGGGACTGCGGGTTGGTGGCCGTCGGGCTGATGGTCTGGCAGACGGTGGACTTCCTGTACGCGGACATCGGCGGGCCTTCGACGGTGCTCACCGGTGTGGTGCTGGGGCTGGGGGCTTGGTGGGCGTTCGCAGCGCCGGGCGGGGCGAAGTCCGCGTGAACGACTGGTCGCCCGCGGCGGGCCCGCGCGGCGGAGCCGCGACTTCGGAGGCGGCCCCCGCCCCGCCGCTTCCCGAAACCGGGCACTCCATCCCCCGACCCCCGCTGCAGCAGCAGCCGCCGCTGGGGAACTTTCTCGCCCGCGCCGCCGCCGTCACCGCCGGGGTCACCGCCGTCGGAGCGCTCCTCGGGCTGGTGCGGGACCAGGCCATCGCGCAGATCTTCGGGGCCAGCGTCGACAGCGACGCCTTCCTGATCGCCTGGACCGTGCCCGAGATGGCGTCCACGCTGCTGATCGAGGACGCGATGGCGCTGCTGCTCGTGCCCGCGTTCAGCCATGCGCTGGCTCGGCGGGCCGCCGCCCGCGGGCGCTCGCTCGACCCCGTACGGGCCCTCGTCGCGGCCACGCTGCCGCGGCTGTTCGTGTCGCTGGCCTGTGCCGCCGTGCTGCTGATGCTCTGTGCGCCGCTCGTCGTGCGGATCCTGGCTCCCGGATTCGGCGATCCGCAACTGGCCGTCGACTGCACCCGGTTGACCGCACTGACCGTGCTCACCTTCGGCATCGCCGGATACTTCAGCGCCGCCCTGCGCGCCCACGGCAGTTTCCTGCCGCCCGCCGGCGTCTATGTCGCGTACAACCTCGGCATCATCGCGACCACCCTCACCCTGCACTCCGTGTGGGGCGTGCGCGCCGCCGCGGCCGGTGTCGCCGTCGGCGGGCTGCTGATGGTGCTGGCCCAACTGCCCACGTTTCTCCGCCGGGTGACCTGGTCCCCGCTGCTCGGCAAGCGCCGCAAGAGCGCCGCTCCCCACCTCGGGTTCGCCGTCCTCGCGCCCGTCGTCCTGTTCGCCGTCAGCCGGCAGTCCCAGGTCCTCGTCGAGCGTTTTCTCGCCTCCTCCCTGCCCGGTGGCGCGATCTCCCACCTCAACTACGCGCAGAAGGTCGCGCAGATGCCGATGGTGCTGTCGCTGATGATCTGCACGGTCACCTTCCCGGTGGTCGCGCAGGCCATGGCCGACGGCGACCGCGAACGCGCCCGGCGCCGGGTCGAGCTCGATCTGGCGCTGGCGGGCATGGTCGTGCTGCTCGGCACCGCACTCGTACTCGGCTACGCGCACCAGATCATCGAGGTCCTCTTCGAGCGCGGTGCCTTCGACGCTCAGGACACCGAGACCACGGCGACGGTCATGCGGGTGTACGCGACCGGGCTGCTCGGCCACTGTCTGGTCGGGGCCCTGGGGCGGCCGTTCTTCTCCTCCGGGCGGCCCACCTGGTACCCGGCCGTCGCGATGGCCGCCGGCCTGGCCGTCACCACGGTCGCGGGCGCGGCGGCCGTCGGGCACTGGGGCGTCCACGGAATCGCCGCCGCCAACGCCGCCGGGATCACCACCACCGCGCTCCTGCTGCTCAGCGGTCTCGGGTCGCGCGTGGTCGCGATCGAGGTGCGGGCGATCAGCGCCGCGCTCGGCCGGCTGGCCCTGGCCGCGACAGCGGCCGGGACGGCGGGCTGGCTGGCCGCGCCCCTGGTGGCCGATCCGCTGCTCAGCGCCGCCACCGGATGTCTGCTCGTACCGGCCGTCTTCACCGTCACGGGGCTCGCCGTCAGAGCCCCGGAGGTCGTCCATCTGCTGGCTCTTATCCGACAGAGGATCCGTCATGACCGCTGACACATCGACACGTCACCCCGTCACAACCACCCCGCCTCCCGCCCTGCCGTGGATCCTGATGTACCACTCGGTGGCGGACCCGGACCACGACCCGTACGGCATCACCGTCTCCCGCGACCGGCTCGACCTCCAGCTCGGCCTGCTGCGCCGCCGCGGTCTCACCGGAGTCGCCGTCGGCACCCTGCTGCGCGCCCACGCCGAGGGCCGCGGCCGGGCCCGCGGACTCGTCGGTCTCACCTTCGACGACGGCTACACCGACTTCGTCGACGCGGCGCTGCCGGTGCTGCGCCGTCACGGCTGCACGGCGACCCTGTTCGTGCTGCCCGGCAGGCCCGGCGGCAGCAATGAATGGGATCCGGAAGGCCCGCGCCGGCCGCTGCTGACCAAGGACGGGATCCGGTCCGCCGCCGCGGCCGGGATGGAGATCGGCTCGCACGGGCTGCTGCACCGCGATCTGACCGGCCTCGACGAGGACACGCTGCGGCAGGAGACGTGCGGCAGCCGGGAGTTGCTGCGGGAGATCACCGGAACCGCGCCCGCGGGCTTCTGCTATCCGTACGGCACGGTCGACGCGCGAGTGGCCGGCGCGGTGCGCGAGGCCGGATACGCGTACGGCTGCGCGATCCGCCCCGGCGCGCTCGCGGACCTCCACACACTGCCGCGTACGCACATCAGCCAGGCCGACCGGGCCGTACGGCTGAGCGTGAAGCGGCTGCGGCACTCCGTGGAACGGCATGTCATGGAACGGCGCCTGCGGTGAAGGCGCTTCACATCATCACCGGGCTCGGTGTCGGCGGCGCCGAGCAGCAGTTGCGGCTGCTGCTGCGCCAGCTGCCGGTCACCTGCGACGTGGTGACGCTGACCAATCCGGGAGCGGTCGCCGAAGGCCTGCGCGCCGACGGGGTGCGCGTGACCCACCTCGGGATAGGCGGAAACCGGGACCTGGGGTCCGTGCCCCGGCTGGTCCGGCTGATCCGGCGCGGCGCGTACGACCTCGTCCACACACATCTGTACCGCGCGTGCGTGTACGGCCGGATCGCGGCGCGGCTGGCCGGCGTACGCGCCACGGTCGCCACCGAACACTCGCTGGGGCAGGCGGAGATCGAGGGCCGGCCGCTCACCCGGCCGACGCGCGCGCTGTATCTCGGTACCGAGCGGCTCGGCTCGGCGACGGTCGCCGTCTCCGACACCGTCGCGGCGAGGCTGCGCGCCTGGGGCGTGCCGGCCGGGCGCATCCATGTCGTACCGAACGGAATCGACGCCGCCCGGTTCCGCTTCGACGCCGGCGAACGCAGCGCCACCCGCGCCCGGCTCGGCATCCCGCCCGACGCGCTGGTGGTGGGCGGCGTGGGCCGGCTCGTACCCGGCAAACGCTTCGACGTGCTCGTCCGTGCGGTCGCCGCGCTGCCCGGCGCCCGGCTGCTGCTCGCGGGCGACGGGCCCGAGCTGACCGCGCTGCGCACGCTCGCCGCGCAGCTGGGAGCGGCGGACCGGGTCCGCCTTCTCGGCGAGTGCGACGCACAGGGTGACTTGGGCGTCCCGGCGCTGCTGTCCGCGATGGACGTCTTCGTCTCGGCGTCCCGGGAAGAGGCGTTCGGTCTGGCCGTGATCGAGGCGCTGGCCGCCGGGCTGCCCGTACTGCACGGCGCGTGCCCGGCCGTCGACGATCTGCCGGGTCGTCAGGCACCGGGCGCACGGCGGGTCGGCGCGGCCGGCCGGGCAGCGACGACACAAGAGCTGACCGCGGCCCTGCGGCAGCTCACGGCGGCCGGAGCCGAGCGTCTGCCGCCGCCTCCGGCCGTCGCCCACTACGACATCGCGCGCAGCGGCGCGCGCCTCATGGACGTCTACGCGCACGCCCTCACCACCACCCCCTCCACCAGGAGAGCAAGCCGATGACCAAGTCGCCCGCGCAGAAGCCCGCCAAGCCCGACGAGTCCGCCGAGCCCACCGGCCCCGTACGGACAAGCCGACCCCGTGCCAAGTTCACCCTCCTGCCCCGCTGGTGGCCGCTGCCCGTCTGCGTACTCGTCGGCGCGGTCGGCGGAGCCGCGTACGGCGTGCTCGCGCCGCCCCAGTACGCGGCCACCAGCTATGTCGTCGCCGTCCCGGCGAAGGACGCCCAGCCCGGCGCGGCACTCGGCTTCGCGCAGGCGTACGGCCGGATCGCCACCAGCGACTCGACGATCGCGTACGCCCGCGTCGCCGCCAAAGTCCCCGCGAAGACCCTGCGCAAACACGTCCGGACCGAGACCTCCCCGGACTCGCCGATGATCGCGATCACCGGCACGGCGACCCGGCCCCGCAAGGCCGCGGACATCGCCAACGCGGTCGCCGACGCCGTGTTCGTGAGCAGCAATCAGGTGGCCAAGAACACCGGCGTCCAGCTGCTCAGCTTCTCGCAGGCCATCCCGCCCACTCAACCCGTCTCGCCGTCCGCGCGGCTCAGCGCGGCCGTCGGCGCGAGCGGCGGAGGTCTGATCGGCGGCCTGATCCTGCTCGTACGGCCGAGGCGTCCGCACCGGACCGTGGTCACCACCGTGCCCGCACCGGCCGCGTCGCCGGAACCGGCGGCGAGTGAAAGGGAGCGGGTGTGAGCGGGCGGCCGAGTCTTGCCGTCACGCTGTGCCGCGATCCGCGCGACTTCGCCCGGCTGCGGCCCGAGTGGGACGCACTGCAGCGCCGCTGCGCCACCGCAACGCCGTTCCAGAACCACTCCTGGCTGGACTCCTGGTGGCTCTCGTACGGGTCGGCGGGCAAGCTGCGGATCGTCCTCGTACGCCGGGACGGACAGCTGGTCGCCGCCGCGCCGCTGATGCTCGTGCACCGGCCGATGCCGCTGCTCGTGTCGCTGGGCGGGCCGATCTCCGACTACGGCGACATCCTCGTGGAAGACGCCCACGCAGGTTGCGCGATCGCCGCGCTCGCACGGGGACTGCAGCGCGCCGCGCGCCTTGCGGTGATCGATCTGCGCGAAGTACGGCCCGGAGCCGCGGCCGAGCGGCTGTACGAGACCTGGACCGGAGCCCGGGCCCGGCTCACGGACTCGGTCTGTCTGGAGCTGCCTGCCGCGCCGATGGACGAGCTGGTCAAGCGGTTGTCGACCAGCCGGGCCCAGCGCGTACGGGCCAAGCTGCGCAAGATCGACGCGCTGAATATCGAGGACTACCGGGTGCTGGAGCACGAGGTGCCCGGAGCCGTCGACCGACTGCTGCGGCTGCACGAACTCCAGTGGCGGGGCCGCGGAGTGACGGTCGAGCACATCAGACCGCGGTTCGCCGCGCATCTGAAGCGGGCGACCCGGCGGATGGTGCGCGACGGAGACGCGGCGCTCACCGAGTACCGGCTGGACGGGGAGGTGGTGGCGGTGAATGTGGCACTGCTGTCGGGCCATCTGACGGGCGGATACCTGTACGGCGCGCACCCGGAACTCCGGGACAAGAAAGTCGACGTCGCGACGATGCTGCTGCGTCATGACGCGAACCACGCGGCGAGCACCGGCCGGCGGGTGGTGAGCCTGCTGCGCGGAAAGGAGTCGTACAAGAACCACTGGCGCCCGGAGGCGGTCACCAACCAGCGGCTCCTGATGGCTCCGGCCGCGCTCGAACCGGCGCTGCGCCTGCACGCCGCACGCTCGGACTGGCGCGACCGCGCGGCAGGGGCGGTGAACAGCCGGTTCCCGGAGGCACGGGTGTGGCGCGACCGCCTCAAGGACCTGCGGGCGACGGCGTCCCGCTAGGCCCTAGTCGTCCTCCTCGGCGCCCGGCATGAGCCAGCTGGGCGGCCAGGGGATCGTGAAGCAGAGCTCGTCTTCGGCGAGCCACTGCCCGAGCCAGTCGCTGATGTTCACGGGGATGCACCAGCGGAGGGAGTTCAGTTCGGGCAGAGGTTCGGGCGCGGTGGGAGTGGGCGTCGGTGTCGGTGTCGGCTTCACGGCCGGGCTCGGCAGCTGCGGTGTCGGTTGCACCGTCGGCGTCGGTGTTGGCTTCGGCGGCACCGGCGTCGGCTCGACCGGTGTCTGAACCGGTGTCTGAACCGGTGTCTGAACCGGCGTCGGCTCGACCGGTGTGGGCGTGGGCGTGGGTGTCGGTTTCGGCGAGGGCTTCGCGACCGGGCTCGGCGGCTGCGGCACCGGTGCCGGCTCCTGCGGCTTCGGCGTCGGCGTCGCCACGGGGCTCGGCGACGTGGGCACCGGCTCCAGCGGCTCCACCGGCTTCTCCACCGGCTTCTCCGGCGGCTTCGGCACCGGCACGGGCACGGGCACGACCGGCGGAGTCACCGGCGGAATGACCGGCGGAACAACCGGTGGAATCATCGGCGGCGTCGGTTTCGCGAACAGCCACGAGCGAAAGACTCTCGACGACTTGGGGTTGTCATCACACTGCCAGACGCCATGCGGACAGTAGTCTGTGATGGTCTGATACAGCGGCTTGTGCCGGTCGATCCAATCGAGCATGCCACGCATGTATTCGGGGTTGTCGCCGTTCCGGAACAGTCCCCACTCCGGATACGAGATCGCCTTGTTGTGGGCGGCCGCGAAGTCGATCTGTTTCTGCAACCCGTACGGAGTCGTGACCTGCTCGTCGAAAGTCCGGCCGGGACCCTGGTCGTACGAATCCATCCCGATGATGTCCACGACGTCGTCGCCGGGATAGCACTCGGTCCACGGAACCGCGTCCGTACCGCGGTTCGGTGCGAAATCGAAGCGGAACTGCTGCCCCTGAACCGAACGCATGGCCGCCACAATGCGTCTCCAGTAGACCTTCCAGGATTCGGGGTCGGGGCCGCAGCGATGCGTGTAGGTGGTGCCGTTCATTTCCCAGCCGAGCACGATCACCGTGTCCGGTACGCCCAGGCCGACCAGCCGACTGGCCAGATTCCGGAAGTGGTGATCGAACTGTCCCTCGGACCCGGCCTTCAGCAGCTGCCGCACCTCGGCGTCCGGGACGCGGCCCTCGTTCCGCTCCTGCATGGGCACATTGAGCACGAACAGCCGGTCGTCCGCGGCGCGCCGCCACTGGGCCCAGGCGTCGAGGAACTGCGGCCCGCCTTCGATATTGCTCCAGAGGTCACCCGGCAGATATGTGTGACCGACCTTCAATTCCGTGCCGCCGAGCCAGTGCGAGAGTTCCTCCATGCGCAGCACGCCCGACGGGCCGTAATGGAGATACGCACCCATCGCGACCGATGAGGCAGCCGGCGGACTCGGATTCCCGTCGTCGTCGGCGGTCGCGCCCGCGCGCTGTTCGCCGAATGCGCCGATGGTCACGAGGAGACTGGCGGCAACGGTCCCGATGCGGGTGCCGGTGAGTCGGCGCCGTCGGTGCATGACTCCTCCTAAAGGTCGCGAGGTACACGACAGTAGGCAGAAAGTCTTACTAATGAGTTGTCTGAAAGCTCGTCAGTAGGCCATTCGCGACATGGGACGCGCTCTTCAGGACCATCCAGGTGAAAGTTGTGACGTTGATGCCACCGTTCGATGCCGGGGTTCCCGCTCTTGTGCTTCGACTCGACCGAAATCCCTTTCACCACGGCACCCTGGGAGCCGTCAGGTCGTTGGGGCGCGCGGGAGTCGAAGTGCATGCCGTGGTCGAGGCGGCCGACAGCCCGGTCGTACGCTCCCGTTATCTGCACCGGGCCCATTTCCGGCCGCCGGGAGACATCGGTCCAAAAGCGCTCACGCAGATACTGCTCCGCGTCTCGGACCGGATCGGCAGACCGGCCGTGCTGATCGCCATGGACGACCTCGGCGCCATTCTCACCGCCGCGCTCGCGCCCAGCTTCGCCGACCGGTTCCTGGTTCCGAAGCAGCCGGCCGACCTGCCGAGACGCCTCGCCGACAAGGCCGAACTCGCGGGCCTGTGCGCGCAGGCGGGCATCGCGCACCCGCTGACCGTCGTCCCGGACAGCCCGTCCGACGCGGCGGCGGCCGTACGGCAGCTCGGACTGCCTCTGGTGGCGAAGTGGAGCCGCCCCTGGCTGCTCGCCGCCGGCACCGGACTGCGCAGTACGACCCTGGTGAAAGCGCCGGAGGACGCCCGCCGCCTCTACGAGAAGACCGAACTCGCGGGCAGCCGACTGCTCCTCCAGCGCTATCTGCCGGACGCGCCGGACACCGACTGGTTCTTCCACGGCTGCTTCTCCGCCGGAAACGACGGCGCACCCAGCTGTCTGCTCGGCGGCTGCGGACGCAAGGAGCTGTCCTGGCCGACGCGTACGGGTCTTACCGCGGTGGGCCGCTGGCAGCACAACGCCGAGGTGGAGGCGGCGGCGCTGCGGCTGGTCTCCGAGGTCGGCTACCGCGGCATCCTCGACCTCGACTTCCGTCGGGACGAGGCGGCAGGCACGTACCAGCTGCTCGACGTCAATCCGCGGCCCGGCGCGCAGTTCCGGCTCTTCACGGACCGGCACGGCCTCGATGTCGTACGGGCGCTCTACCTCGATCTCACCGGGCAGCGCGTGCCGAGCCCGGTCGGCAGACCGGGAAGGGTCTTCGTCGCCGAGAACTACGCGCTGCTCTCCGCGGCCGCGTCCGCGCGCCGGGGGAGACCGACGGTCGTGGGAGCGGCGCGCGGCGTGGAGACCGCCTGGTTCGCGGGCGACGATCCGCTGCCGTTCCTCGCCATGACACGGGCCTGGCTGGGACGGGGCCTGCTCAAAGGCGCCCGCGCCGTGCGTCCCGTCCGACCGGGTGCCCCGGCCCTGATCTCAAAGCCCTGACGCGAAGGAGCGACCATGTACGACGTGGCAGTGATCGGCGCGGGCCCGTACGGACTGTCGATCGCGGCGCACGCCGCCGCGGCGGGCATGAGTCTGAGGGTCTTCGGCAGGACCATGGCGTCCTGGCGCGACCACATGCCGGACGGAATGTTCCTCAAGTCCGAGCCCTGGTCGTCGAATCTCTCCGACCCGGCCGGTGACCATACGCTCGATCAGTTCAGCGAGGTCCGCGGCTTCGAGGCGGTCCACGGCCGCCCGCTGCCGATCGGCACCTTCACCGACTACGGCATGTGGTTCGCCGAGCGCGCGGTCCCGGCCGTCGACGAGCAGACCGTCACGCTGGTCGCGCCCGTCGCCGACGGCTTCCGTGTCGAGACGGCGGAAGGCGAGAGCATCCGCGCCAGGACGGTCGTACTCGCCGTGGGTGTCATGCCGTTCGTCCGCGTTCCCGAGCGGTTGGCCTGGCTGCCCGCGGAGTACTGCTCGCACAGCAGCGGCCACGCCGATCTCGGCCCTTTCCGCAACAAGGACGTCGCCGTCGTCGGGGCGGGCCAGGCGGCGCTGGAGACGGCGACGCTGCTCGCCGAACAGGGCGCGCGCCCGCGGCTGGTGGCCCGTACGGACCGGCTGAACTGGAACGCCGTGCCGGAGCCCCTCGGACGCGGCCTGCTGCGCTCGCTCCGCACCCCGCACAGCGGCCTCGGCACGGGCTGGACCAGTTGGGCCTGGTCCGAAATCCCTTGGGCCGTACGGAAGTTGCCCGCCGCGACACGCGAGCGCATCGCGAGCACGGCGCTCGGTCCGGCGGGCGCGTGGTGGCTCAGGGAGCGCTACGAGCGGCGCGTGCCCGCGCTCCTCGGGCACAGCCTGCACAGCGCGGAGATCCGCGGCGGGCGCGTACGGCTCGCGCTGAACGCCCGCGACGGCAGCGCACCGGTCCTCGACGCGGACCATGTCGTCGCGGCCACCGGCTTCACGCCGGACCTCGACCGGCTGCGGCTGCTCGACGCCGCGCTGCGGCAGGCGGTCGGGACGGTCGGCGGCAGCCGCGCGCCGGAGCTGAGCGCGGGCTTCGAGTCCTCGTATCCGGGGCTGTTCTTCGCGGGTCTGCTGACGGCGCCCTCCTTCGGTCCTTCGATGCGGTTCGTTCACGGCGCGACGTTCACGGCGCGCCGGCTGGTGGCAGGGGTGCGGAGCCGGCTGCGCGGGCGCGCGGCACCGGCACCGATGCCGCGACCTGCGGCTCCGGCATTCGAGGAGCGTGCTGAGCCCCGGAGTTAGCTCCGGTCGTGGAGCCAGCCCCGGCGCGGCGGAGGGGCGGGGAGCACGTCCGCCGCGCCCCCCGACTGCGACGGGAAACGGGAGAGCCGGTTCCACTCCTGGTCGGGCCGGCCCGGCACGGTGCGGCCGGCGGCGGCCCACTCCCGACTGAGTTGTTCGTAGATCGGGCTGCTTGCGGTGGGCGTGCCCACCTGAGTCGGGTGTGGGGCTGAGGGCGTCTGGACGCGCTGCCATCCAGGAGACGCTGTAGTCCTTGCCATAAGTCGGCCAACGCTCGCCCGGGGATCGAGGTCACTGCCGCGGTACGGACGCGGAGTACGGCAGGAACGGTTTTTCGATCCCGTCGCCCACACCGGTGAGATCCTCCGGGCGACATCGGCCGCGACACGCGGCCACGACACGCGCCGGTTGTCGGCCATTCGCCTGGCGGGCCGTGATGATGCGGAAAACGTCTCATGTCAACGTCTCATGTCAATGGAAAAGCGCGTAAGGGGACCCATGCGACAGGTAGCTTCGGCGCTGCTGCTTTCCGCGCTCGCGATGGGCGTCACCGCCTGTCAGAGCGGTGCAGGCGTTCCCGCCGAGCGGACTCCGCGGCCACCGCATGCCAGCGCCGGTGACGGCAAGGCCGTGGACGGCGGTGGCATCACCGCCGGTGACGGCAAGGTTGTGGACGGCGCGGCGGTTTCGCTGGTCGGCGATGCCGTTGACCTCGGCGGCCGCACCTTCGGCGAGCATCTGCGGATCTCGGTGCGCGGCTATGTCGATCCCGCGATCGGCATCCGTGCCGCGCAACGCCCCGGCCCCGGAAAGCGCCGGATCGGTGTGGACGTAGCTCTGGTCAATGTCGGCGGCAAAACCTATGACGCGAGCGGCGGAAAGGCCTGGGTCGTGGACGAGAACGGACGACGTTATCCGGCCGTCCGGACCGGCGAGATCACCACCGGATTTCCGCTGAAATGGAACGCGTTGACGGTCGGCGAACAGTCGGAGGGCTGGCTGGTGTTCGAAGTACCGGAGAACGCACGGATCGTTCGGCTCCATTCCACGATCGGAAACACTTCGCTCAACTGGCAGCTCCAGCATGAGCCATCCAGGTGACGCATGAGCTCCAAGAGGCCGGCCGGGCACTAGGGTGCCGAGCCATGACCACTGCTTCCAGCTCCAAGAACACTGTTCAGCGCGGCCAGTTGGGCACCATTTCCGTGCTCGCCTGGACCGGCGATCCGGAAGCCGGACACGATATGCCGTATCTGCTGGCCTATTCGCTCGGCGACGGAACCCACGGCCTCGAAGCCGGCGAGGCGGCCGTCCGGGCAATGATCGAGGAACTCGGGCTCTCGGCGGGCGACGGGGCCGATGCCACTCAGGCCTCGTTCAACTCTCCCGTTCGGGTCCTTGTCGAAGCCGAGCAGGCCGTTCTCACCCTGCCGCATCTCAAGGCCCAGTGCCCCGCTCCGCGCGAGTGGCTGGCCGCCGTCGAATCGCGCGGCCATGTGCACTTCATCATCGCGACCCGCCCGTGGCCCCAGGCGGCTCCGGGCAGGCCCGTCACCGAGGACATGCTCCAGGCCTTCCTCGGCGACGAGCAGACGCTGATCACCGCGGCCCATGTGCTGCTGCCGGTGACCAAGTTGCGCCGCTGACCGGGCGAGAGACGGATCAGCGGGTCTCGAAGGCGAAGGGCAGTGCGCGGACCCGGTTGTCGAAGCTCGAGTCGACCAGATCGGCCGCGCCCACCGCGCGCAGTTCGCGGGGCCGGGTGAGCAGTTCGTGGAAGAGCGCCTTCATCTCCTGCCGCGCCAGATGTGACCCCAGGCAGTAGTGCGGACCGCCGCCGCCGTATCCGAGATGCGGGTTGGGATCCCGCGTGATGTCGAATGCGTCGGGATCCTTGAAGACCGCTTCGTCGCGATTGGCCGAAGCGTAGAAGAGCACCACCTTGTCGCCGGGACGGAATTCCCGTCCGCCCAGGACGCATTCGGCCGCGACCGTACGGCGGAACTGGATGATCGGCGTCGAATGGCGCACGATCTCGTCGACCGCGCCGTCCGCGTACCGATCGAAGTCGGACACCAGCAAGGCGCGCTGATCGGGATGGCCGGTCAGCAGCGCCAGTCCGTGAGCCATCGCATTACGCGTGGTTTCCACTCCGGCGACCAGCAACAGCGAGAAGAACGCGCCGAGTTGCCGCGAGGAGAGCGCCTGCCCGTCGATATCGGCGCACACGAGTGCCGAAATGAGATCGCCGGTCGGACGGCGCCGGCGTTCGCGGGCCAGCTTCGCCATCACCAGCTGCATATGGGCCAGCGCCCGCAGACCGCGCCCCGGCATCCGCAGCCGCGCGCGCAGTCCGCGCTTCACCCCGACGTTCTCCGACGCCTGATCGACGCGCTCCGCGATCTCCGTACGGAAATGCTCCGGGATGCCCATCAGATTGCAGATCACCTCGAACGGCATCCGCGAGGCGACGGACGCCACGAAGTCGTCCGGGCGTTCGCGGATCATCTCGTCGACGATGCGCGCGGCCACTTCGCGGACGTCCTCCTCGGCGGCGGCGAGCAGCCGCGGTGTGAAGGCCCGCGAGACGATCCGCCGCATCTTGGCGTGCTCCGCGCCGTCCATGTTGACCATGGAGTTGCCGAACACGGCCTTAGCCCAGGCCGCCGGCTCCGGCGTCGTAACTCCGGGCGCGCTGGCGAACTGCCGTGGCAGCCGGCTCGCCTCCAGCACATCGGCGTGCTTGACCAGCGCGTAGAAACCGCGACGGCCCGCGCCGCCGAAACGGACAGGCGCGTCGAGCCTGCGCAACTGCGCGAACGCGTCCAGGCGGGCCTCGCGTGGCAGCCGCCAGAACGCCGGATCGGCGAGATCGACGTTCGGCGTGCGGGGCGGGGGCGTCGCGGACGCCTGCGTCGGGAGCTTCATGGGCGGCCATGCTGGCCCACGCCACCGGGGCCGAGGCGCCGACGCGGCCGCCGCGTTGCTGCGGACAGGCGAACTTTGCACTGGTTCAGCCATCTGGCTCGTTGTTGCAGAGCAGCAGAGGTTCTGCGCACAGAGGGGACGTACGTACCAATGAAGTTGACCACCCGCGGGTCTCTTGTTGCATTCATGGCGTGCATGGCTTCGGCCGCGGCGGTCGCACCCGCCGCGGCTTCCATCGCGCCGGTGCCGGTCAACGTGCCGCTGGAGAGCCTGGAGACGGTCGTCCCGGTGGAGGCCCCCGCGCTGAGCACCGGCGTGCCGGTGCCCGTGCCCGGCGGGTTCGAGGCGCCGCGGCATGTCACCGGTCGACTGCTGCCTGCGGGCATCCTGCCGCAGCTGCCGCTCACCAGCGAGCTGCCCAGGACGCTGGTCGAGCTGCCGGTGGAGAACCCGCTCGGAGAGGGCAACCTCGGTGTGGCCAGTGCGCAGTCCGAATCGTCGGAGCTGAAGGTGACGAGCCCGGGCGCGGACGTGGGCGCGCCGGTGTCGGCGCCGCGTCCCGAGCTGTTCGGGCAGCCCGAGCCGGTGCTGCCGGAGCTCTCGGTGCTCGCTCCGTCGCTGGTGGGCGACCCGGCGGCGGGCCTGCTCCTCCGCTGAGCGCGGGAGGCCTGCTTCCGCCTCGGGACACCATCCCCGGGGGCAGAGCCCAAAACCCTTTCGGACGCACTGTCGTTGTCCCCTCCGAAGCAGGCATCGCCACGGCAGGCATTGCCATGACAGGCCTCGCCACGCCGGAACAGCGCAAGGAGCGGACGCATGCGCATCCTCACCCGCCGCGTCGCACTGCGCGCGCTCTTCAGCGTCGCCGTGGTCGCCGGCACGGCTGGCGCCCTCGCGCCCGTACTCGCCCGGAGGGGGAGCGTGCGGCCCCGGGCGCGGGAGCTGGAGCACTTCGCCGAGATGTATCGCGGGCGGCACATTGAAGGCGCCGCCACCGTCATGGTGCCCGCGGGCCGCAGTGCGGCGTCCGCCGGGCCGCCGAGCGTCGAGGTCCGGATCGACGGCCGGCCGCTGCAGGTGATGCGACGCGCCGACGGCAGCTATCTCAGCCTCGTCAACCACTACGAGTCGTTCCCGACGCTGCGCGACGTGGCCCGTGCCGCGGTCGACGATCTGGGCATGGCCCAGCTGGCGATGTCCCCCACGCACAGTCACTGATCCGGGAGGGGCACGACCTTGCACACCCGCAAGAACCAGCGGAATCTCACCCGTACGGAAAAGCGCCGGCTGGTCAACGCGCTGCTGGAGCTCAAGCGTTCGGGACGGTACGACGAGTTCGTCAGGATGCACGGCCGGTACTACGTCACCGACGCCGAGGACGACCCGCGCGCGGCCCATATGGCGCCTTCCTTCTTTCCCTGGCACCGCAGGTTCCTGCTGGAGTTCGAGCGTGCGCTCCAGTCCGTCGACTCCGGCGTGACGGTGCCGTACTGGGACTGGACCACCGACAACACGCCCGCGTCCTCGCTGTGGGCGGAGGACTTCCTCGGCGGCAACGGCAGGGCGGGCGACCGCCAGGTGATGACGGGCCCGTTCGCGTACGGCAAAGGGAACTGGCGGATCAACGCCCGCATCTCCGACGGCAAGTTCCTCACCCGGAATTTCGGCCGGCCCTCCGATCCCGTCTCGCTGCCCACCAAGGCCGAGGTGGCCAAGGCGCTCAGCGATCCGCTCTACGACGCGGATCCCTGGGACTCCACCGCGTCCAGGGGCTTCCGGAACACCATCGAGGGCTGGGGCGCCGGCGGCTCCGACCGCTGGCGCAACCACAACCGGGTGCACCGCTGGGTCGGCGGTCTGATGCTCGGCGCGACCTCGCCCAACGACCCGGTGTTCTGGCTGCATCACGCGTTCATGGATCTGCTCTGGGACCGCTGGCAGAAGGCGCATCCGCGCTCCGGCTATCTGCCGCGCAGGCGGCTGCCCGAGTCGCATCCGCAGTACCGGCGGGTCTTCAGCCTCGACGAGCCGATGCCGCCGTGGAACGTCGCGCCCGCGGCGCTCCTCGACCACAGCCGCCTCTACCGTTACGAGTAGGCCGCCCCGACGCCGTACGACCGCAGCCGCCCCCTTCCAACGGAAAGGGGCGGCCGCGAGTGCTGGGTGCGGTGATCAGTGGCCGTATGCGCCGTGGTGGCTCGAGACGTTCGCGCACTTGTTGCCGAAGGCCGGGTTGAGCAGCGCGATCACGTTCACGGTGTTGCCGCAGACGTTGACCGGGATGTGCACGGGCACCTGGATGGCGTTGCCCGAGAGAACACCCGGCGAGTGGACGGCTGCGCCCTGCGCTCCGGCGTCAGCGACGGCCAGACCGGCGCCGCCGGCCAGGATGGCGCCAGAGCTGGCGACGACGGCGGCTGCCTTCGCGATACGCGACATCAGTTCTCCTTGCGGATGAGAGCTCGGCCGCAGGACTTGCGGCCTTCACGGTGCTTCAACGCCGAAACCCACAGGCGGTAACGGATCGAAATCAAAGTCATCGCCCAGGTGTGCGTGACCGGATTTCGTCCCTTGTCGGCCGAGGCGGATCCCCCAACAATGCGCATGACAAACCGAAGAACCCCTTCGGTCACACAAGTCGCAAGAGGGGACCCCCACATGAAGAAGCCTCTCGTCGGCGCGTGCCTCGCCCTCGTACTCCTCGGGGCGGGCGCGGCGCCCGCGATCGCGGTCACCGCACCGGACGCGGAGCGCACCGCCACGACCAGCCGGCCCGACGTCGATGTCAAGGCCGTCGATTTCGCCGGGACGGTGGCGCTCAGCAACTGCTCGGGATCGGTGGTGCGCCCGCCGGCCGCCGAGGCCGACGACCCGGCCCTCGTACTCTCCAACGGCCACTGCATCGAGAGCGGCTTCCCGGCCGCGGGCGAGGTCATCGTCGACCAGCCGTCCACCCGCAGCTTCAGCCTGCTCAACTCGGCGGGCAGCCGGGTCGCGACGCTGCGCGCCAGCAAGATCGCGTACGCGACGATGACGGACACCGACGTCTCGCTGTACCAACTCACCCGTACCTACGCGCAGATCGAGAGCAGCTACGGCATCAAGGCGCTCGAACTGAACGCCGCGCACCCGGTCCAGGGCACCGCCATCAAGGTCGTCTCCGGCTACTGGAAGCGCATCTACAGCTGCAACATCGACGGCTTCGCCTACCGCCTCAAGGAAGGGCAGTGGACCTGGAAGGACTCGGTCCGCTACACCTCCAGCTGCAACACCATCGGCGGCACCTCGGGCTCGCCCGTCATCGACAACGCCACCGGCAAGGTCGTCGCCGTCAACAACACCGGCAACGAGGACGGCCAGCGCTGCACGGACAACAACCCGTGCGAGGTCGACGAGAACGGGAACGTCACCGTGCGCCACGGGATCAACTACGGCCAGCAGACCTACGGCATCGTGCCGTGCCTCGGCCTCGACAACAAGATCGACCTGGGCCGGGCGGGCTGCACGCTGCCCAAGCCGTAGGTCGTGTCCGACGTAAAACCGTTCGTATGTTCGAATGAGCAGGTACCCTGGAGATATGGCAGCACATCTCCAGGGTTCGCTCTTCGACCAGACCGACGAGATCGGTCTCGGTCCGCTGAGGGACGTCCGGCGGACGGTGCTCGGAGACGGGGCGTGGATCGATCTGCTGCCGGCGTGGCTCGGCGGCGCGGACGCCCTGTTCGAGGAGCTGGTCTCCGGGGTGCCGTGGCGGGCAGAGCGCCGGCAGATGTACGAGCACATGGTGGACGTGCCACGGCTCCTCGCGTTCTTCCAGGAGGACGACCCGCTCCCGCATCCCGTTCTGGACGAGGCCCGCGACGCACTGTCCGCGTACTACGCCGCAGAGCTGGGCGAGCCGTTCGTCACCGCCGGCCTCTGCTACTACCGCGACGGCCGGGACAGTGTCGCCTGGCACGGGGACACGTCGGGGCGCGGGTCACGGGAGGACACCATGGTGGCCATCCTGTCCGTCGGCGCCCCGCGCGATCTTGCGCTGCGGCACCGCGGCGGCGGCCGGCTCCCGCTGCGCCGTCCGCTCGGGCACGGCGATCTCATCGTGATGGGCGGGTCGTGCCAGCGGACCTGGGAGCACGCCGTGCCGAAGACGGCGCGCTCCGTGGGGCCGCGCATCAGCATCCAGTTCCGGCCGCGAGGCGTGCACTGAGTCAGTGAGCGCCGTGGTCGGTCCGGCGCACCGACCGGCCCGCGAGCACGTCCGTACGCACACCGTCCTCGATCACGAACCGGCCGTCGATCAGCACGTGCGGGATGCCGACGGGCAGCGTGCGCGGCGTTTCGAAGGTCGAGCCCGCGGCGACCGTGTCCGGGTCGAAGAGGACGAGGTCGGCGCGGTAGCCCTCGCGCACCAGGCCGCGGTCGGTGAGGCGCAGCCGGGCGGCCGGGCGTGAGGTGAGATGGGCGACCGTTTCTTCCAGGGACAGGATGCCCAGCTCCCGTGCGTACCGGCCGAGATACTGCGGAAAGGTGCCGTACGCGCGCGGGTGCGGCTTGAGGCCCTGGAGGATGCCGTCGCTGCCGCCGGTGTGCACGCGGTGGCGCATGATCGCGCGGACGTTCTCCTCGTGGCCGACGTGCTGGAGGATCGTCGAGCCGAGCCGGTCCTCGATCAGCAGCCTGCGGGCGGTGATCCACGGAACCTCGCCGCGGATCGTGGCCGACTGCTCGATCGTGCTGCCGACGTACGAGGTGAGCCCCGGTTCCGAGACGCCCGAGATCTCTATCGTGTCCCACTCGATCGGCACGCCGTGGCAGCCGTCGGAGCCGAGCTCCTCCAGGTGGTGGCGGATCCTCTCGGCGGTGGCGTCGTCCTGAAGGCGCGTGAGGACCGCCTCCGGGCCGCCTTCGCTCGCCCAGCTCGGCAGCACGGCGACGAGCGTGGTGCAGCCCGGCGTGTACGGATAGGTGTCGAGCGAGATGTCCGCGCCCTCGGCGAGGGCCTTGTCGAGCAGGGCGAGGAGATCGGGGGCGCGGCCCTTGTTCACGCCGAAGTTCATGGTGGCGTGGGCGAGATGGAGCGCGCAGCCGGCCTCGTGCGTGACCTGCACCATCTCCTCGTACGCCTGGAGTGCGCCGGCGCCGTAGGAGCGGTGGTGCGGGCAGTAGTAGCCGTCGTAGCGGGCCACGACCCGGCACAGCTCGGTGAGTTCGGAGTCGTTCGCGTACATGCCGGGCGTGTAGGTGAGGCCGGACGACATGCCGACCGCGCCCTGTTCGAGGCCTTCGGCGACGAGTTGCTTCATGCGGCGGAGCTCGGCGTCGGTGGCCGGGCGGTCGTCCCAGCCGACGGCGAGCATGCGGACGGTGCCCTGCGGGACGAGATAGGCGGCGTTGACGGCGATGCCCTGCCGGTCGAGCCGGTCCAGATATTCGCCCACCGTGCGCCAGTCGAAGTCGATGTCGGACCCGTCGCCGTTCCAGCCGGTGATGGATCTGCGGACCTCGGCGAGCGTGCGGTCGTCGGCAGGGGCGTACGACAGGCCGTCCTGGCCGAGGACTTCGAGAGTGACGCCCTGGGCGGCCTTAGCGCTGTGGTCGGGGTCGCGCAGGAGCGCGAGGTCGCTGTGGGCGTGCATGTCGATGAAGCCGGGGGACAGGGCGAGGCCGTGCGCGTCGAGGGTGCGGCGGGCGGACAGGGCCGGGGCGCCCTGGCGGCGTATCGCGGCGATACGGCCGCCGTCCAGGCCGACATCGGCGCGGTACGCGGGTCCGCCGGAGCCGTCGATGACCCGTGCGTCGCGGATGACGAGATCCATGGTCCGGCCTCTCAGAAGAAGGTGCGGATGTAGTCGACGACCGTGCCGTCCGACTCCACCAGCGGGATCAGCTGCCACTTGTCGAAGGACGTGCACGGGTGCGAGAGCCCCATGCCGATCCAGTCGCCGACCTCCAGGTCGGCGTCCTCGGCCGTACGCACCCAGCCGTGCTGGTCGGACAGGGCGCTGACGGTGATCCCGACGGCCGGGCGCGTGTCGCCGCTGCGCGCGTCGCGGACGACCTGGGCCTCCGGGAGGTCGAGGTCGTACGCGGCGTCCCGCTTGCCCGCGTTCACGAAGGCCTGCTCCGGGCTCGGGCGGGAGACGACCTGGGCCCAGAGGCGGAACGCGGGCTGGAGCGCGCCTTCCTCGGGGTGGCGGTTGAAGGGCGTGAGATGGCGGTAGTGGCCGTCGTCGTGCGAGACGTACGCGCCGGAGCGGAGCAACTTCAGTACGGGAACCGACAGTTCGGGAATCCCGGCGAAGACGTCGGCGACCGCGTCGAACCAGGCGCTGCCGCCCGCGCTGATCACGATCTCGTCGGTCGCGGCGAAACGGCCCGCCTTGTCGAAGTCCGCGGCGAGCGCGATGAGCCGCTGCAGCCAGGCGCGGACGCGGTCGCCGTCGGCCTGCGGAACCTCGCCCTCGTAACCGGCGACGCCGACGAGGCGCAGAGTCCCGGCCGCCGCGACCGCGTCGGCGACCGCGGCGCATTCGGCCTCCGTACGGACTCCGGTGCGGGCGCCCTCGCCCGCGGCGAGTTCGACGACCACGTCCAGGGGACGGGCGGCGCCGTGGAGAGCCTCGTCCATCAGCTCCACGCCGCGCACGGAGTCGACGTAACAGATGAAGCGGACCTCGGGATCGGCGTCGAGCTCGCGCGAGATCCAGCGCAGCGCGGCGGCGTCGACGACCTCGTTGGCGAGGAAGATCCGCCGGATGCCGTGGGCGCGGTACACGCGGGCCTGGTGCGGCACGGCGGCGGTGATGCCCCAGGCGCCGTGGTCCAGCTGGCGCGTGAAGAGCTGCGGCGACATGGAGGTCTTGCCGTGCGGTGCGAAGGCGAGGCCGTGGCGCTCTGAGTAGGTCTCGAGGAGAGCGAGGTTGTGCTCGACGGACTCGGCGGAGAGCGCGAGTACGGGGGTGGTGAAGCCGCCGTCGAAGAGACTGCGCCGCTCGGCGGCGAGCGCGCCGACGGTCAGTCCTTCGGCGTCCGGCGGAAGCGCCTTGAAGCGGTGGTCGACGCGCTCTTCGCTGAGCTGGTCGGCGAGCTGCCGGTCGGGCCGGTCGGCGGCCATGAAGCCTCCTCGGGAATCACGTTGCAACATCTGCAACAGTCATTGCGCGTATCGCTTGATGCTGTCTAACATCCGGCCCAGCGCCGGGTCAATGGATCCGGCTGTCCCCGAAACCCGCGAGGAGCCCCAGCGTGAGCACCCTGACCGGAAGCGCAGCCGCGGACGTTGATGTCGTCTGCCTCGGCGAGTCCATGCTCACGTTTCTGCCCTCGCACCCCGGACGCCTCGCCGACGTACCCTCCTTCGCCCGCACCATCGGCGGTGCCGAGTCCAATGTCGCGTGCGCGCTCGCTGCGGCCGGGCACCGGGCCAAGTGGGTCAGCCGGGTCGGCGCGGACGGATTCGGCGACCATCTCATCCGGGCGATCTCGGCGTACGGAGTCGACACTTCCGCCGTCGGCCGCGATCCGCACCGGCCCACCGGTATCTACTTCCGCACCGCGAACGACCGGTCCCACGACGCACACGAAGTTCTCTACTACCGGGCCGGGTCCGCCGCATCCGCGATGTCGCCGCTGACCGTTGCGTACGACGACATCGCCGGGGCCCGGATCCTTCACGTGTCCGGGATCACGGCCGCGCTCTCCGGCGACTGCCTGGAGCTGCTGCGCGAACTGACCGCGCCCCGCGCCGGACGGCCGCTGGTCTCCTTCGACGTCAACCACCGGCCGGGCCTGTGGCGCGACGCGCCCGGCACGCAGGTGCTGCTCGGCCTGGCCCGCGGAGCCGATCTCGTCTTCGTCGGCGAGGACGAGGCGGAGGGGGCCTGGGGGCTGCGGGGCGGGGACGCGATCCGGGACGCGCTCCCGGAGCCGGACGTGGTCGTGGTGAAGCACGGCGGGCGCGGCGCGACGGCGTACGAACGCGCCGGTGCCGAGGTCTTCGTTCCCGCGCCCGAGGTGGACGTCGTCGCACACGTCGGCGCCGGCGACGCCTTCGCCGCCGGATTCCTCTCCGGCACCCTCCGCGGGCTCCCGGTCCGCGACCGGCTGCGGCATGGTCACCTCATGGCCGCCGCCGCCCTCACCGTCCCCGGCGACCTCGGCACCCCTCCCGCCACGGCACACGCCGACCGGCTGGCCGGACTGGACGACGCGGCCTGGGGGAGACTGCGTCTCGCCCCCGGCTGGACCTCAGCCGTGGATGAGGAGGTACGTACGTCATGAGCCAGACCGTCGACCGCGCGCTGAGCATTCTGCCGCTGCTCGCGCAGGGCCCCGCCGACCTCGGACAGGTCGCCGAACGCCTCGGCGTGCACAAGTCCACCGCGCTGCGGCTGCTGCGTACGCTCAACGAGCACGGACTCGTCTACCGCCAGCAGGACCAGCGCTACCGCCTCGGCGCGCGGCTGTTCGCCCTCGCGCAGGAGGCCGTCGAGAACCTCGACGTCCGCGAGATCGCCCATCCTCACCTCGTCGCGCTCAACGAGCGGATCGGGCACACCGTCCATCTCGCGGTGTACGAGGAGAGCGAGGTCCTCTACATCGACAAGGTCGAGAGCCGCTATCCCGTGCGGATGTACTCGCGGATCGGCAAGCCCGTCGCGATCACCGTCGCGGCCGTCGCCAAGCTGCTCCTCGCCGACCTCCCCGAGCCCGAGCGGCGCGCCGTCGCCGAGAAGCTCGACTACCCCATGTACACATCCCGTTCGACGCCGAACGCCGCCGCGTTCCTCAAGGAGCTCGCCGTCGTACGCGAACAGGGATGGGCCACCGACCTCGGCGGCCACGAGGAGTCCATCAACTGCGTCGCCGCACCGATCCGCGGCGCGGACGGCCGGGCCGTCGCCGCCATGTCGGTCTCGGCGCCGAATGTCGTCGTCACCCGCGACGAACTCCTCACCCTCCTCCCGCTGGTGCGCCGTACCGCCGAAGCCGTCAGCCGGGAGTACTCAGGCACAGCTCACCCCTCAGCAAAGCCCGGCGCACCGAAGGAAGCACGATGACCGAGAAGATCGCGATCACTCCCGCCACCCACACCGCCCCGCCCGCGAAGTTCTCCCACGGCGTCAAGAAGGGCAACATCCTTCAAGTCGCCGGACAGGTCGGCTTCCTGCCCGCCGTGGAGGGCCAGGCCCCGACGCCCGCCGGGCCGACCCTGCGCGAGCAGACCCTCCAGACCCTCGCCAACGTCAAGGCGGTGCTCGAAGAAGGCGGCGCGAGCTGGGACGACGTGATGATGATGCGTGTCTACCTCACCGACGTCGATCACTTCGCCGAGATGAACCAGATCTACAACACCTACTTCGAGGAGCAGGGTCTCAAGGCCCCCGCCTCCGCCCGGACGACCGTCTACGTCGGTCTGCCGGCCGGCCTGCTCATCGAGATCGACGCCCTGGCAGTCCTGGGCTGATCCCGCTGAATCACCCGCTGTACGGAACGGCGCTCGTCCCCCAAGGAACGCCGTGCCGCGCTCCGCCGCACCCAAAATCCCCAACGGACAGGTCCCTCCGCCATGTTCATCGCCGCTGACGCCCCACCACCACCTCCGCCGCACACCGGAGGACTGCTCCTCCTCATCGACGGCACTGCCGGTCTGCTGACCGTCGCCGCCCTCGGCATCGCCCTGCTCCTCATACTCATCATCAAGGTGAGGCTGCAGCCGTTCGTCGCGCTGCTCGCCGTCTCCATAGCCGTCGGCCTCGCCGCCGGCCTCTCCGTCACCGAACTCTTCGGCACCGTCCAGCGGTCCGCCGCCGTCTCGGTCATCGAGTCCGGCATGGGCGGCATTCTCGGACACGTCGCGATCATCATCGGCCTCGGCACCATGCTCGGCGCGATCCTCGAAGTGTCCGGCGGCGCCGAGGTGCTGAGCTCGCGGCTGCTGCATCTCTTCGGTGAGAAGCGCGCGCCGCTCGCCATGGGCCTGACCGGACTGATCTTCGGCATCCCGGTCTTCTTCGACGTCGGCATCTTCGTCCTCGCGCCGATCGTCTACGCGGCGGCCAAGCGCTCCGGCAAGTCGATCCTGCTGTACGCGATGCCGCTGCTCGCCGGTCTGTCGATGACCCACGCGTTCCTGCCGCCGCACCCCGGCCCGGTCGCCGCCGCGGGTCTGCTCCATGTCTCGCTGGGCTGGGTCATCCTGATGGGCATCGTTGTCGGCCTCCCGGCCGTGCTCGCCGCCTGGGTCTTCTCCGCCTGGATCGGCAAGCGGATCTTCGTCCCCGTGCCGGAGGACATGGTGGAGGCGGCCGAGGACGCCAAGGCCGCCGTCGCCGCCGAACAGGCCGCCGCCGGGCGGACACCGCGGGAGTCGCCGGTCTCGCTCGGCGTCGTCCTCGCCATCATCGGTACGCCGCTGATCCTCATCCTCGCCGCGACGTTCTCGTCCATCGCGCTGGACGAGTCCACGCTCCGCTCGGTCATCGAGTTCTTCGGCAGCCCCTTCGTCGCGCTGACGATCGCTCTGCTCATGGCGTACTACCTGCTGGGCCTGCGGCGCGGCTGGTCCCGCAAGTCCCTGGAGTCGGTGTCGACCCAGTCCCTGAAGCCGGTCGGCAACATCCTGCTCGTGGTCGGCGCGGGCGGTGTGTTCGGCGCGATCCTCAAGGCGAGCGGTGTCGCGCAGGCGCTCTCGGACACGTTCAACGACGTCGGCCTGCCGATCATCGTCCTCGCGTATCTGATCTCGCTGGTGCTGCGCGTCGCACAGGGCTCGGCGACGGTCGCGATCGTCACCACGGCGGGCATCGTGCTGCCGCTGGTGGAGAACGGCGACCACTCGCAGGCCTTCCTGGCGCTGCTCATCATGGCGATCTCGGCCGGCTCCATCTTTGCCTCGCACGTCAACGACGGAGGCTTCTGGATCGTGTCGAAGTACTTCGGCATCACGGAGCGCGACACGCTCAAGTCGTGGACGGTGCTGGAGTCGGTGCTGTCGGTGGCGGGTTTCGCTGTCGCGGCGGGGCTGAGTCTGGCGGTCTAGCGGGTGCATGAGTGAGGGCGCCCGGGACGACGTCGTCCCGGGCGCCCTTTCGGCGTCAGTGCTCCGGCTGGGCGGCTGTCGCGATCGTCACGAGGGCGGGCATCGTGCTGCCGCTGGTGGAGAACGGCGACCACTCGCAGGCCTTCCTGGTGCTGCTGATCATGGCGATCTCGGCCGGCTCCATCTTCGCGTCGCACGTCAACGACGGAGCCCGCGTGCGGAGCGCGCTATTGGATGCAGCTGGATCGTGTCGAAGTACTTCGGCATCACGGAGCGCGACACGCTCAAGTCGTGGACGGTGCTGGAGTCGGTGCTGTCGGTGGCGGGTTTCGCTGTCGCGGCGGGGCTGAGTCTGGCGGTCTAGCCGGTGCATGAGTGAGGGCGCCCGGGACGACGTCGTCCCGGGCGCCCTTTCATGTACTGGCGCCGATCAACTCGCGCAGTACTGCTGCTCCTTGCCTATGGAGCGGTACATGCAGTCCGAGTTCTCCAGCAGCTGGAGCACCGCGTCCCGGTTGCGGCTGGTCTCGCGCTCGATCACCTCGTCGGGCGGGTAGAAGCCGCCACCGCCGGAAGACCCGGGGTACATCTCGAAGGTGTAGCTGAAGATCTTCTGCGCGCCCCACAGCCAGTCGTCGATCGTGCCGTCCGTGATGTACAGATCGCTGGCCTGCTCCGGCGAGTAGCCGTTGCTCGCCGCCATCTTCTGTCCGACCGCCGCGTGCGCGTCACGGTCGTCCTGGGTCAGGCCGGGGCCGGTGTCGTTGTAGGTGTAGCCGTACGGCCAGAGCACCAGCTCGCTGTAGGTGTGGAAGTCGATGCCCGCCTTGATCTGCTGCTTGCCGCCGACGATCCGGCCGCGCACGAAGTCGGCGACGACCTTCACCTCGGGTGCGGACTCGGCCGCCGCGCCGCGGTAGGTGTCGGAGGACTTGCTGCCCGAAGAGCCGCCGCAGCAACCCCACTTGTACGCCCAGTTGCGGTTGAGGTCCGTACCGACGTACGAGGAACCGGCGTTGGGCTGGCGGTTCTTGCGCCAGCTGCGGTAGGAGCCGGTGGCGATGTCGTACTCGCCGCCGTCCGGGTTGAGGTCCGGCACGATCCAGATCTCGCGGCTGTTGACGGCGTTGGTGACCCGTGAGTCGGTGCCGTAGTCGTCACCGAGCTCGCGCAGCAGATAGAGCGCCATCTCGACGGTGAGATGCTCGCGCGCGTGCTGGTGGTGGGTGAACAGGACCTCGGGCTCCGCCTCGTCGGTGCCGACGTTGTCGCTGATCTTGATGGCGACGATGTCCCGGCCCTGGTAGCTCTTGCCGATGACGCGCTTGCTCATGATGTTGGGATGCGCGGCGATCCGCTGGTTGATCTCCGTGCTCATCTCGGCGTAGTTGTGGTACCTCGAGTCGGCCGACGGGAAGTCCATCGGCCGGACGGCCGCACCGCCGAGCCGGTCGGGGACCTTGGCCACCGCTTCCAGCTCGTAGCCGAGTGACTTGAGCTTGGCGGCCTCCGTCGGGTCCGCGGAGACGACGACCACATGGCCGTCCGAGTCGTCGATGGTCACGCCTGTCTTGGCCAGCGCGGTCCGCGTCAACTTGTTGGAGTGGATGTGGATCTCGTACTGGCGGATGTTCTCGTCCGTGGAAACGGGCGGCGGTGGCGACGCGGTGGCGGACGCGGTGAGAGGTGCGGCAACCGCGAGCGCCAGCAGGGCCGCGAAGGCGGCGGTCTTTCTTCCGCTCGCGCGGATACGAAGTCGCATGCTGTCTCCTGGGTGTGGAGTGTGGGGGGTTGTTCAGTAGCGACATGTGTGGTGCGGGTGTGTGCGCACATCGTGGGGGTATGGCATGGCACGGTCAAGGGGTTGGCTTCGGCCACACCGGCGGGCGAAAGCCCGGCAGGCCCCTTGCGCGATCACTCGGTCGCCGCTTTGGTGATCCGAGTCACACGGCGAAACAAGCGGGAAGGCGGCCACCGCCATGGCAGACACCACGGACAGCAGGACCGACGAATCCATCTCCCGCCCCCGTAAATCGAGTTGGAAATACATCGGACCCGGGATCGTCGTCGCCGCGACCGGCGTCGGCGCCGGCGACCTCGTCGCCACGCTCATCGCGGGCAGCAACTTCGGCTACACCCTCCTGTGGGCCGCCGTCATCGGCTGTCTCGTCAAGATCTCGCTCGCCGAGGCCGCCGGCCGCTGGCATCTGTCCACCGGGCGTACGCTCTTCGACGGCTGGACCGACCTCGGCCGCTGGACCACCTGGTTCTTCGTGGTCTATGTCGTCATCTGGGGCTTTGTGTACGGAGCCGCCGCGATGTCCTCCAGCGGGCTGCCGCTGCAGGCCCTGTTCCCGGACGTGATGGACCTCAAGTGGTGGGCGATGCTCACCGGCGTGGTCGGCCTGGTCTTCGTCTGGTTCAACAGGTACGAAGTGTTCGAGAAGGTCATGACGGTGCTGGTGGGCGTGATGTTCGTCGTCACGGTCTACCTGGCGATCCGGGTCACGCCCAACCTCGGCGACGCGTTCGCCGGACTGCTCCCGGTCCTGCCCGACGAGAAGGACTCGATCCTCAACACCCTCGGCCTGATCGGCGGCGTCGGCGGCACCATCACGCTGGCCGCGTACGGCTACTGGGTCAACGCCAAGGGCTGGACCAACTCCGGCTGGATGAAGGTGATGCGCCTCGACAACCGCGTCGCCTACATCACGACGGGCATCTTCGTCGTGGCGATGCTGTTCGTCGGCGCGGAGCTGCTGCACTCCGCGGGCGTCGCGATCGCGAGCGGCGACAAGGGACTCATCCAGCTCGGCGACATCCTGGAGGCCGAGTACGGCTCGGCCACCGCCAAGATGTTCCTCATCGGCTTCTTCGCCACGTCGTTCACTTCGCTGATCGGCGTCTGGCACGGCGTGAGCCTGATGTTCGCGGACTTCGTGGAGCGCTTCCGCAAGGACCGCGCGGGGGCCGAGGAGGGCGAGCTGAGCGGCGAGGCGGTGGCCGCGGGCAAGCGCGACAAGACGCTGCCCTTCCGTGCGTATCTGCTGTGGCTGACCTTCCCGCCGATGATCCTGCTGTTCCAGGAGCAGCCGTTCCGGCTGGTGATCATCTATGGAGTTCTCGGCGCCGCCTTCTTGCCGTTCCTGGCGCTGACGCTGGTCTGGCTGCTCAACTCGAGCCGTACGCCGAGGGAATGGCGGAACGGGATGCTGAGCAACGCGATGCTGGTGATCGCCGGACTGCTGTTCCTGGTGCTGTGCGTGAAGCAGGTCGTCGACCAGCCGTGGTCGGAGTTCTTCTGAGGTCCGGCCTGCTGGGCGTGTGCGTGCACACGCCCAGCAGGTTGTCGGCTACGGGAGCCCGTGCACCTTCGGTCCGACCGCGTTCGACCAGGCGTTGCCCGCGGCCGCGTCCCAGTTCGTGGACCAGGTCATCGCACCGCGCAGCGACGGGTAGGTCCTGGACGGCTTGAACGATCCGCAGCTCGTGCCCCGGGCCAGGCAGTCCAGGGCGTTGTTGACGATCGTCGGCGAGACATAGCCGCTGCCCGCGCCGCTGGTGGAGGCAGGCAGGCCGAGGCCGACCTGGGCCGGGGAGAGACCGCCCTCCAGCTGGATGCAGGCGAGCGCGGTGAGGAAGTCCACCGAGCCCTGCGAGTAGACCTTGCCGTCACAGCCGAGCATCGAACCGCTGTTGTAGTACTGCATGTTGACGACGGTCAGGATGTCCTTGATGTTGAGCGCCGTCTTGAAGTACTCGTTCGACGTCGACTGCATGTCGATGGTCTGCGGCGCCATCGTGATGACGAGCCCGCTGCCGGCCTTCTGCGACAGGGAGCGCAGCGCCTGCGTCATGTAGGTGGAGTTGAGGCCGTTCTCCAGGTCGATGTCGACGCCCTGGAATCCGTACTCCTGCATCAGCGAGTAGAGCGAGTTGGCGAAGTTGTTCGCCGAGGTGGAGTCGTTGATCGAGACGGTGCCGTTCTGGCCGCCGACCGAGATGATCACGGTCTTGCCGGCCGCCTTCTTTGCCGCGATGTCCGCCTTGAACTGGGCGACCGTGTAGCCGCCGAGCCCGGCCGAGTCGAGGTTGAAGGTCACCTGGCCGGGGACGCCGGTGGCGTCCGCGAAGGACACGGCGATGATGTCGTACTGGTTCTGCACCTGGGCGATGGTCTGCACCGTCGCGCCGTTGTTGAAGTTCTGCCAGTAGCCGGTCACCGCGTGCTTGGGCACGGGGCCGCCGCCTCCGCCACCGGACGAGGTGGTGCCGGTCACCGCCGCGGACTTCGCGGACTCACCGGCCGCGTTGGTCGCGGTCACCTGGAACTGGTACGAGGTGGACGCGCTCAGGCCGGTCGCGGTTGCCGAAGCGCCGCTGACCGACTGCACCTTGGCGCCGTTCTGGTAGAGGTTGTAACCCGTCGCGCCGGTCACCGGGTTCCAGGACAGCGACACGGAGGAAGAGGTCACGGAGCCCGCCGCCAGGCCGGCCGGGGTCGCGGGCACGACCGGGTCGGGGTCACCGCCGCCGCCTCCGTCCGGGCCGAAGACGCTGACATCGTCGGCGAAGTAGGGAGCCTGCCCGTACCAGCCGTGGGTGTAGACCGTCACCGATGTGGTGTTCGCGCCGGTCGTGAAGGTGGTGGACAGCTGCTTCCAGCCGGCCGAGTCGGGCGTCCAGGTGGACACGTCCGTCGTGCCGGTACCGCTCGCGCCGAGGTAGGTGTAGCCGCCCTGCACCCAGGCGCTGAGCGTGTACGTCGAGTTGGCCTTCACCGCCACGGTCTGGGTGCACTTGGCGTTGTCCTGCCCGGCGGGCGTCCCCTTGAGGGCGGAGGAGCCGCCGTGGACGGGCGAGGAGACATTGGATCCGCTGCCGGCGGAACAGGTCCAGTTGGAGAGCCCGGACTCGAAGCCCGCGTTCTTGGCCACGTTGATGTCGGCGGCCTGTGCGGTGCCGGTGATGCCGACGATGGAGATTCCGGCTCCGACGGCGAGCGCCAGGGCTCCGCCGAGCCATCTTCGCGAGCGTGTGGTGCGGTCCACTTGCTGCCTCCGGTGGGGGAGTTGGGGGTGTGGAGGTTCCGGGAACGGTGGCCACCGCTGTTGGGCGTAAAACTGGTCCAGACCAATAGGGTTGTCAAGACCTGTGGCGCCGATTCGTATACGAGCGGGGGTGTCGGGTTTCCGCCATGTCGGGGATTCGTGACCCGTCGCGGGCCGGCCGGTGACGGCGCGGGCTCGGAAGGTCAACTCCTGACCCCTTCCTCCCCTTTTGGCCTGTGCGGAGCGTGTGCGGTGTGAGGCTCTCGGTTCTGAAAGGTGTTCTCTGCCTACTAACTCGTGGATAAAGTGCTGATACAGGAGCACCGAGCAGTGCGTATCTGCGGTCACGGGACCCCCGGCGGCCGGAGCCGAACGGGGAACCAGCGTGCCGACCGCAATAGCTGTCACCAGCGCAGACCTGGTGCTACCGCCGATGGACCACCAGACGCCCACGGCGGCCCTGCTGCAGTCGCCCGAGGATCAGCCGCTGGACGCCGCGCTGGCCGACATGACGGTCCTCCTCGAGCAGCACGGCTATGTGGTCGCGCTGTATCCGGCCTCCATTCCGGTCGCCCACGAACGCCGGCTGCACACCGTCCGGTCAGTACTGGAGAGCAATCGTCTCGCGCTGCTCAAACTCGATCTGCCGCCCCTTGGCATCGCCGTACTCGTCCGCCAGCTGCGGCAGTTGTCGATCTGCGACTTCAGCCCGGGAGTGGTCGCCTCCGCGGCCCGGCTGCTCTCCCACTACATCTACGCCGGCGCCCTGCTCAAATCCGTGACCAGGCTGGACCGCGTACCGGTGAGCCTGAAGTCGCACGCCAAGTCCTGGGTCCCGGGCTCCCAGTTCGGCGTCCTGGCCAACCCGAACCCCGAACTGATCAAGATCGGGGCGGGCCGGCTGAGCGGACCCGAATTCGCCACCCGGCTCGTCATGGCGAAGGGGCAGCTGCAGTCGGACTGGGTCACGGCCGAGCTGGCCCCCGGCTGGCAGACGCAGAGCGTGCACGAGGCCGCGCTGCCCGCCGACTCACCGCGCTGGTGGGGCACGGCCAGGCTGATCGAGTTCGCCGCGTTTCTGCCCGACATCTCGATTCTCTACCAGCTGGTGTCATCCGTACGGCGAGAGGTGTGCACGTGGTGCGGAATTGAACTCATCGGCGACCGCTGCGGTTTCTGCTCGGCTCCGCTCGCCGCACCCGAGAGTCACAGCAAGGAAGTTCTCGCACTGAATCCGGGAACAACAACAGCTACGAACCACGCACCGTGAACTGCCTGCTCCCCGTCTCTGTCCGCTCCGTCGGTCCGCGCCTGCGAACGAGGTTGTCCTGCCCATGAATTCACGCCAACGCCGCGGCGTCATACTTCTGCTTCTCTCGGTTCTGTGCGCCTTCGGCGCGTTCGCCGGCGTGATATCCGTGATCAGCGACGTGAATTCGAAGGTCGGACCCGAAGTCACCGCCTACCGGCTGAAGGCCGATGTGGCTCCGTACACCGCGCTGCGGCCCGCCCAGTTCGAGAAGATCAGCATGCCCAGGCGCTGGCTCTCGGACAGCGCGGTGACCGACGTCTCCGTGGTCGAGGGCAAGATCGCCGTCACCCAGCTCAAGAAGGGATCCCTGCTCCAGGACGACATGATCGTCAAGCGGCCGGCCCTGGAGGCCGGTCAGCAGGAGATCGCCATCATGATCGACGCGGCGACCGGTGTCGCGGGCAAGATCACACCCGGCGACCTGGTCAATATCTTCGCGACCTTCGCCGGTAAGAACGAAGGCGACGCCGACCAGTCCCGGATCATCGTGCCCAACGCCAAGGTCATCGACGTCGGCCGGCTCACCCCGCTCGAGCCCAAGGACGACGACCGGGGCAGCGGCACCCGCGAGGCCGTGCCGATCACCTTCGCGCTGGGCACCGCCGACGCACAGCGCGTCGCGTACGCCGAGTCCTTCGCCGAGCACGTACGCCTCGCCCTTCTCGCCAAGGGCAGCCCCGCCACATTGCGCCCCGGCGACAGCGCCTACACCCTCGATGAAGACAAGAACAGGTGAGGGCTGTATGACGACACGCATCCTCCCGGCGGTCGGCGAACCCGACGCCGCCCGGTCCATCACCACCCTGCTCAGCCAGCTCCCCGACGCCGAACCGGCCCCGCCGGTCGGCGACTCGACCTCGCTGCTCGACATGCTGGCCCGGCTGGCCGCCGAGTCGCTCGACGAACTGCCCGAGGTCGTGCTGGTCCACGAGCGGATCGGACCGGTGCCGGCCCTCGAGCTGATCCGGGAGGTGGCGCTGCGCTTTCCCGCCGTCGGCGTCATTCTGGTGACCGTCGACGCGGGACCCTTGCTCTACTCGGCCGCCATGGACTCGGGCGCCAGAGGCCTGGTCGCCTTGCCGCTGTCCTACGAGGAACTGGCGCAGCGGGTGCAGGCAGCGGCTGGCTGGTCGGTCGGGGTCCGTCGGCATCTCGGCCACAGCGGCGACGTCTTCACCGGTCCCGGCGGCACGGTCGTCACGGTCAGCGGTGCGAAGGGCGGCGTCGGCACCACGGTGATCGCGGTCCAACTGGCCCTGGCGGCCCGGGCATCGGGCAGGACGGCGGCCCTCGCGGACCTCGATCTCCAGGCCGGCGACGTGGCCTCGTACCTCGATGTGCAGTTCCGCAGGTCGATCGTCGACCTGGCGGGCATCCAGGACATCTCGCCACGCGTCCTGCAGGACGCGCTGTTCGCCCACCAGACCGGCATAGGGCTGCTGCTCGCGCCCGGCGAAGGTGAACGCGGCGAAGAGGTCAACGACCGGGCGGTCCGGCAGATCGTCAGTGCCCTGCGCAGCCGTCACGAGGTCGTCGTCGTCGACTGCGGCACCCAGATGAACGGCGCCAACGCGGCCGCCATCGAGATGGCGGACACGACGCTGCTGGTGACCACGCCCGACGTGGTCGCCGTACGGGCGGCGAAACGCATGGTGCGCATGTGGGACCGGCTCCAGATCCGCAAGGCCGAGGAGACGGTCATCGTGGTCAACCGCCACAACCGCGGCACGGAGATCCAGCCGCCGCTGATCGAGAAGATCACCGGCACCCGGGTCTCCCGGATCGTCGTCCCCGCGAACTTCAAGGAGCTTCAACCGGTGGTCGACGCGGGACGGATGCAGGACCTGGAGCCCAAGTCCACGGTGAAGCAGGCCGTGTGGGCGCTGGCGGGCGAACTGGGGCTGCTGCGGCCCGCGGCAGGAGACCCGAAGCACGGAAAGGTCCGCGGCGACAGAGGAGTGGTCGCTGTCCGGCGGGCACGGTCGAGGTAGCTGCGGTGAGGGGGCACGTGGAGCGATGAGAACTCCGGCGAAGGCCATACGCCTCGCGACGGGACGGCTGCGGGACGACCGCGGCCAGGCCGTCATCGAGTTCACCGGCACGGTCCCGGTCATCCTCGCGACGTTGGTCCTGCTGTGGCAGGCGGCGCTGCTCGGCTACACGTTCTCGCTGGCGGGCAACGCGGCCGACGAGGCGGCGCGGGCGGGTGCGGTCGGCGGAGCGGGCGCGTGCCAGGCGGCGGGGCAGGCCCATCTGCCGGGAGCCTGGACCGGCGAGACCGACTGCGCAGGCGACGGAGACCTCTACACCGCGTCCGTCAGGGTCAGCCTGCCCGTCCTGTTCCCCGGCGGGCCGAACCTTCCGATCACCGTCGACGCACACGGCTCCGCGGCATGGGAGGACCGGCCATGAGGCGCCGCCGGGACGACCGCGGCCAGGCCGCGCTCGAGTACGCCGGTGTGATCACCCTGCTGCTCTTCGTCGCCCTCGCCGCCATCCAGCTCGGCCTCGTCGCCTACACCGCCCAGCAGGCGGGCACGGCGGCCCGGGCCGCGGCCCGGGTGGCCTCGCAGGACGGCGACGCCGCCACCGCCGGACGCGGAGCCATGAGCGACTGGCTCGCGGACGACGCCCGGATCACCCAGAGCGGCGGCGACGAGGTGACGGTGACGGTCCGCATAGGAGTCCCGGCCCTGCTGCCCGTATTCGACTTCGGCGACGCGACAAGGACGGTCACCATGCCACGCGACTGAGCCCCGGCCCGACTTGACCCCTACACGTGAGGAGACCAGGACATGAGCCTGCGGGCGCGCATCGGCAGTCCCGAGCCGGTCAACGGCCACGGCGAGGAGAGCCGCCTCGTCGGGGTCTACCGCGCCAAGCTCCTGGAGGAGATCGACCTCGCGGAGATGTCCGCCCTCGCGGCCGCCGACCGGCGTGCCCGGCTGGAGCGGGTGCTGGGGCACATCATCAGCCGCGAGGGCCCGGTGCTCTCCACCGTCGAGCGGTCCCAGCTCATCCGCCGCGTCGTCGACGAGGCGCTCGGGCTCGGCATCCTGGAACCGCTGCTCGAAGACGCGTCCATCAGCGAAATCATGGTGAACGGCCCGGAGCAGGTGTTCGTCGAGCGCGCCGGACGGCTGGAGATGCTGCCGCTGCGCTTCTCGTCGACCGAGCAGCTGATGCAGACCATCGAACGCATCGTCTCCACCGTCAACCGGCGGGTGGACGAGGCGAATCCCATGGTGGACGCGCGGCTTCCGTCCGGCGAGCGCGTCAATGTCATCATTCCGCCGCTCTCGCTCAGCGGCCCCATCCTCACGATCCGCCGCTTCCCGCGCGCGTTCACGCTCCAGGAGCTGATCGCCATGGGTTCGCTCGACGAGCAGATGACGCTGCTGCTCGCGGGCCTGGTGCGGGCCAAGTTCAACGTGATCGTCTCCGGGGCCACCGGCACCGGCAAGACCACGCTCCTCAACACGCTCTCCGGACTGATCCCGGACGGCGAGCGCATCGTCACCATCGAGGACTCCGCCGAACTCCAGCTCCAGCAGTCCCATGTCATCACGCTGGAAAGCCGCCCGCCCAACGTCGAGGGCAAGGGCCGGGTCACCATCCGCGACCTGGTACGCAACTCGCTGCGCATGCGGCCCGACCGCATCATCGTCGGCGAGGTCCGCGGCGGCGAGACGCTCGACATGCTCCAGGCGATGTCGACGGGCCACGACGGCTCGCTCGCCACCGTCCACGCCAACAGCGCCGAGGACGCGCTGATGCGGCTGCAGACCCTGGCGTCCATGAGCGAGGTCGAGATCCCGTTCGTCGCCATCAAGGACCAGATCAACAGCGCCGTCGATGTCATCGTCCAGCTCACGCGGCACGCCGACGGCTCCCGGCGGGTCACCGAGATCGCCGTGGTCGACTCCTACGGCCGCGAGGAGTACCGCATCGTCTCCGTCTGCCGGTTCAACGCCCGGCCCATGTCAGCGGACGGCCGGATCCACGGGAACTTCGAGTACTTCCCCGTCCCGCGCCGGGTCGCCGAACGCCTCTATATGAAGAACGAGGCGCTGCCGCCGTACTTCGGCGTCGCCGAGTCGGACGAGCGGCTCGTCGTCCGCAGAACCGCCGTATGAGCCAAGTGTGAACCGGAATCGTCCCCGACCGTGAACCCGTCCCCGCCGCCCACCGAGAAGGCCCCGCCCCCATGGACAACCTCCCGCTTCTGACGATCGGAGTGACCCTGCTCGCCGGGGTGCTCTGCGTCGTCGGCGTGCACGCCTACTCCTCGGGCAGGGCCCAGCGCCAGGCACTCGTCGAGCGCATGTCGCAGACTGGGCAGCCACCGGCCCTCACCGGCCGCCGCCGGCGCTTCAGCGGTGTCGACCGCAGGCTCCGTACGACCCGGCTCGGCCGGCGCATCGAGCGGCAGATCACCGCGACCGGCCTGGATCTGACGCCGGGCGAGTACTCCGTCTATGTGGTTGCCGCCCTGCTCGCCATGTACTTCGTCGTCGGAGCGGTCTTCGCGCCGTTCTTCGGAGTCCTGGCCGCGCTCGCCACCCTGTGGGGCGCCAACTCCTTCCTCAACTGGCAGCGGACCAAACGGACCGAGGCCTTCATCAGCCAGCTGCCCGAGTTCACCCGCGTACTCGCCAACGCCACGCAGGCCGGCCTCGCGCTGCGCACGGCCCTCGCGATGGCCGCCGAGGAGCTGGACGACCCGGCCGGTCAGGAGCTGAACCTGGTCGCCGACCAACTGGCCCTCGGCCAGAGCCTCGACGACGCGCTCGGCGAGCTCGCCGACCGGCTGCCGTCCCGTGAGCTGATGGTCCTGGTGACCACGCTGATACTCGCCAACCGGGCGGGCGGCCAGGTCGTCACCTCGCTGCGGAATCTGACCGCGACCCTGGAGGAGCGGAAGGAGACCCGCCGGGAGGTCACCACGATGCTCTCCCAGATCAAGGTCACCGCCCTGGCCGTGCCGCTGCTGGGGCTCGGCTTCCTGCTGATGATCAATGCGATGACGCCCGGTGCGCTGGACAAGATGACCGGCTCGGTGGTGGGCCAGTTCGCCACGCTGATCGCCTTCGGCCTGTACGGCCTCGGCGCGTTCCTGATCCGCCGGATGTCCCGGATCCAGGTCTGAGGAAGGGGGAGACGACACCATGGGACTTCTGCTCGCCGTGCTGCTGGGAGCGTCCGTGTACGGGATCTTCCACGGCATACGGATGTACCGCGCCGACGCCAAGCTCCCGGGAGACCTCGCGGTCGCCCTCGAAGTGGGCGCCACCCGGACCACCGCCGTCGGCTCGGGGATCGACCGGCTCGGCATGCGGTACGCGCCCGCCGTGCTGGGCGCCATGGGCCCCAAGCGCGTCGACGCGCTGCGCAAGCGCCTCGACATGGCCGGAAACCCCGGCGGCATCACCGTGGACCGCTATGCCGCCCGGCGCGCGGTCTACGGCTTCCTCGGCGTGCTCGCGGCGTTCTCGATGCTGCTGCGCGGCCAGCTGGTGATCGCGATCCTCGCCCTCGCCTTCGGTCTGCTGTGGACCGATGTCATCATCCGGGCGGCCATCCGCAAACGCCGTGCCGACATCGAACGAACGCTGCCGGACTTCCTCGACGTACTCGCCGTCGTCGTCTCCGCGGGACTCGGCTTCCGCCAGGCGCTCGAACGCGTCGCGGAGAAGTACCGCGGCCCCTGGGCCGACGAACTCCGCATCACCCTGCGCCAGATGGACATGGGCGTCAGCCGCCGGGACGCCTTCGACCAGCTGCGCAGGCGCAACGACTCCGAACAGGTGTCGATGTTCGTCACGGCGCTCCAGCAGGGCGAGGAACTGGGCGCGCCGATCGTCGACACCCTGATCCAGATCGCCACCGACATGCGCCGCACCGACGCCCAGAACGCGCGGCGCAACGCCGCCAAGGCGGTGCCGAAGTCGACGCTCGTCGTCACGCTGGTGATGCTCCCGGCAACGCTGATCCTGATCGTCATGAGCTTCTACTACGGCTCCGGCGTCGACTTCGCGGACGTACTGGGCGGCTGACCCGAAACGAAGAACGGACCGACGGACCGAAAGACAGCGACCGGGAGGTGACACCATGACCCTGAAGAGACCCGCCGTCAGCGGCGGCAACGCGGGCGAGTTCCCGTCCGACGTGGCGAGCGCCGGACCCGCTCGTGTGCCCTCGCTTCCCATCCAGGTCAACGCCCTTCAGGCGCTCTGCCGCCAGGTGTTCGGGTTCCGCCTGGCGATGATCGCGCTGGCCGTCCCGTTCGCCCTCGCCGGCACCAGGCCCGGACCGGCGACCTGGCTGGTGGGCGTGGCGGTCCTGATCACCTTCATGACGTCGTACGTCCTGCTGCGCGACTGGGAGCGGTTCGGTCCCGTACTGCTGCGCCACCCGTGGCTGCTCGGCGCGGACATGGCCTTCGGCGCGCTCCTGCTGATCACCGCCTCGCCCGACTCCACGCTCGCGTACGTCACCATGTGCACGCCGCTGCTCGCCGGACTGATCTACGGCTGGCGCGGAGCCGCCGTGTTCGCCGTCCTCCAGGCGCTCATCGTCGCGGGCGCCTACGCGGTCAACATCGAGGCCGACGCCGGCTTCAACGCTCTTCTGCTGCCGGGGCTGTGCGTACTGTCCGGAGCCGTCGGATCCACGCTGCGGAATCTGATGCTGGGCTTCGGCGCGGCCAGCCAGGCGCTGACCGAGGCACGCGCCCGGCTCGCGGTCAGCGGAGCGATCGAGGAGGAGCGTGCCCGGCTCGCCAGGGAGATGCACGACTCCGTGGCCAAGACCCTGCACGGGCTGGCGCTGGCCGCCGACGGGCTCGCGGGCACCGCCGACCGGATGGATCCGCTCACGGTCAAACACCAGGCCGAGCTCGTGGCCCGGTCGGCGCGCCGGGCCGCCGCGGAGTCGCGCGAGCTGCTCTCGGACCTGCGCCGGGAATCCGGCCTGGACGGCATCGACGACGGAGTCGACGTGGTCGCCGAACTCGGAGCACGCGCCGAGGACTTCGCCCGCGCTCATGGCATGGGGTTCACCTTCTGCCGGCTCGACGACGGAGTACCGCAGCCGATCCCGCACGCGGTGGCCCGCCAGGTGCTGACGATCGCCGCCGAGGCGATGGAGAACGCCCACCGCCATGCGGAGCCCAGCTATCTGGACGTGTCCGCGGGAGTGGAGGGCAATGTGCTGCGCATCAGCGTGTACGACGACGGCAAGGGCCTGCCGCCCGGCACCTCGCTCGAAGGGCTGCGGCGGGCCGGCCACTTCGGCCTGGTGGGCATGGTCGAGCGGGCGGCCTCGATCGGCGCCCGGATCCGGATCGGCCGGGGACGGGCGGCGAAAGGCACCGAAGTACGCCTGGAACTGCCGGTCGTCGCGCTGCGGCTCGCACCGGGCATCCCCAGCCAGCCCAGCCGTCCCGCACAGCGCCGGACACAACTGCTCAACTGACGCTCACCGTTCCGACCGACCCGACCACCCCCTTCCGAGAGGAGGCTGCAGCCATGCCGGACGATTTCTCGCACACCTCGGGACAGAACTGGACCCGTCAGTCCCATGTCTCGCAGCACACGTCCTCGCACGCGACCCCGCTCAGCTCCGACCACACCCACACCGCGGGCATCCCCCACCCGGCCCCCGTGCGCCCGTCCTTGCGGGTCGTCGTCGCCGACGACAACCCGGTCGTACGGGCGGGCCTGACGGTCCTCCTGCAGCAGTGCGGCGACCTCGAAGTCGTCGCGGAGGCGGCCGACGGACGACAGGCCTACGAGGCCACGGTCCAACACCGGCCGGACGTCGTGCTGCTGGACGTCCGGATGCCACGCGTCGACGGCATCTCGGCCCTGCCGCACCTCGTGCGGCTGGCGCCGGTGCTGATGATGACGTACAGCCGCGAGAGCGAGACCGTGCAGCAGGCGCTGCGGCTGGGCGCGAGCGGGTACTTCGTGCACGGCGAGTTCCGGCCGGACCAACTGCTCTCGGCCGTACGGGACATCAAGGCGGGCCGGCCGGCCTTCACACACTCCGCGTCCGGAGCGCTGCTGCCGAAATTTGCTCAACACCCTTCGCTTACGCAAGCGAATATGGCACATTCGTCTTCGGGCCCCCACGTAGTCGCGGGACTCCGGGGAGTGATCGCCGAGCTGAGTCAACGGGAGGTGGAGGTCATGGAGTTGATCGCATCCGGCATGACCAATCAGCAAATCGCCGCCTCCTGCTTCATCAGCCTGAAGACGGTCAAGAACCACATCAACCGCATCTTTGCCAAGCTGAACGCGGGCAGCAGGGGCGAGGCCATCGCGATCTGGCAGGACCTCGCACGGCGGGGATCGGCCCGCCATGACTGAGCGTTGGGCCCTGGGGCCCATGTCGGAGGACGTTCTCCCGGCGTACGTTGGTCGCGCGACCACCGCGACCAGCGGGACCACCGGAGGGGAAGAGCATGTCGAACGTGACGCTGAAGGCCATGGTCAACAGCCACGTCTATGTGGCGACTTGGCTGGCGAACGCGGCAACGGCGATGAAGGACCGGCGCGACAGGGGACAGGGCGCGGTCGAGTACGTGGGCGTGATCGTTCTGGTTGCGCTGATCATCGCGGCGCTCGTGGGTTCGGGAGTGGCCAACGACATCGCCAACGGTCTCACGACGAAGGTCGGCGAGATTCTGGGCAACGGCGGTGGTGGAGGCGGCGGTGGTGGCGGGGGCAACTGACCCGGGTAGCCACTGGCAGCAGGCGTGAGGCAGGGCAGGCCGCTCCCATCTACATCACGATGGTCGTGGGCCTGCTCTTTCTCGCGCTCGCGTTCCTCGCGGTCGGCCAGGCCGGGGCCACGCGCAATGGCGCGCAGTCCGGAGCCGATGCCGCCGCGCTCGCCGCGACCCAGGAGTCCAGGGACCAGTTCCATGGCGAGCTGCTGGCGCATCTCCTCGATCCGGACTTTCTGCGCGACGTGTTCAACGGCAACCTGATCGGCGAACCGATCGGCTGCGCGGCGGCCGGCCGTCTCGCGGCCGAGAATGAGACCAGAGTGGTGTCCTGCGACTGGCTGAGTGATGGCCGCTGGGGCTACACCGTCGAGGTCGAATCGCTGAATGCCGTCGGTGACACCATCCTGCCCGGCACCGAGAACGAACGCGCCCATGCAAAGGCCACGGCGATGGTGAAGCCGCTGTGTACGTTCAAGCCCTCGGAGGACACGGCGACGCCTGCCGAGCCCTCTCCGTCGCCGGAACCCACACCGTCGGAGGAGCCCGCCCCCACCGGCAAACTCGTCTGCGACGGCGGCGACTTCGAGCTCGACCCGGAAAAGCCCGAGCTTCTTCCGGAGATGTCCGACCTCTTCTCCGTCCGGCTGGCCGAGGACTGACCGTGACCGAACGCAAAGGAACAGCACCCATGAGTATCCGGCACGGAGGCAAGACCCGCAGGGTAGTGACAGCCGCCCTGGCGGCGGCAGCGCTGTCGCTCGCGCTGGCTGCGTGCGGCGGCGACGACAGCGGCTCCGACAAGAAGGGCACCGGGTCGGCGTCGACCTCACCTGGGAAGCCTCAGGAGTCCAAGGACGACGGCGGCACCACCGTGCCGGACAAGAGCCAGACCCTGGCCACGATCAACGGCAGCAACGGTTTCCAGTTCACGATTCACAACGCTGTCCGCGACGACGGCGGTTTTCTGACGGTTTCCGGTGTGATCAAGAACACCAGCGGCAATCGACTGATTCCGCCGATTGATTGGAACGGCGAAGAGAGCCTGGTCAAGCGGACCGGCAGGTCCTTCGCCGGGATGACCCTCGTCGACAAGGTCGGCAAGAAGCGCTACTACGTGCTGCGCGACACCGACGGATTCCCGCTGACGACCACCGGGCTCAGCGCGCTCGACTCGGGCCAGAGCGTCGATTTCTTCGCGCAGTTCCCGTCGCCGCCCAACGAGACGTCGACGGTCGATGTGCAGATCCCGCTCATGCCCACCGCCACGATTGAGATCTCCTGATGCGTGCGGCACACGTCTCCCTCGCCGCCGTGCTGCTGTTCACCTTCAGCGGCACCCAGCTCACCGGTGCCTCGGCCGACGACGACCCCCCGAGCGTCCCGCCCGGCACCGAGTCGACGTACACGCCGCCGAAGATCGACGGCAGCAACCCCGGACTGAAGATGCGCGACGGAGCCACGCTCGCCGAACCGCGCGTGCTCAACATCGTGTCGATCGTCGAGACCGAAGGGGGAGAGGAGCGCCGTGAGGAGACCAGCTCGTCCCTGAAGTTCGCGCTCCAGGCCGAGGTGCTCTTCGGCAAGGACAGCGCGAAACTGACTCCTCAGGCCAACGGCCGGATCGCGGCGATCGTCGCCGAGATCAAGAAGCACAACGCGACGAAGGTCAGGGTCTTCGGGTTCACCGACAACCTCGGCACGTACGAGCACGGCCAAGCGCTCTCCAAACAGCGCGCCGACGCCGTCCACAGCGTGCTCAGCCAGCAGTTGAACGACGCCGGCATCAGCTATGAGGTCCGCGGCTACAGCGAGGACTATCCGATCGCCGACAACGCGAGCGAGGAAGGCCGCACCAAGAACCGCCGCGTCGAGGTCTCCTTCCCGACCGCCGGCGGTGGCTGAAAGCGCACAGGTCGCCTATGGCGCAGCCGGCCCGCAGTACGCTGCGGGCCGGCTTTCGACCAGTGGACCACGTGGCCTTAAGGAGCGCGCAGATGAAACGGGCCAGGGCGGCAGTGGCCGCGGCGGCTCTCTTCGGGATCGTTCTCGTCTCGGGGCCCGCCGAAGCGGCCTCGCCGTACGGGCGTGACGAGGTCACTCCGTACGGAACGGCCCCCGACGCGAAGCCCGTTACGGGCACGGCGTCCAGCACCGAAGGACCGCGGCTGCGGCCCGGCACGTACACCGACACCATCTCCGCGGGCGAGAAGAAGTTCTACCGCGTGGTGCTCGACGCCGAGTCCAACGCGTATGTCTCGACCGTGCTCGCCCCGCCGCCCGGCAGCCGGGTCGGCTCGGCAGACGGTGTACGGATCGTCCTGGAGTCCACCGACGGCGCCATGTGCAGCGTCAGCAACGACGTCACCTTCGGCGGCGGCACCGCACGGCCGATAGCCGACTACGCGACTCGTCGCATCGGCAGGGGCCGTGAGTGCCAGAGCGCGGGCGACTATCTCTACAGCGTCGAGTGGATTGGCTCAGCCGACACATCCGGCGCCCGGAGCTGGCCGGTGGAGATCAAGTACATGACGGAGCCCGGGCTTCAGGCGGGGGCGGTGGTGCCGTCGGCGCCGTCGTCGTGGAGTTCGCCGGCGCCCGTGCCGGTTGTGGGTGCGGCGAAAGGGATCAGCGGCGGCACGGGCTTCAACGATGCGCCGGCGGTCGGGCGCGGGGTCTGGAAGGACGAACTGGGCCCCGGTGAGAGCCGGTTCTACAGAGTGCCGGTCGACTGGGGGCAACGCCTGTTCCTCGACGCGGAGTTCGCGAACTCGACGACCGGGCAGCCGGAGGCGGTGGCCGGCGGGCTGCGGCTGTCGCTGTTCAACACCGCCCGCGGCTTCGTCGAGAGCGCCGACTCCACCTATCTGGGCAAGCCCGCGACGGTCAGCCTGCGCACCGCTCCGGCCGCCTTCGCCCATCGCACCTCCGCGCAGGACGACACGGCCGCGATGCGCTTCTCCGGCTGGTACTACGTCCGCGTCTCGCTCGACCAGCGGGTCGGCAGCACCCTGCCGATGACCCTGCATGTGGGTGTCGAGGGAGAGCCGCAGCAAGGACCCGCGTACGACGGCGACGCGGTCGCGGCGGGCTTCGGCATCCCGGACGGCGACCACGAGGCCGGTGGCGGCCGTGACGCGCTGCTGACGGCGGTCGGTCTCGCCGGCATCGGCATCGGTACGGTCCTGGTGCTGGTCCTCGCCGCCTGGACGGCGCTGGCCCGTCGCGGCGGCCGGGTCCCGGCGATGCCCTCGGCGAGGGACGAGCTGGTGGCCGCAGGGGAGGAGTGACGCGCCATGGTCGTGTACAGAGTGCCGTTGGGTGAGCGGCTGCGGGACGAACTGGGCGTGCCGCGCAAGGTTCGCCGGCTCAGCAGCAGTCCGCGGTCCGCCGTCTGGCGCGTCGAGCTGGGCGGCGGTACGCGCGCCGTCGTCAAACAGCTCGTCGCGGGCGCCGAGGCCGACGAGCGGTACGCGCGCGAGGTGGCCGCGCTGCGCTGCGCCGGGCGGGTGCGGCCGGCCGTGGTGCCGCGGGTCCTCGGGACGGACGCGGGCGAGCGCGTACTGGTCCTTGAGCACGTGGAGCACCGGCGGCCGCGCAACGGGTGGCAGGTGGAGTACGCCACCGCTCTCGCCCGGCTGCACGCCGCCGGAGGAGACGGGACGGAGCTGCCCCGGTGGGCCGGGCCCGACGAGCGGGACATCGAGTCGTTTCTGGCGTTCGCGCGGGCACTCGGCGCGGGAGTGCCGCCGGGTGTCGAGCACGAGCTCGGTGAACTCGTGCTGCGGCTCGGCAAGTTGAGCCGCAGGGCCCTGCTGCACGGAGATCCGTGTCCCGGCAACGACCTGCACACCGCCGACGGCATCCGCTTCGTCGACTTCGAGCAGGCCTGCGCCGGCAACGGGCTGATGGAACTCGCCTATCTGCGCATCGGTTTCCCGACCTGCTGGTGCGTGACCACCGCGCCCGGACCACTGCTCGCCGAGGCGGAGCAGGCGTACCGCAGCACCTGGCGCGCGGCGACGGGAACGGACGTCGACGGCGAACTCGCCGACGCCTGCGCGGGCTGGCTGATCCGTGGCGACGCCCTGGTGCAGCGCGCCGAGCGGCGGACCGTCGACCAGCTGGCCCGGGCCCTCGGCGAGGACTGGGAGTGGGGCACGGTGACCGCGCGGGAGCGGCTGCTGCACCGGCTCGGGGTCGTCGCCGACCTGACCGTGGACACCGCGACCATGAGCGGGCTGAGCGTGCTCGCCGCGGATCTGCGAGGGCGGATGCGGGAGCGCTGGCCGGAACTGGGACCGGTGCCGGTCCGCAGGCCGTAGCCGAGCGACGGCGGCTCAGGCCGACGCAGCGGGAACGATCGTCACCTGTACGCCGCGGGCCAGGCCCCAGCCCGCCATCGCGCCGGCCTCCGCCTCCAGCACGTGCCGCGCCAGGAGCCTTGGCCTGCCGATCCGTCCGGGACTCAGCGTATGGATGTCCACGACCCTCAACTCCCGGTCCAGATACGCCACATCAATGGTGAAGCGCATCCGGAAGGTGTGGACGCTGTTGCACGGCGTCAGCAGGATCGCGCCGGTGATGCCGTCGCGGTCCAGCAGTCCGCGCCGCCGCGGCCCGTACGTCGCCGCGATCTCCAGCGGCACGAGCGCGTCCCGGCCGGCGATTGTCAACGACCCGGTCCCGTTCCGCCATTGCCGCCTTCGCCCCATGGCCGTAGACCGTAGCGCCCGCCGTGCCTACGCTCTGTGCCGTGTACGCCACGCTGATCGCCGTCGCCGCCCTCTGGGGCCTCGCCGCGGGGCTGTTCCTGCCGCGTGCCGCGTACCGGCTTGCCGTCGAGCCGGACGAGGCCTGGCGCGACTCCTGTCCGGCCGGGCATCCGTACGCGGGCCTCGCGCGCGGGTGGATCGGCGGCGCGCGATGTGCGGCGTGCGCCACGGCCGTCCCGGCCGTCCCGGCCCGTACGGCGGACAGCCCCGCACCCGAGCGCCCGGCGGTGCCCGTCTCCTACCTGGTCCCCTTGGTCACCGCCCTGTCCTGCACGGCGCTCGCCGCCGCCACCGGCCCCCGCCCGGAACTCGCCGTCTGGCTGCTCCTCGCGCCCTTCGCCGTACTCCTCGCCCTGGTCGACCGCAGGGTTCACCGGCTGCCCGACCAGCTCACCCTGCCGCTCGCCGGGGCCGCCGCCGTACTGCTCGGTCTCGCCGAGCTGCTGCCCGGCGACGGCGGTTCCTGGCTCACCGGGCTGCTCGGCGGACTCGTCCTCGGCGCCGGCTACTTCGTGCTGTTCCTGATCCGTCCGAGCGGCCTGGGCTTCGGCGACGTCAAGCTCGCGCTGTCGCTCGGCGTCGTCCTCGGCTGGTACGGTTGGAGCGTCCTGTTCGCCGGCGCCTTCACCGGCTTTCTGCTCGGCTCGCTGTACGGCCTGGGGCTGATGGCGCTGCGCCGGGCGGGGCGCAGGACGGCGATCCCGTTCGGGCCGTTCATGATCGGTGGCGCGCTGGCCGGCGTACTGCTGGGCGCGCTCGCCGCGGCAGTCTGACCGTGGCCACGCCGCCCGCCGCCCGCCGCCCGCCGCACGTCCGTACAAGACAGCACGCGCGCCGAGGCGCAGCATCAGGAGCATGAACACCAAGCCGGTCAACCTCACCGAGGCCCTCGCCTCGTTCGACGACGTCTACAGCCCGCGCATCGTCGCCCGGATGAACGACTACGACGTACGGATCGCGCACACCGCCGGTGATCACGTCTGGCACGTCCATGAGGACACGGACGAGTTCTTCCTGGTACTCGACGGTCGCTTCGACATCGCGCTGCGCGCCGCCGACGGTTCCGAGTCCACGGTCGAGCTCCACAAGGGCGACACCTTCGTGGTTCCGAAGGGCGTGGAGCACAAGCCGTCCTCGCCCGGCGGCTCCATCCTGATGTTCGAGCCGTCCGGTACGAAGACCACGGGCGACCGGTACGACGGCGCGATCCCGGACCATGTCGACAGCACCACGGGACACGACCTGTCCTGAGGCGGTTCTGCCCGGGGCCCGTCCGGCCCGCCGTCTAGCATCCGGATGCATGCGGACATTTCCTGACAACATGGCGGTTCGGCGCGGGTTGCTTCGGTCTCTGATCCCCGCGCCGTCGCCGGAACCCGGATCCCGCCCCGCTGCCCGCTTCCCCGCCGCACTGCTCCCCTGGAGCTGGGCGGCGGCGTTCTTTCTGCTCTACGCCACCGTCTCCGTACGCCGCCACACGCTGCTCCGCACCACCGGTTACGACCTCGGCATCTTCGAACAGGCCGTCCGCGCCTACTCCCAACTGCGGGCGCCCCTCGTCCCGTTGCGCGGCGAGCACTTCAATCTGCTCGGCGACCACTTCCACCCGGCACTCGCCGTCCTCGCACCGCTCTACCGCCTGTGGCCCTCGCCGGTCTGTCTGCTGCTCGCCCAGTCCGCGCTCCTCGCGCTCGGCGCCGTACCGCTGACGGCCTGGGCCCTGCGGACGCTCGGCCGGCGGCCTGCGCATGCCGTCGCCGTCGCCTACGGACTGAGCTGGGGCATCGCGTCCGCCGCGGCCTTCGACTTCCACGAGGTCGCGCTCGCGGTGCCGCTGCTGTCCTTCGCGGTCACCGCGCTCGGCCAACAGCGGTGGCGCGCAGCGGTGATCTGGGCCGCCCCGCTGGTCCTGATCAAGGAGGACCTCGGGCTCACGCTGGCCGCGCTCGGCGCGTATGTCGCCTGGAAGGGACCTGGGGCCAGGCGGCTCGGCATCGCCACCGCGGTGACCGGTCTGGTCGCATCGGTGGTCGAGATCAAACTGCTGCTGCCCGCGTTCAACCCGGCGGGCGGCTACGCGCACGGCGGCAACCTCGCCGAAGGCGCCCACTCCTCACTGCTCGGCACCATCGCCTTCGCACCGCTCGACGCGCTGCGCCCGGACATCAAGGCCATGACACTGGTCCTGGTCTTCGCGCCGTCCGCACTGCTCGCGCTGCGCTCGCCGCTCGCGCTGCTCGCCGTGCCGACACTCGCCTGGCGGATGCTGTCCCAGAACGGCTTCCACTGGGGCACGGCCTTCCACTACAGCGCCGTACTGATGCCGATCGTCATCGCCGGACTCATCGACACGCTGCGGCAGTGGCGGACCGTGGACCATCCGCTCGCGGCCCGCCAGATCCGGGCGTCGCTCCTGACGGTGCTCGCGGTCACCGTGGTCATGCTGCCGTCGTTCCCGCTCGCGCAGCTGGCCCAGCGGGCGACCTGGCGCAGCACCGCGCACATCGACGCGGCCCGCGCCCTGCTCGCCCGCATCCCGGACGGCGCGACGGTCGCGGCCTCCAACCGCCTTGCCCCGCAGCTCACTTCGCGCTGCCAGGTGGTGCTGTTTCCGTCGTTCCCGGTCGACGCGCGGCTGTACGAGTACGACAAGAAACAGCTGCCGCGCCCGACTGCGGACTGGATCATCCACGACCGCGAAGCCCCGGCGGCCTGGCCGTACAAGACGGGCCACTGGCCGTATCCGCCGGAGCAACAGGCGGCGGAACTGGAGAAGGCGAAGCGGCTGTACGGGTACGACGTGGTGGCGGAACGCGCGGGGATCACCCTGCTGCGGCGGTCCTGACACCGGCACCCGAGGCGGCTACGCGTGCGCGCCCACCGTCACCTCGCCCACCGTCAGCGTCGCCGTGCCCTCAAGGATCTCGCCCACCCGTGCCACCTGTTCCTCCAGCGCCCGCCGGACTGACGCCGGCCGCAGCGTCCGCGCGTCGATCGGCTCGACCGTCACCGCGATGCGGCGGCCCGTGCGGCGCTGGTGCCAGACGCCCGACACCACGCCGTCGACGAGCAGCACCGGGAAGTTCCCGGCCTGGCCGCGGGCCAGGGCGCGCTCGTACGCGCGGCCGGCGAAGAGCCGTTCGCGCGGCTGCGAGGCGATGGCGTACGCGTCGAAGTACGGCAGCAGCCGCACACCCCGCGGCGGATCCGCCGGGAACCCGTTGTCGCCCGCCACCACAAATGCAGGCGCGCCCTCGAAGGCGACCTCCTCGATCCGCTCCTCGCCGGCCAGCGCCTCGAACAGTCCGCCGGCCCAACCCTTCGGCGCGGAAAGCCACTTGGCGAAGTGCTGCGGCGTGGCCGGCCCGTACGCGTACAGATAGCGCTCGACCAGCGCCGCCGACGCGGCGGGCCCGTCCATGGGCGTGACCGCCGGGCTGGTGTACGTCGCCTTGCGGCCGCGGTTGGGTGCGAAGCGCAGCACACCCCGGTGGGCCGCCGTGTGCATCACCTGCCGCCAGCGCGGCCACTCGCCCTGGAAGGCGTCGAAGCCCGGGTACCGGGCCCACGGCCCGGTCCGCTCCACGATCGCCTCGGTCAGTTCGTCGATCGTCAGCTCGGCGCCGGCGAGCGCGTCGCCGATCGCCGCGACGATCTGATCGGTCTGCTCGGCCGTCAGCCGCAGCTCTTGCGGCATCGGGCTCGCGCCCGCCGGGATCGCGGACAGCGCGCCGGTCCACAGCGGCAGGTCCGCGGACGGGAGCAGATGGACCGTGCCACGCGGCCCGTACGTCTTCACCAGGCTGCCGTCCGTCCACAGGGCCTCGCGCACCGTGGCCCGCGTCGCGCCGCCGGCCAGCCGCAGCGCCACGGACATCTCGGCGGCGGAGAGCACCTGCGCGTGCGCGCCGAGCATCGCGGCCGTGATCCCGGCGGGTGAACTCGTGGCGGGGGCGGCCAGTCCCTGGCGCTCCAGCCTGCGCGCGACGGCCTCGGCCCAGGTCACTTCTCGCGTCGTCATGCAACGACTCTAGGAGCGATATAGGCCAGTTCCTGTCCTCGATCCGAACCGTATGCCCACGGAAGTGCTGTACTGGCGAAAAGGTAAGTATGGAAGGACACCCGAGGAGTTCCCGTGGCCAAGGTCAAGTCGCCCTACACCTGCGGACTCGACGCCGCGGTCGATGTCGTCGGCGGAAAGTGGAAACCGCTCATCCTGTGGGCGCTGCACGACGGCACGTATCGCTTCGGTGAGCTGAAACGCCATGTGTCCGGTGTCACCGAGAAGATGCTGATCCAGCAGCTGCGCGAGCTGGAGGCCGACGGAGTCGTCCACCGCGAGGTGTACCGGGAGGTGCCGCCGCGCGTGGAGTACTCGCTCACCGAACTCGGCCAGGCGCTCAACACCGCGCTGCTGCCGCTCGGCGAGTGGGGCGATGTCTTTATGCAGCAGATCATCGCGAACAAGACCAAGGAACCGGTCGCCTGACATCCTGTGGGATCACCGCCGGATCTTCCGGGGCGTCACATCGCGTCAACGCGGCGCCCCTGACCCGAGGTCCCTCGTGAGGGCTAGGGCCTGTCGTCTGGATCTTGCCGGGCTCGCGTGCCCTGGCACCGCGCCTCGCCGCGTTGTCGTCGGTCGGCATGGCTCCGGCATGCCTCCCTCCTCCGCCTTGCGATACACGGCACCAGACCCCGCTCACTGATCCGGCCTGATCCAGACGACAGGCCCTAGCTGAGGGCTCCGCACCGGGCCCACAAACCCCTGATTTCCGCACCGGGGCCAGGCGGGCTCCCCACCGTCCGCCGGATTCGATGCGTATATCCGGCACGGCGTGGCACTCACCACCACTTACGAAGCGTTATGGTGGAAACCCCCCCTCGGGCCGGTCCGTATCCCCCCCCACGGACCGGCCCGGTTTCTTTTCAGCTCCGCCCGGCCCAGATGTTCGTGCCCTGGGTGTCCACGGCGAAGGTGTCGATCTCCTTCAACTCCTCGTCGCTCAGCGGCTGTCCGGCCAGCGCCGCGACATTCTCCTCCAGCTGCCGCACGCTGGACGCGCCGATCAGCGCCGACGTCATCCGCGGATCCCGCAGCACCCAGCTGAGCGCCAGCTGGGCGAGTGACTGTCCGCGACGTACGGCGATGTCGTTCAGGCCGTTCAGCCGCCGCAGCACCTCGTCGGAGAGCAGGTTCGGGTCCAGCGACTTGCCCTGCGTGGCCCGCGAGCCCTCCGGGATGCCCGTCAGGTACTTGCCGGTGAGCAGGCCCTGCGCCAGCGGCACGAAGGAAATGCAGCCCATGCCCGCGCTCTCCAGCGTGTCGAGCAGCCCGTCGTCCTCGATCCAGCGGTTGATCATCGAGTACGACGGCTGGTGGATGAGCGCCGGGACGCCCATCTCCTTCAGCAGCCGGGCCGCCTCCGCGGTCTGCTCCGCGTTGTACGAGGAGACGCCGACGTACAGCGCCTTGCCCTGCTGCACCGCCGAGGCCAGCGCGCCCATCGTCTCCTCGAGCGGAGTGTCCGGGTCGAAGCGGTGCGAATAGAAGATGTCGACGTAGTCCAGGCCCATCCGCTTCAAGGACGCGTCGAGCGAGGAGAGCAGATACTTGCGCGAACCCCACTCGCCGTACGGCCCGGGATGCATGAGATAGCCGGCCTTGGTCGAAATGATCAGTTCATCCCGGTATGCCGTAAAATCCTGAGCAAAGATCTTGCCGAAGTTGAGCTCGGCCGAACCGGGCGGCGGCCCGTAGTTGTTAGCGAGGTCGAAATGGGTCACGCCGAGGTCGAATGCGCGGCGCAGGATGTCGCGCTGCGAGTCCAGCGAGCGGTCGTCGCCGAAGTTGTGCCAGAGGCCGAGGGAGATCGCGGGAAGCTTCAGCCCGGAGCGGCCGCTGCGGCGGTACTCCATTGACTCGTAGCGGTCCGCCGAGGCTCGGTAGGAAAGGGAATCAGTCACGTATCCCTCCTTATCACGGACTTGTGACAGGCCGGGTTGGGTGGCCGTGGCCGGTGCGCAGTACTGTGGCGGCTTCGGGGACTGCCGCACCGCGGGGGCCAAGAACGGTGCTGCATCGCCCGGGACCGCGACATCGACGGCCGACGCCGCGGGCGCCCGGAACCCGGGCACAGGGCGGGTGGGCCCGACGGAACCGAGAGGTGGACTCTGTGAACTTGCGCGACCTGGTGTACGGGCTCTACGCACGCCGGGTGGAAGGCCGACTCGACCACGCCCAGGTGCCCAAGCACATCGGCGTCATCCTCGACGGCAACCGTCGCTGGGCGAAGGCGTCGGGCGGCACGACCGAGCAGGGTCACAAGGCCGGCGCCAGCAAGATCCAGGAGCTGCTGGGCTGGTGCGCCGAGACCGACGTCGAGGTCGTCACCCTCTGGCTGCTGTCCACCGACAACCTCGACCGTCCCGAGCAGGAGCTGGTCCCGCTCCTCGGCATCATCGAGAACGCCGTGCGCGACCTGGCCGCCGACGGCCGCTGGCGCGTCCACCACGTCGGCACGCTCGACCTGCTGCCCGCCCGCACCCAGTCCGTACTGAAGGAAGCCGAGCAGTCGACCGACGGCATCGACGGAATACTCGTCAATGTCGCCGTCGGCTACGGCGGCCGGCAGGAAATCGCGGACGCCGTCCGCTCCCTTCTGCTGGAGCACGCCGACAAGGGCACCAGCTTCGAGGAGCTCGCCGAGATCGTCGACGTCGAGCACATCTCCGAGCACCTCTACACCCGTGGCCAGCCCGACCCGGACCTGGTCATCCGCACCAGCGGCGAGCAGCGGCTCTCCGGGTTCATGCTCTGGCAGAGCGCACACTCCGAGTACTACTTCTGCGAAGTCTTCTGGCCCGCCTTCCGCAAGGTGGACTTCCTGCGCGCCCTGCGCGACTACGCGGCGCGCCACCGCCGCTACGGCAACTGACCCCTCGCAGGGGGTGTCTTTCGGATCGTGCCGGGCTCGCGTGCCCTGGCACGCCCATCTGCCGCGTTGTCGTCAGTCGCCATGGCTCCGCCATGTCTCCCTCCTCCGCCTTGCAACTGCACGCACCAGACCCCGCTCACTGACCCGGCCTGATCCAAAAGACACCCCCTACGCACCCCCAGCAGGGTGATCACCCTCTGTTCATCCACGCGTCGTCATATGCCATGGCATGGCAGCGCATGTTCGAGGGAATATCCCTTCCAGGTCGACGTCCGATCCACGAACGTCGTATCTCAGTGAGCGGCCGGTACCGCTCACCCGGGAGGCCCTTTGCACACGATGGATCGCACCCCCTGTGCGGACCGAGCGGAGGGCCGGAGCTCGGCCCGCGCATCGTGGCCAGAGCCCGGCCCGTCCCCTGCCTTCGGCGGGGAGACCCCATGGCCCGCGACAGTGTCGCATCGCCGACCTCATTCGAGGGGGTACGTCCTTCCGTGGTGACCAGCACAAAGCGCCGCATGCCCGACCGGCGCACTTACGTTCTCGACACCAGCGTCCTGCTGGCCGACCCGCACGCCCTGAACCGCTTCGACGAGCATGAAGTCGTGCTCCCGATCGTGGTGATCACGGAGCTGGAGGCCAAGAGGCACCATCCGGAGCTCGGTTACTTCGCCCGGCAGGCACTGCGCCTGCTGGACGACTTCCGTATCCGGTTCGGCCGCCTCGACGCCCCCATCCCGATGGGCGACCTCGGCGGCACGCTCCGTGTCGAGCTCAACCACTCCGATCCCGGCGTGCTCCCGGCCGGCTTCCGATTGGGGGACAACGACTCACGGATTCTGGCGGTAGCGCGAAATCTGCAGGCGGAGGGGTACGACGTCACCGTCGTCTCCAAGGACCTGCCGCTGCGTATCAAGGCCTCCTCCGTCGGCCTGCTGGCCGAGGAGTACCGGGCCGAGCTGGCCATCACGGACTCCGGCTGGACCGGTATGTCCGAACTGTCACTCTCGGCCGAACAGGTGGATCTGCTCTACGGCGAGGAGACTCTGTACGTCCCGGATGTTTCGGAACTGCCCGTGCACACCGGACTCGTGCTCCAGTCCGAGCGCGGCAAGGCGCTCGGCCGGGTCACGGCCGAGGGCAATGTCCGGCTGGTGCGCGGCGACCGCGAGGCCTTCGGCATCCATGGCCGCAGCGCCGAGCAGCGCATCGCGCTCGATCTGCTGCTCGACCCGGACATCGGCATCGTCTCGCTCGGCGGCCGGGCCGGCACCGGAAAGTCGGCGCTCGCGCTCTGCGCCGGCCTCGAAGCGGTGCTGGAGCGCAGGCAGCACCAGAAGGTGATGGTCTTCCGGCCGCTGTACGCGGTGGGCGGGCAGGAGCTCGGCTATCTGCCCGGCACCGAGGCCGAGAAGATGAGCCCCTGGGCGCAGGCCGTCTTCGACACGCTCTCCGCCGTGGCGGGCCGTGACGTGATCGAGGAGGTACTCGGGCGCGGCATGCTCGAGGTCCTGCCGCTCACTCATATCCGCGGCCGCTCGCTGCACGACGCGTTTGTCATCGTCGACGAGGCACAGTCGCTGGAACGGAATGTGCTGCTGACGGTTCTGTCCCGAATCGGGGCCAATTCCCGGGTTGTTCTCACGCATGACGTGGCACAACGGGACAATCTGCGCGTCGGCCGATATGACGGAGTCGTCGCCGTTGTCGAGAAGTTGAAGGGCCATCCGCTCTTCGCGCATGTCACTCTCACCCGCTCCGAGCGCTCGCAGATCGCCGCGCTCGTGACCGAAATGCTGGAGGACGGCCACATCTAGTACGGAATAAGGCAGTTGGCGCCGCCCGGCAGAGCTGAGGAGCTTAGCCGGGCGGCGTCATGCTGTGCGCCGGTTTCCGTAAAACTCCTGGCCGAAACGGGATGTGAGCTTTCACACGCAACGAAGAATTGCCTTGCGGTGTCGGCTTCCGGCAGAGTCTTGCTTCCGTCAGGCTCCGCATACGGCACACCAGCACCACTCGTGGTGCACAGCAACACACAACTCAAGACTTTTCGTCGTATGCCGCCCGAGCTACAGGGCTCTTCCGCAAGGAAGTTGTCCACGGGCCAGCGCCTCCTGTGACCCATGCAGTGGGGAGGCCAGCGTCAGGGGCACGATTCGCGCGCGAGGTCACCTGTGCGGGCGATGCTGGAAGGAAACCGTGTGAGCCGGATCTCGGTCCGGGGATTCGCCGTGGCGTCAGCCACCGCGGTCACCACCGTCGGAGCCGTCGTGGGCGTCGCCTCGGGCAACACCCAGACCTCGGGGGACGACCTCGAGACGACCGCCGCCGACGCGACTCTCCTCGCAGACATACCCATGGGCCAGCAGGCCCAGGTTCAGGTCGCGTCCCTGACGCAGCAGGCGGAGGCCCAGGCCGCCGCCGCCGACGCGGCCGCCCAGAAGTCCGCAGAGGAGGCCGCCCGCATTCAGGCGGCCAAGACCGCCAAGGCGAAGCAGGAAGCCGCCGAGGAGAAGGCGGAGCGCGAGGCGGAGGCGAAGGAGCGCGCCAGCCGCGACGCCGTCCGTGACGCGTCCAGCTTCTCCGCGCAGTCGTCCTACACCGTCGCCGAAGTCAAGGCGATCGCACGGCAGATGGTTCCTGCCGACCAGTTCCAGTGCTTCAGCAACATCGTGGACCACGAGTCGAGCTGGAACTACCGCGCGCAGAACCCCTCTTCCGGCGCGTACGGTCTCGTCCAGGCACTGCCGGGCTCGAAGATGGAATCGGCCGGCGCCGACTGGCAGACCAACCCGGCGACCCAGATCAAGTGGGGCCTCAACTACATGAACAGCCGGTACGACAGCCCCTGTGGCGCCTGGTCGTTCTGGCAGGCCAACCACTGGTACTAGGCCTCGCCGACGCTCAACTTCGCAGAGCCCCTCACCGTCCTACGGTGAGGGGCTCTGTGCGTGTACCGTCGGTCGGACTGTGCTTCCCGGGGGACAACCCCCGGACCCCCGGCGGGAAACGGAACGCCCCAGTGGCCGAACCGCGGGGGGAGTGGTGGGGGGAAGAGGAAAGATCATGTCAGGACTGCCAGGATGGCTCGCCGGTCTTGGCGCCGGGCTCACCAAGATGTCCGAGCGCCTGGACGAACGCCGCGAAGAGGACGGCGCGGACGAACTGCCCGGCGTCGAGGCGCCGTCCGGCGCCACGTCGGGCTCCCCGTCCGGGACCGTTGCCGGCAGCGTCCCTCCGCCGCCCGCGTACGCACCCGCCGTAGCGGCCAAGCCCGATCCCGTCGCCGCCATTCCGTGGGGCATCCGTGTCGCCGCGGAAGCAGCCTGGCGGCTGCTCGTACTGGCAGGCATGCTCTGGGTGTTGATGCGGGTCATCAGCGAAGTGCAGCTGGTGGTCCTCGCCTTCGTCGCCGCGCTGCTCGTCACCGCCATGCTCCAGCCCACCGTGGCCCGGCTGAAGCGGTGGGGACTGCCGCGCGGGCTCGCCACCGCGGTGACCGCGATCGCCGGATTCGTCATCATTGGCCTGGTCGGCTGGTTCGTGGTCTGGCAGGTCATGGAGAACCTCGACAATCTCTCCGACCGCGTCAAGGAAGGCATCGAGGAGCTCAAGCGCTGGCTGCTGGACAGTCCGTTCCATGTCACCGAGCAGCAGATCAGCGACATCGCGGAGAACCTCAGCGAGACCATCGGAACCAACACCGAGGAGATCACGTCGGCCGGTCTGCAGGGCGTGACCGTCATGGTCGAGGTGCTCACCGGCATCCTGCTGGCGATGTTCTCGACGCTCTTTCTGCTCTACGACGGAAAGCGCATCTGGCAGTGGGTGCTCAAGCTGGTCCCGGCGCAGGCCCGTGAGGGAGTCGCCGGTGCGGGCCCGCGGGCCTGGGCCACGCTCACCGCGTATGTGCGCGGCACGGTGATCGTGGCGCTGATCGACGCGATCTTCATCGGTCTCGGCATCTACTTCCTCGATGTGCCGATGGCCGTGCCGCTCGCCGTCTTCATCTTCCTCTTCGCCTTCATCCCGCTGGTCGGCGCGGTCATCTCCGGCGCGCTGGCGGTCGTCGTCGCGCTCGTCACCCAGGGCGTGTTCACGGCGCTGATGGTGCTGATCGTGGTGCTCGCCGTACAGCAGCTCGAGGGCCATGTGCTGCAGCCGTTCATCCTCGGCCGCGCGGTACGCGTCCATCCGCTGGCCGTGGTCCTCGCGGTCGCCGCGGGCGGACTGACCGCGGGCATCGGCGGCGCGGTGGTGGCGGTGCCGCTGGTGGCGGTCACCAACACGGTGGTCGGGTATCTGCGCGCGTACGCCAAGGAGCAGAACCTGCGGAACACGCCGCCGCCGCACGGCGCGACGGCGGTCGAGGTCGTCCCGACCCCGGCGCCCACATCCACGCCCGTGGCCACGTCCACGCCGGCGACCGCGACCGCGACCGCGACTGCGACCGCGTCTCCCTCGGCCGCGGAGGAGCGGGAGTGATATCCGAACCCGAGCTGGTCGACGACGAAGAGCCGTTCGGCGCCCGGGAGATCCCCGGTCAGCGGGCCCCGGAGGACGGTACGGCCGAGGAGTCCGACGCGGCCGAGACCGTCGGCAGAGCCGACCGTAAACCCTTCACTTGGCCCCCGCTGACGTCATGGCTGTGGGCGCTCGGCGGGGCGGTCGTCGCCTCCGCGGTGTGGGCGGGAGGCCTGTACGCCTACGAGCGACAGGGCCCGGACCTCGGCCGGTACCGCACCACCCGCAATCTCTGTGTGGACGCCGAACTCAAAGCCATTGGCACCGCGGTCGGCAAGAAGAGGAGGGACGACCGGGTGCCGGCGACGCGTGAACACACGAGCCTGGACATGACCTCCTGCTGGGTCACGCTGGGCAACCCCGAGGAATACGGGCCCGCCGACGACACCTATCCGCCGTCCGCGTATGTCAGCTACTCACTCCACAAGCAGACCGACCCCGGCCCGGAGTTCGAGGCGACGACCGGCAGGGACGCCTTGTACGGGAACAACAGCGTCCAGCTGGAGCGGGTCGACGACCTCGGCGAGCGCGCCTACTTCGTCAAGACCAACAGCGAGGAGACGCCGTCCCTCCACGTACTGGACGGGCAGGCGGTGCTCACGATCGGCATCACGCCCGGCCAGCGGTCCACCTCGGACGACGCGGTGGAGGCCGACCTGTCGGGCATCAGGCCCTTCATGATCGAGGACATGAAAGCGCTGATGGCCAGGCTCCAGAGCCCCGCCTGAGACGACGTTCCTACGCGGCGCTGAATTCTTGTGGACGGATCGGTGAAACCCATTCTGACCTGGCCGGTAACCGGTGGTTGATCGCTAGCGTCCGCCCCATGAAACACATACGCACAGCGGCCGGGCTCACGCTCGCGCTGCTGTTCCTCGTGCTGGGCATCGGAGCCCAGCCCGCGCTGGCGCATGTCTCACGCGAGCACGCCGAACTCGTCGTCGCCACCGGTGACAACGTCACCAGCGGCCGCCTCGTCGTGCACCACGACGTGGTGCCCGCCGCGCGGGCCGGCGCCTGGGCGTCCTCGGTGCTGCCGGCCGGCTGCCCGGCCACCGGCTCGGGCGTGCCCGGCGACGACGGAGGTGTGCCCGGCGGCATCGTCATCGAACTGGCGTGGAGCTGCCACCTCGACGCGCTCGACCTGAGCACGCTGCTGGAGAAGGGCGGACTGACGCAGGTCGTCGTCGAGTTCGACGGCACGGCGGTCGACGCCTCCGCGGACACCCCGCTCGTCGACGCCCGGGGCGCGCACGCGCTGCCGCAGTTCCCGTGGCTCACCGTCGCGTTGATCACCGCAGCCGGCATGGTGCTGCTGCTCGCCGCCCGGCAGCTGCGGCGCACCCGGCAACCGGTCCGGCTGGCGACGGTGGGTGCCGTCGCACTGTCCTTCCTCGCGCCGCAGACGGCCTTCGCCGACGATGCGCAGGCGAACGCGGAAGCGGCCGCCGTCACCGTCGAAGGAACCGTGTTCAAGGACCGCAACGGCAACGGCAAGCGGGACAACGGCGAGCGCGCCATGCCCGGCGTCGATGTCACCGACGGCGCGGTGTGGGCCACCACCGGCGCGGACGGCACGTACAGCCTGCAGATCGATCCGTCCCGGCGCGAGACCGACCTCGTCAGCGTCGTGTCCCCGGACGGATACACGCCCGCCCTGCGCAAGGACTACATCCCGCAGTTCTTCCGGAAGGTCTCCGAGACCGGCGGCACCGGCGTCGACTTCGCGCTCGTGCCCGACCGCAACGCCGCGAACCCCACCGAGAAGTGGGTGATGAACTCCGACACCGAGGTCGGCAACCGCACCGACGCCGAAGCCCGCACGGCACTGCCCCAGTGGACCGGCCAGGTCCGGGCGATGTCCGAGGTCGACGGCGCGACGATGCAGATCGCCACCGGCGACCTGACCGTCACGGACTACGCGGCGGAGCCGCGCCGCCAGGGCGGGTACGACCTGTTCAGCAAGGGCCTGGCGGAGGGCCGGCTCGGCCATCCCTTCTACCCGGTGATGGGCAACCACGACTTCGGCGGCACCGCCACCTCCCAGGGCTACGCAGGCAGCCTGGAGTACTACCGCCGCAACCTCGCGCCCGAGTGGTACAGCTTCGACCGCAACGGCCGCCACATCGTCGTACTCGAGGACAACTACGACGCGAGCGGGCTCAAACCGCAGCTGGAATGGCTGCGCCAGGACCTGGCCCGGCACGCCGCCGGCAAGCAGGTGTTCGTCTTCGCGCACCGCTCGCTGTTCACCCAGTGGGGCCCGGGTGCCGGCATGCAGCCGACCATCGACGAGCTGGCCAAGTACGACGTACGGATGGTGGCCGCGGGCCACAACCAGCAGGCCGAGTTCCGGCGCGGGGCCTTCAAGCGGTCCGTCGAGATCAACAACCAGGGCACGTACGGCATCGACGGCGCACACCCCGACTACAAGGTCCTCGACTTCCGCTCCATCACCGACGACCCGCGCACCCGGCGCAACGAGGACACCGGTCATGTGACCGGCATCCACCGGCAGTTCGACATCGACGACGACGCCGCGCTGGTCAGCCCGGCGCAAGGCAGCGTGCACGGAGCGAAGACCGGAGTCCCGGTCGAGGTGTACGCGGAGGACGATGGCCGTACGCCCGCGAAGGCCGCGCTGACCGTCCGCGACGGCCGCGGCCATGTCGTGAAGCGGGACAGCATGCGCTTCGGCAAGCCGGACGCCGGATCCGCCGGGCCCGCCATCGAGAACTGCTACACCCCGCCCGGCGGCACGCCCGAACCCTGCCCGGACGCGCGCGGCGCCTGGACCCGGGCGAGCGGAATGCTGCGCGGGCTGCGGCCCGGCACGTACACCGCCGAGACGATCGCGTACGACACCCGGGGCAAGCAGTTCCCCGTGGTCCGGAACACCTTCGAGGTCGTACGCGACTCCGAGCTCGCGCAGCCGAAGACCGGGCAGGACTGGCTGCGGCAGGGCGGTGACGAAGCCGGACGGTCCGCGAGCGGCGACGAGCCCGGCGCCCGGCTGGATCTCGCATGGGCCCGGCACACCGGCGAACAGTTCAACCTCAACGGCTCGGTCGTCGCCGACGGCAGACTGATCGTCGCGTCCCGGGCGTTCGACTCGCCGTACAGCATGATGCTCGCGTACGACATCGCATCCGGCCGCGAGCTCTGGCGCACCTACCTGGACGGCGACGCCGAATCGGCGCCGACCCTCCACGGCGGACGGGTCTATCTGACGACCGGCGTCGGACGGATCTACGCGCTCGACGCGGCGAATGGCCGCATTGCCTGGCAGTCGATCGACCGCGAGGAGACCCACGGCGACACCGTGCGCCGCTACGGCCGCGCGGGCGGACCGGTCTCCGTGTTCCCGCTCGCGGGCCAGGACCGCACGGTCGCCGTCTACCAGGACGCCAACACGATCCGCTGCCGCGACGCCGGAACCGGCGGGCTGCTGCCCGGCGGATTCGGAGCAGCGTTCTCCTGGGGCCAGGCGCACAGCACCGCGATCCGCGAACCCGGCTCCAACACCGCGTACCTGCACTCCATGTCGAGCAACAGCGTCATCGCCATGGACCTCGCGAGCTGCAAGCAGCTGTGGGTGAAGGACACCGCGGGCGACATCGACAGCCACTCGTCCCCGGTACTGACGCAGCCCGCGTCGGGCGAGACGGAGCTGGTGACCTTCACGGCGTACGGCACCCGCGGTCACGACCCGAAGACGGGCACGGTGACCTGGGAGTCCAAGCTGGGTGGCGGCAGCACCTGCGAGCCGGGACGCGCGCCGCTCACCAGCCCCGCGGTCTGGGGCGACATCGCGTATGTCGCGGGCCGCGACGGCGTCGTACGCGCCTACGACACGGCCGCCGCCGACCCGTCGAAGCCGGTGTGGGAGACAAAGGCCGGACACCTGCCGGGCGAAAGCCCGCTGGACGACCCCTGGCGGGTCGCGATGGGCTGCACGGCCGGCGACGGTTCGCCGACGATGCATCCGCTCGTTACAAAGTCCCTGGTGTACGTGGGTACTTGGGACGGGCGCGTGCTGGTCCTGGACCGGGCGAACGGCCGGCAGCTCGCCTCGTACAACCTCGGCGCGGGCGTCGCATCGGCGCTCTCGGTCAGCGGTGACCATGTCTTCGCCCTCACGGACGACGGCACGGTCCACGCGCTGGCCGCGCGCCGGAACTGAGGCACGCGCCGTGCGATCACTCCGTACCGGGGTGCTGGTCTTCCTGCTGGCCGTCCCGGCGCTGCTCTGCGGCAGCGCCGGGACGGCCCAGGCGCACCCCTTCGGCACACCACCGGTCGTCAGGGTCGAGGCCGCGGGTGCGGCGGTCGACGCGACCTGGTCCGCGCAGAAGGACGATGTCGCCGTCCTGACACGGGAGTCCGGCGGCGACGTGACGGGCTATCTGCGCACGCACATCGCCGTAGGCCAGGAGGGGCTGGCCTGCCGGGTCGACCGGGCGGACGGCATGAAACTCCGCTTCGTCTGCCCGCGACCGGCCGACCGGATCAGCCTGACGGTCACGGCGCTGACGGACATCGACCCCGCGTACCGCACGCTTTCGGTGACGCCGGTGGGCACCGGCGGCCTTCACACGGCGAAGTCGCCCACGCGCACGGTGGCGTTGCTCTCGGCCGGAACGGCTGACGCGACCTCATCGGGTTCCACCTGGACCACCGACCTCACGTCCCTCCTGACCGGCGGCCCGGCGCTCCTGCCGGCGCTCCTGGTCTCGGCGGCCGTGGGTGCGCTGCACGCCTGCGCGCCCGGACACGGCAAGTCGCTGGCGGCGGGCTTTCTCGTGGGGGGCCGCGGCAGACCGCGCGACGCGGTATGGCTCGGCGGCATCGTCGCGGTGATGCACACCCTGTCGGTCGCGACGCTCGCGGTGGGCTGGTGGCTGGCGGCCGAGAGCACGCCGGACATCGCGTCGCTGACGCGCTGGCTGCAACTGATCGCGGCGGTGGTCGTGGCGGGGGTGGGGGTCGGGCTGCTGCGCCGGCATCTGCGGGGCGGCGGCCATGCGCCGGAGCCCATGCCGGTCCACGCCCATGCACAGGCCGGCGGACACGCGCACGACCACCGCCAGGCGCACGGCCACTCCCACAGCCACGACATCCCCGACGCCGCCTCGCTGCTCACCCGGCGAGGGCTGGTGCTCCTCGGGGCGTCCGGCGGGATGCTGCCCTCGCCGTCCGCGTTTCTTGTGCTGCTGACCGGGCTGCTCACCGGCAAGGCCGGCATCGCACTCGCCATGGTCGCCGCCTTCGGCGTCGGCATGGCCGTGACGCTCACCGGCGTCGGGCTGATCGTGCTGCGCGGTCGTGACGCGTTGCTGGAGCGGGTGTCCCGCTCCCGGGCACTGCGTGTCTGGACCCTGCGGCTCCCGCTGTTCGCGGCCTCGGCCGTCGTCATAGGCGGCACGGTCGCTGCCGCGCTCGCGGCGGCCCAACTCCTCGCGCCGTAGCGCCCGGTACGACGACAAGGCGCCCCCGCACGCGGCGGGGGCGCCCTGTCGTGACGAAGCGAGTTAGCCGGTCAGCCGGTCAGCCGGCCAGGACGGCCTCGGAGTCCAGCGTGACCCCCACCGCCTGGATCACCGCGGCGATCTTGAACGCTTCCTGGATCGTCTCGCGGTCCACACCCGCCTTGCGGAGCACCTGCTCGTGCGAGTCCAGGCACTGCCCGCAGCCGTTGATCGCGGAGACCGCCAGCGACCAGAGCTCGAAGTCGACCTTCTCGACGCCCGGGTTGCCGATGACGTTCATCCGCAGACCCGCGCGCAGCGTCCCGTACTCCGGGTCGGAGAGCAGGTGCCGCGTGCGGTAGAAGACGTTGTTCATCGCCATCACGGCCGCCGCGGACTTCGCCGCGGTGTACGCCTCGGCCGAGAGGTTCGCCTTCGCCTCCGGCTCCAGCTCCTTCAGAACCCGCGGCGAGCGGGAGGCGATCGCGCACGCGAGCACCGTGCCCCACAGCTGCTGCTGCGGCAGCTCGGAGTTACCGATCACCGAACCGAGGTTCAGCCGCAGGTCCTTGGCGTAGTCCGGTATGGCGGACTTCAGCTCATCGAGCGCCATGCTCACTCACCGGCCAGAAGCTTGACCGGGTCGAGGGTCTCCTCGCCGGTCTTCCAGTTGCACGGGCACAGCTCGTCGGTCTGCAGAGCGTCCAGCACCCGCAGGACCTCCTTGGGGTTACGGCCCACGGACCCGGCGGTCACCATCGTGAACTGGATCTCGTTGTTCGGGTCGACGATGAAGACGGCGCGCTGCGCGAAGCCGTCCTCGCCCTCGATGCCGAGGTCGCGCATCAGCTCGTGCTTGGAGTCGGCCAGCATCGGGAAGGGCAGGTCACGCAGGTCGGCGTGGTCCTTGCGCCAGGCGTGGTGGACGAACTCGGAGTCGCCGGAGAAGCCGAGGACCTGCGCGTCGCGGTCGGCGAACTCGTCGTTCAGCTTGCCGAAGGCGGCGATCTCGGTGGGGCAGACGAAAGTAAAGTCCTTCGGCCACGCGAAGACCACCAGCCAGCCCTTTTCCTCGCGGTTGAGCTTCAGCCACTCGCGGTCGATGCGCTCAAACTCCTTGCCTGTCTCCAGGGACACGCAGGCCGTGAGGTCGAACTCGGGGAACTGGTCACCGACGGTGAGCATTGCACTCCTTGTAGCGCCGTACGCACCAAAAGGGACGTACGTGAGGGGTTGGACTGAGGCTCACCCTGCCACGAGGCCTATTGATCACAGAAATAGGCACATCGGCTCCGATTGATAGATGCCGCCTATCGGTCTCGCTTAAGTGGTGGCCAGCGTCCAGCACGGCCCGCCCTGTTCGCGGTACCAGACACTCTGGTGGGCGGGAGCGATCGTGAGGCCAAAGTCATCGCGGGCAGGGGCCCCGTGCGGGAAGATCTCGGCGAGTTCCGTGATCGCGTCCCACAACCTTCGTGGGCCGGTCTGCCGTACGCGGCCAGCGGCATCGGCGAGTGCGATCGAGCCGTCATCAGTCCACAGGCCAATGCCGCTCAGGTTGCCGCCCTCATCGCGCCATGAGCATGAGTTGTAGCCGGGCAGCGCGAGAGACATCGGGAACTTCAGCCGGTCGAGCGCGTCTGGAACGCGGAGGACATTGTGGGTGGCGGGCTGATTGGTCAGGGCCGCAAAATCCGGCGCTGTGCCAGGGGTGCGGCGCGGCATGAAGTGCGCGGGCGTTGGAAGGAAACGTCCCGTTGCGTGGCCGGGGGCTGTGACGGTGACCCGTGCGACGCCAAACCCGATCGGGGCCACGATGACCGCACCTACAGAAGCCTGGTTGAGGAGTGCGGGTGGGATGCAGCGCAGAGCAGCCGTGGCAATGATCCGGCTGTAGGGTGCGCGGGCCGAGTAGCCGAGTGCGCCGTCCCCAGCTATGACGAGAGGCTTCTGTCCGTGCGTCGACAGACGATCGGAGGCTCGCGTCACCAGCTCGGGATCGACGTCCATGGTCGTCACGTTCTCGGGGCCCAGCCGGTATGCGAGCAAGGCCGCGTTGTATCCGGTGCCGGTGCCCAGCTCGAAGACGGTGTCTCCGCTCTCTACATCGAGCGCGTCGAGCATGGCCAGCATGAGCGCCGGCTCGCTGGACGAGGATGTGGGGATGCCGTGCTCATCGAGCTGGGTGGTGAGTGCCGTATTGGAGTACACGGTCTCCAGGTATCCGGGATCTCCCCAGGTGACCTCGTTCCAGTCTCCGCGGGCATCTTGGCGGAAGAAGGTGGGAGTGAAGTGGTGCCGCGGGACCTCGCCGAATGCCGACAGCCACTTGCTCGACTGCCCGGTGTCGATTTCGGCGGCCAGCGTCTGGCGCAGCGCGCTCGTTGCACCCATGTTCGGCCAGGTCATACGGGCACCCCTTGCAGGTAGTCGGCGTGGGCGGCAGCGATGGGTAACCCCGTGCGGTTCTCGACCCATGACCAGGTTCCCGCAGGGTTGTTCTCGAAGAACACCCACTCGTCGTCCGGGGTGACGGCGAAGTCGAATGATCCGAACACGATGCCGTAGGAGGCCATGAAGCGGCGCACAGCTGCCGCCACCGACTCAGGCACGATGGTGGTGCCGTACTCGATCGCCTCGTAGTCCGTACGCCAGTCTGTGCGTGCCTTCTCGGACCTGCCTAACAGAGTGCCGGCAAACATGTGGCCGTCGACGACCACTAGGCGTACCTCGTACTGCTTGGGGATGGATTCCTGGAAGTAGTGCGCGGTCAGGCGAATGCTGTCGTCGAAGTCAGCCGGGTCGATTCGGTGAGTGGCCACCATCAGTGCCCGTTCTCCACCCGTGTCCAGCCTTCCGCCCAGGACAGGTTTGCAAATCAGCGGGCCATCCACCTTCCTGGCGAAGGCGCAGGCTGCGACTGGATCGTTGGTGATGAGGCTGCGCGGGACCGTTAGCCCGGAGCGGGCGGCCGCTACGAGCTGCTGTGGCTTGTGTGCGGCGACGCGGTCGGAGTGCGGGTTGTTGATCCAGCGCACGGGGAGCGCTGACAGCACGTTCAGCAGCGCCGCGTCTGCCTGATTCTGTGCCCACGTCGCGTACGGCTCCGCCACGGCATCGGCGATGACGGGGCGTCCGGGCCGCCTGTAGTAGACGGCTCGGACGTCCTGAAGCCGCACCGATCGGTGTCCGTCATCAAGTACTCCCCGCCACCCCGGGGCATTCGGCGCATGGCTGACGGTCAGGGTGAGTTGCTCTGGGAAGTCCGCTGAGTCGAAACGCGTCACGGGCACATCTCGCAGGTTCAACTGGTCAACGACCATGTCCGCGGACGCATCCAGCTGTTCGGCAACGACGAGCACAGGTCGGGCGGCCGCCATCAGGAAGCGGGAGCGAAGTAGGGATCCGCCACGTCGTCGCCTTGGCCATCGAGGTTGGTGTCGGTGGTCGAGGCGGCGTGGTCAGCGGTGTGCCAAGGCGTACCGTCCGCCTGCACGTTGAGCTGACGGGTCTTGTCCCAGGTGACTCCCGCGAGGGAGGTGCTCACGAGGCACGGCGGGGCGGCCGCGCGGGCGGCGAACGGGATCGTGGCAGTGGTCATTGATCCTCCGGTGATGTGGTTTCCAACCCCGCCGGCAGATGGCCGGAAGGGGGTTCGGGGGCGAGGCCATTGGTCATCGATGGCGGCCTCCCCATACAGCTCCACCCATGCGTCGAGAAGACGCTTCGTGATCCCGGCGATGTCGCGCATGTACTCCCATGCCCCGAACGTCGTGGTCGTGGGCGTCGGGCGGCGGCTGAGGTCGAGCAATTTGTACGCGGCCCGATAAAGGCCCGGGACCACATGATCGGCTTCGTACCCGAGCTCCTCTGCCAGCAGCAGGTTGAGATGACCGATCAAGGTCGCCGTGGTGACGTCAACGCGCGCTCGCTCCCCCGTAGAGAGCGGAATCTCCTTGAGCGCCGTGGTCACTGTGTCGCGGATCGATTCCACCTCGACAGGTCGCACACCGTCATCGATCCCGTTGCCATTCGGCGGTGTATCTCCGTTGGTCACTGTGCTCACCACACGTCTCCTCTCGTGGCCGCTTTTGATCGCGGTCTGCGTTGAGCTAACTGCGCAGCGTGCCTACGCGGGTACCGTTGAACGGAGGCGTGACCGTGAAAGCCGTGAATTCTCCCGGGAGTTGGCATGGCCCAGGCATCCCAGAACAGTCGCAACGCGGGACTCGAGTCGCTGCTCGAGCAGGCGCAATGGACGCGAACGCAGCTCGCCAACGCCGTGAACCGCACTGGCGCGCAGGCCGGCATGACCCTGAAGTACGACCACTCCGCGATTTCACACTGGGTGGGTGGCACGCAGCCGAGGAAGCAGGTGCGGCGGGTCATCATCGAGACCTTCGAGCGCAAGCTCGGGCGGCCGGTCACCTATCAGGAGGCAGGGCTTGAGCCGGTGGCCACGAAGGAAGGATCCCAAAGCGGAGACACGGTCGAGTCCCTGTTGAATCTCGGAAGGGCTGACATGGATCCATCCCGTCGCGGCGTGATCGCCGCAGGTTTGTACTCCGCCGCGCTCGCCGTACCCCTCTTCGCGGACGTGGCTCACGCTGAGGATCGTGAGCGCATGACGAAGCCCGCCAGTCGAATTGGTCGGGGCGAGATCGAGACCGTGCGCCGGATGACAGACAAGATCGCCGACATTCTCGACGAACTCGGTGGAGGTCACGCGAGGCCGATGGCTGCCGCCTTCCTGGTCAACACGGTGATGCCCTATCTGCGAGCAGAGGCGGCCGACGACGTCAGGGATGACATGCTCTCCGCCGCCTCGGACCTGACGTACCTCACCGGCTGGATGGCGATGTACGAGAGGGAGCACGGCCTCGGCCAGAAGTACTACGTCAGGGCGCTGAAGCTGGCCGGAGAAGCGGGCGATCAAGTGACATACTGCCGGACACTTCGCGGCATGAGCCTTCAGGCGTCAAACCTGGGCTACGGCCGAAAGTCACTGGAGTTCGCCGACTCCGCGGCCGAGGCGGCACCGAAGGCGGGCCCCCGCCTGGTCGCCTTTCTCAGAGGCCAGCAGGCGCATGCTGCCTCGATGGTCGGCGACAAGCACATGGCGTTTCAGCGACTGGCGGAGGCCGAGGCGGCCCTCTCGAAGGCAGACTCGCGCCGGGAGTCGATTGGCGGTTACGACCAGTCGGCGTACCAATTCCACGTTGCGCATGTCCTGTACGAAACGAAGGATCTTCCCGGCTCTGTCGCGGCCATGAAAGCGTCTCTTCGGGCGCAGCCGAAGAACGAACGGCAAGGGCGCGTGCATTCCAACGCAGTCATGGCTCAGCGCCAGTTCGAACTTGGGCACCTTGAAGAGGCGTGCTCGACGTGGGGCGCGTTCCTCGACGACTACGTGCTGCTGTCGACTGCTCGTGGTGACGAGCACTTCGGGACGATGCGTAAACGGATTGCTCCGTACCGCAAGGTACGGGCAGTCCGGGATCTCGACGAGCGTGCTCGGCAGGTGTCAGCCCTGAAGGGCTGACAGCGCACGGTCTCGAGGGTCGATGGCGCGCGTGGCTCGCTCCTCAGCGGGCGAGTAGGCAGCACGACAAAGCTGCCTCCAGTGAGGCAGCTCAGGTGCGGCAGAAGAGCCGAGTCGGCGGTGCTCGTACGTGACCGCGGACACGCGCCATCGACAGTTACCGCGCGTACACGGCGGTTGGCTTGCTGAGTCAGAGCGTGCATTGATCACGGGGACGGTTAGAATCCATCTCCATGATCGGAGATAGCTATCAGTGAGTGTGACAAACAGGATCAAACAGCCCAGTCTCGCTCAGCTGCGCGCCTTCGTCGCCGTCGCCGAGCATCTGCACTTCCGGGACGCCGCGGCAGCAATCGGGATGAGTCAGCCCGCACTCTCCGGAGCCGTGTCCGCGCTCGAGGAGGCACTGGGTGTCCAGCTGCTGGAGCGTACGACCCGCAGAGTGCTGCTCTCGCCGGCCGGTGAGCGGCTCGCGGCGCGGGCCAAGGCCGTGCTGGAGGCCGTCGGTGAGTTCATGGAGGAGGCGGAGGCGGTACAGGCGCCCTTCACCGGTGTCCTGCGGCTCGGTGTGATTCCCACCGTCGCGCCGTATCTGCTGCCGAACGTCCTGCGGCTGGTGCACGGTGCCTACCCGGACCTGGATCTGCAGGTCCACGAGGAGCAGACGTCCTCGCTGCTCGACGGGCTGACCGCCGGGCGGCTCGACCTGCTGCTGCTCGCCGTCCCGCTCGGTGTGCCGGGGATCACCGAACTCCCGCTGTTCGACGAGGACTTCGTGCTGGTCACTCCCGAGGACCACTGGCTGGCCGGCCGCCAGGACATCCCTCGTGAGGCACTGCGCGAGCTGCCGCTGCTGCTTCTCGACGAGGGCCACTGCCTGCGTGACCAGGCGCTCGACATCTGCCGGGAGGCCGGCCGCACCGACGGCACGCCGGTCACCACGACCGCCGCGGGCCTGTCCACGCTGGTGCAGCTGGTCGCGGGCGGCCTCGGAGTGACGTTGCTGCCGCGGACGGCCGTCGAGGTGGAGACCGGCCGCGGCGGGCTGGGGACCGGCTGGTTCGCGGACCCCGCCCCGGCACGCCGTATCGCCCTGGCGATGCGCGCGGGAGCGGCACGCCAGGGCGAGTTCGAGGAGTTCGCACAGGCTCTGCGGGACGCGTTGCGCCCGCTGCCGGTACGGGTGCTGAGCTGACGGCGCGGTACGGGCCCCGGGCCCAGGGCAGGGTTCCAGGGCCGCCCGCAGCCCGCTACTCCGTGCGCAGGCCGTCCGGGCGCATCATGCGCCACAGCGGCGGCAGGCTCAGCAGCGTCACCACCGCGATCAGCGCGGCGCCGACTCCGGTGACCGGCAGGAACGCCCACCAGTCCGCTACCTGTTTGTCGACCAGCTTCAGCAGGACGAGCCCCAGTCCGATGCCGCCGCCGACAGCCAGCGCGAGCCCCAGCACGATGGGCACGGCCGTCTGCCACAGCACCGACCAGCTGAGGGTCGCGCGCCGGGTGCCGAACGCCACCAGCACGGACAGCAGCCGCTTGCGGTCGCGCAGTTGCTCCAGCATGGAGACGAGCATCGAGGCGGCGATCAGCAGCATCGTGCCGGTCGCCCCGACGAACAGGCCGGTTCGGACACTGGAGAACTGGCTGTCGCGCTCGGTGTCCTGAAGTGTGGAGACCCGCGTCAGCGGGTCGACGGCCGCCGCGGTGTTTCTGGCGTGCTCGGCCGCGTCGGGCACCTTGGGGTCGAGCCGGATCATCGCCCTGGCCTCGGCGTCGCTCAGCTTCGACACGTCGATGGCGGACGGAGTCGCCATGACGCCGAAGGATTTGCGTCCCATCGGATCGGTACGGGAGTCCACCGTCTTGGCAGTGGCGGGGATGCGCCACAGCACCGGCTCGGGCCGCACCGGCTCGCCTGTTGGCCCGAAGGTCTCTCCGTGGAGGTTCACCATGGCCCCGGGCCGCGCGACCTTGGCGAGGTAGTCGTCCGGTGGGCCTTCGGCACCGTGCGTGCGGGCGATGAAGACGTCACCGTCCTTGCACGACGGGAGCTTCGCCAGCTCGCGCAGCGACGGGCAGTCGGCGACGGTGATGGAGGTGATCGGGGTGAAGCTTTCGCCCGCGCCCCGCGGGGCCGGCCGTTCGACATACGCCTCGGTGAGCCCGATCACGCCGGAGACGCCCTTGGTCGCCTCGTACTTCGCAATCATCTCGCGGGCCACGAAGCCGTCCCGCGCGTTCGCGCGGGTCTCGAGCTGGGCGCGGGCGGAGTCCATGCCGGTCGGCTTCATGAAGTCGCCCTGCACCGCGCCGAAGAGCATGTTGAGCGCGATCGCGCCGGCTGCCGCGACGACGATGCCGCTCACCGCGCGGGACGCTGTGCCGCTGCTCAACTGGAGCCGTCGTACCGCCAGTTGCCACGGAACCGGGCCGCCGTGCAGCCGGGCGACAACCGCTTCCATCAGCCAGGGCAGCAGTGCGGTCACCCCGACCAGCACCAGCAGGGCGCCGACGGCGATCTGGTAGGTGGCGAGTTCGGTGTCACTCAGGCCGACCTGGCCCGTCTGAGGCAGCAGCAGTGCCACACCGGCGGCCGGCAGGACCAACCGCCACCACAGCCGGCGGGGGCGCGGACTGGCGTTCCGTACGACTCCGAGCGGTTCGATCGACACGCCGCGCAGGGCGAAGAGGGTCACGCCGATCGCGGAGGCCGGCACGGCGAGGACAATCAGAGCGGTCAGCGCGGGGCTGGGCACGATGTCCGAGGGGAAGGCGTTGACGTCCCAGATCGTCACCGTGCCGGCGAACTCCCGCATCAGCGCGAAGAATCCGGCGCCCGCGGCGAGCCCGATCAGCGCGCCGCAGAGTGATTCACCGGCTGCGATGCGCCGGGTCATCGCCTGGTCGGAGCCGACGAGGCGCAGTGCGGCGAGCCGACGGTCGCGCTGCTCGCCGCCGAAGCGGACGGCGGTGGCGATGAACACGGCGACCGGCAGGAGGAGGGCGACGCAGGCCATCACGATGAGGAGCAGGAGCACCGCGCTCATCGGCTCCGGCTCCTCGCGGCCGCCGAACCGGTCCGCTCGCCCGTCGACCCCCGAGCCCAGCGAGGTGGGGCTGCCGGCGTAGTAGTGGAGTTCGGCCGGACCGAGCAGGCCCGCGTCCCCGATGGTCGCGGTGACCCGGTACGGCAGCCGGTCCTTGAGCAGCGCACCGCGCGGGGAGCCGAGCAGCTCGGCGAGCGCCGGGGAGACGGCCATCTCGCCGGGGCCGGGCATCTTCGACAGGCCCGCGGGGGCTGCGGGGTCGCTGCCGTCCGGACGCAGCACGACGCCTGAGACGGCGTCACCGCGGTACATGGTGCCGGTCAGCGCGTACTGGAACGACCGGGCGGAGGTCTTGGCATCGTCGAACCCGAGCGCACGGGCCGCCACGCGGTCGTCGCGGTGCTGCAGGAGGGCCGGTATGGACGCGGCGAAGAGCAGCAGTGCGACGCCGAGGCCGACGCCGACGGCGGTGAGTGCGGTACGGATCCAGCCGCGCGGGCCGCCGGTGACGGCGAACCGGACGCCCAGGGTAAGGTCATGTATCCAGGTGGAGCCGCGCTTCACACCGCACCGGCCATGTCACGGACTGTGCCGTCGCGGACGATGACCTCGCGGTCGGAGTAGGCGGCGACCCGGGCTTCGTGGGTCACCAGGACGACCGCGGCGTTGCTGTCCCGGGCCGCGTCGGTGAGAAGTTCCATCACACGCTCGCCGTTGAGCGAGTCGAGGGCGCCTGTCGGCTCGTCGGCGAAGAGGACTCGCGGCGAGGTGACCAGGGCGCGGGCGACGGCGATGCGCTGGCCCTGTCCGCCGGAGACCTCTCCGGGGCGCTTGCGGCCGGCGTCGGCGACTTCGAGGCGCTCCATCCACTCCATGGCCGTGCGTTCGGCGGCCTTGCGCTTCACACCGGTGAGCCGGAGCGGCAGAGCCACGTTCTCCAGGCAGCTCAACTCCGGTACGAGCTGGCCGAACTGGAACACGAACCCGAACTCGGTCCGCCGCAGCGTGCTCCGCTCCGCGTCCGACATCGCGGTGAGATCGCGGCCGTTGTAGCGGATGGTGCCCGCGTCCGGCCGGACGATCCCGGCCAGGCAGTGCAGCAGGGTCGACTTGCCGGAGCCGGACGGGCCCATGACGGCGACGACTTCGCCGGGGTGGATGGAGAAGGAGGCGTCGTCGAGGGCGGGGTTGGCGCCGTACGCCTTGTGCAGACCGTCGGCGACGAGGAGGGAGCCCGCGGGGGTCATGCGACGACCTCCTTCGCGAGCTGGCCGAGCCGGGCGGCGGTGAGTTCGAGCCAGCGCAGGTCGGCCTCGAGGTGGAACAGGGCGTGGTCGCAGATGAGCTGGTCGGCGAGATCGCCGCGGCGCTTGCGGTCGGTGAGGACGCGCATCAGCCGCAGGTGCTCGGCGCGCTGGGTGTCCAGCAGTTCGGCGGCGCTGCGTCCGGTGAGCAGAGCGAGGACGACCTTGGTGTAGAGGGTCGACTGGAGATACAGCTCCGGCTTCTCGGGCTGCGCGAGCCAGCGGTCGACATCGGTGATGCCTGCCTCGGTGATGGCGTACCGCTTCCGCTCGGGCCCACCGCCGGCCTCGATCCCGTCGACCTCGACGAGGCCGTTCTTCAGGAGCCGGGACATGGTCGAGTAGACCTGCCCGTAGTGGAGGGGCCGGTCGTGGCCGAACTTCTCGTCGAAGGCGCGCTTGAGGTCGTAACCGTGGCGCGGGCCGGACTCGAGGAGTCCGAGCAAGGTGTGACCGATTGACATGCGGATGACTGTACACAGGGCGTATACCTCGTGTGTATAGCCGTGGTGCAGCGCGGGCCTTCGAGGGCTTGTTCCCGCAGGTCAGGATCGATTGTCACGATTCGGAACGAGGGATTCTGAGGCTTGGGCCGACGCTCGGCGCGAGGTCGAGGGCAGCGGACCGGCGCCGTCGGGCGCGGGTCCGCTGCCGGGTGGGCCCGCGCGCCTACGCGTTCCCCGGGTCCTTCGGAGGGCGGCCCCTCCTCGGGATCGGAGGCACCGTGCCCGGGAGGCGGCCGGCCTCCGAGAGCGACCTGCGGAGCAGGAACTCGATCTGCGCGTTCGCGCTGCGGAGTTCGTCCGACGCCCACCGCGCCAGCGCCTCGTACACCGCCGGGTCCAGCCGCAGCAGCACCTGTTTCCGCTCGGGCGGCGGAGGCGGCGGCGTCACTGGTAGAGCGTGCCCGTGTTGAGGACCGGCTGTGCCGCGCGGTCACCGCACAGCACCACCATCAGATTCGACACCATCGCCGCCTTTCGCTCCGAATCGAGCTCCACGATGTCCCGTTCCTGGAGCCTGGCAAGCGCCGCTTCCACCATGCCGACCGCGCCGTCCACGATCTGCCGACGCGCCGCCACCACCGCGCCCGCCTGCTGGCGCTGGAGCATCGCGGACGCGATCTCCGGGGCGTACGCGAGGTGCGTGAAGCGCGACTCGATGATGTGCACGCCCGCCGCCTCGACCCGTGCGTGCAGTTCGACCGCCAGCTTCTCGGTGATCTCCTCCGCGTTGCCGCGCAGCGACAGCCCCGCTTCGTCGTGCGCGTCGTACGGGTACTCGATCGCGATGTGCCGTACCGCCGCCTCCGTCTGTGTGGAGACGAACTCCAGGAAGTCGTCGACCTCGAACATCGCCTGCGCGGTGTCCTCGACCTTCCACACCACCACCGCTGCCAGCTCGATCGGGTTGCCGTACGCGTCGTTCACCTTGAGCACCGCGGTCTCGTGGTTCCGCACCCGCGTGGAGATCTTGGCCCGCGAGGTGAAGGGGTTGACCCAACGCAGGCCGTCCGTACGGATCGTGCCCCGGTAGCGGCCGAAGAGCTGGACCACCCGGGCCTCGCCCGGCGCGACCATGTTCAGTCCGCACATCGCGAGGAACGCGGCGACCGAGACCACGACTCCGACGGTGATCAGCGCCGCCTTCGCACCGGCCGATCCACTCACCGCGCCCGCCACGATGAGCGCGACTCCGCCCGCGAGTCCGGCCAGCCCGAGCAGGAGGGCGAGTCCGCCGCCGATGCTGTGCGCCGGGAATTCGCGGACCTGCGGCGCAGGCATCTCCGGCAGGTCGTCCACTGTTGACGTACTGGTCGCAGGCATGATCGCTCCCCGTTGTGCATCGTCCGTGCACTGTCCGTGCATCGTCTGTGCGTTGTCCGGCCGGCCGGTCGGCGACCACCGCCGACTTCTAGCATTCTGATATCACTTTACGCATCGTGGCAACCCTCTGTGCCTCTCATGAGTCGGTTCCATGAGACGGGGTGCTCATTGTCACGTCCGGAAAAGACCGGATCGGTGGCCCTTTGTCAGTACTAGCGGTGTTAGCTTTCTGAGCTGATCTGACGACAACGAGCGACGACGACGAGCGGAGCAACGAAGCGATGGGCCGAGCGGAAGCGCGACGGGCCCGGCAGCGCGGGGCGCGCCGGGCGAAGAAAGCCGGACCCACCGGCATACGGCGGTTCTTCACCTGGCGGAAGCTGCTGGGCACCTTCCTCGGCCTGTGCCTGCTCGCGATGGGCGCGTTCTTCGTGATCTATCTGCTCGTCCCGGTGCCGTCGGCCAACGCCCAGGCCGAGATGCAGAGCAACGTCTACAAGTACAGCGACGGCAAGATCCTCACCCGCACCGGCAAGGTCAACCGCGAGATCGTCGGCCTGGAGAAGATCCCGAAGGACGTCCAGTACACCTTCGTCGCCGCCGAGAACAAATCCTTCTTCAAGGACTCCGGCGTCGACTTCAAGGGCACCGCCCGCGGCCTGATGAACACCCTTGCCGGCAAGGGCAAGCAGGGCGGCTCGACGATCACGCAGCAGTACGTCAAGAACTACTACCTGAACCAGGACCGGACGGTCACCCGCAAGCTCAAGGAACTGGTGATCTCGCTCAAGGTCGACCAGAAGAAGGAAAAGAGCGAGATCCTCGCGGGGTACATCAACACCAGCTACTACGGGCGCGGTGCGTACGGAATCCAGGCCGCGGCCCAGGCGTACTACCGCAAGGACGCCAAGGACCTGAAGGTCGGGGAGGGCGCGTATCTCGCGGCGCTGCTCCAGGCGCCCAGCCAGTACGACTACACCGTCGCGTCCGAGACCGGCCGGAAGCTGGTCACCGACCGCTGGAACTACGTACTGAACAACATGGTCGAGGAGAACTGGCTCGATCCCTCCGTCCGCAGCGGACTGAAGTTCCCGGTGCCCAAGACCCCGAAGCCGGCCCCCGGCATGGAGGGCCAGGTCGGTTATCTCGTCGACGCGGCCAACGCCGAGCTGGAGCGCCAGGGCATCAGCGAGGAAGAGATCAAGCTCGGCGGCTGGACGATCACCCTCAACATCGACTCCAAGCGCCAGGCGGCGCTGGAGAAGGCCGTGGACAAGCAGCTCGAGGACAAGCTCGACCGCAAGAAGGACAAGGCCGACGCCACCGTCCAGGCGGGTGCGACCTCCGTCGACCCGGAGACCGGCAAGGTCCTCGCGCTCTACGGCGGCATCGGGGCGACCGAGCACTGGGTGTCCAACGCCACCCGCCGCGACTACCAGCCGGCATCGACCTTCAAGCCCGTCGTCCTCGCCTCGGCCCTGGAGAACGGCGCCGTGACCCAGGACGACGAGAAGATCGGCCTCAACACCAAGTACGACGGCACCAGCAAGCGGCCGGTCGAGGGCAGCGACACCCCGTTCGCGCCGGAGAACGAGGACGACAAGGACTACGGCCGCCGGGTCAGCGTCCAGACGGCGACCAACAAGTCGATCAACTCGGTCTACGCGCAGATGATCGTGGACGTCGGCCCGGACAACGCGAAGCAGACCGCGCTCGACCTCGGGATGAAGGACGGCAAGGACTTCCCGGAGCGGCCCGCGATGTCGCTCGGCACGATGGGCGCGTCCACCTGGGACATGGCCGCGGTGTACGCGACCCTCGACAACCACGGCAAGAAGGTCACGCCGACGATCGTGAAGTCGGCGGAGCACGCGAAACGCAAGGCCGAACTGCCCGACGCGATCGGCGACCAGGCCATCAGCCGGGAGGCGGCGGACACCGTGACGTCGGCACTGACCGGCGTCGTCAAGCGCGGTTCCGGCACCAACGCGTCCGGTGACTACGAGGCGGCGGGCAAGACCGGTACCTCGGAGAACAACCAGTCCGCATGGTTCGTCGGCTACACGCCGAAGCTCGTCACCGCGGTCGCGCTGTTCGGCGAGACCACCAAGGGCGCGCACTCCTCGCTGACGGACACGGTCAACGAGGGCCGCGCCAACGGTGGTGGCGTCCCGGCCAAGATCTGGAAGCAGTACACCAGCGGCGCACTCGACAGCGAGGCATCGTCCGCCGAGTTCGACCTGGACGTCGCGGAGGTCGCCACTCCGGACCCGGATCCGACGCCGACGGAAACACCCAGCGAGACGCCGACCGAGACGCCGACCGAGGACCCGGATCCGACGCCGACGGACTCGCCGACCGAGACGCCGACCGAGACGCCGACAGAGGACCCGACGCAGACGCCTACCAAGACGCCGACCGATCCGCCGAGTTTCACACCGCCGACGGATCCGGCGGACCCGGACGACCCGGAGGATCCGGTGGTCAGGCCGTAGTGCCGCCGACGGCATGACGGTGCCCGCGAGACCCGGCTTCCGGGTCCGCGGGCACCGTTCTGTAGCGGTAACCGGGTTGAGGGCTCGAAGGCGGCCTGCAGAGCCGGGTTATGTCCGGGTGGGCAGCTCGAACCAGACGACCTTGCCGGTCGAGAGGCGGGTGGCGCCCCACCGCCGGGCCAGCCTGTTCACCAGGAAGAGGCCGCGGCCGCCCTCGTCGGTGTCCCTGGCCCGCCGCTGCCGGGGCAGCTGCGGAGAGTCGTCGCCGACCTCGCAGCGCAGTACGTCCGTACGCAGCAGCCGCAGCGTCACCGGCCGCTCCGCGTACCGCACGGCATTGGTGACCACCTCGCTGACCAGCAGCTCCACCGAGTCGGAGAGCTCCTCAAGACCCCAGCGGGCGAGCGCACGCCGGGCGAGGCGGCGGGCCCGGCCGGGCGCGGCGTCCTCCGGCTCCAGGAACCAGTACGCGACATCACTCGGCGCGATCCCGTCGAAGCGGGCCGCGAGCAGCGCGATGTCGTCGTCCCGGTCGCCCGGGCCGAGCATGTCCAGCACGTCGTCGCAGAGCGCCTCCAGCGGCGGCGAGTGGTCGGGCCCGGTCAGCTGGGCGGTGGCGGCAAGCCGCTCCCGCAGTTGCTCGATCCCGGTCCAGACGTCGCGCAGCCGCGACTCCACCAGGCCGTCCGTATAGAGGAGCAGCGTTGCGCCGGCCGGCGCGTCCAGCTCCACGGCCTCGAAGTCCACGCCGCCGACGCCGATCGGCGCGCCCGGCGGTACGCGCAGCACCTCGGCCCGCCCGCCCAGCTGGAGCAGGATGGGCGGCGGATGGCCGGCGTTCGCGATGGTGATGCGGTGCGAGACCGGGTCGTACACCGCGTACATGCACGTCGCCATGCGGTCGGCGCCGAGCCGCTGGGCCTGCTCGTCGAGATGGTGCAGCACTTCCTGCGGAGGCAGATCGAGCCCGGCGAGCGTCTGCGCGGTGGTGCGCAGCTGACCCATGATCGCGGCGGACTTCATGGAGTGCCCCATGACGTCGCCGACCACGAGGGCCACCCGGCTGCCGGGCAGCGGGATCGCGTCGTACCAGTCGCCGCCGACGCGGGCGGTCTCCGCGGCCGGCAGATAGCGCGAGGCGAGCCGTACGCCGGTGGGCTGCGGCAGCGAGTCCGGCAGCATGGTGCGCTGCAGCTCGTCGGCGATGTACGCCTCGCGGCCGTACAGCACGGCCTTGTCGATGCCCAGCGCGGTGTGCGTGGCCAACTGGGCAGCCACGAGCAGGTCGTTGGGCTCGAAGGCGGGCCGGTCGGGCCGGCGCAAAAACACGGCGGCGCCGATCACGCGGCGCCGGCCGCGCAGCGGGGCCAGTATCGCGCGATGGCCGTTCGGCACGGTCCTTTCGGCGCCGAGCAGTTCGGGCAACGCGGCGCGCGCCGCGGCCGAGTCGCCGAACACCGGCCGCACCCCGCGCAGCACCTCGGACAGCGCGCCGCCGGACCGCACCTCGCAGAGCTCGGCGGCAGGCGTCAGGTCGTTGTTCGGATCGATCAGCGGGAAGGATCCGGTGCTGGAGAGATCCGCGTCCTCATCGGTTAAACGCAGCCGGTCGGTACGGCGCAGCCGCAACACGAATGGCGACACCGGCCGCTCGTCGCCGACCGGCAGCGGATCGCGCAGATAGACCAGGATGGCGTCGGAGAACGTCGGCACGGTCGCCCGGCACAGCCCGAGCACGATCTCGTCCAGATCTATGCCGCGCGCGATGCGCCGGGTGGCTGCTCCCACGAACCGCAGCCGGTCCCCTTCACGCCGCGCCGTCCCCGCCAGGTCCTGCGGCGGCGGCCCGGCGGGCGAGGGAACGGCCGACGGCCCGGCCTCCGCCCGGGGCCGGGTGCGTTCGTGCGGCCGGGCAGCCAAGGGCTGCCGGCCTTCGTGGGAGGTGGGCTGCTCCGTCACGCGTGGGATTCCGTCCGTCCGGGCCGGGTGTGCGATGCAATCGCCTCGAGAGGCGGTGCTGCGCTATCTCGGGGGATAACCCCCGGACCCGCAGGCGAAACAACCGCTCTGCGGTCGGCGTCGACCAGGTGGCAGGCGTCCGGCACAGCTCCACCCCCTAGTAGTGACTCGAGATGACTTACGGTCAGGTCGTGCGCTGCGCTCAATGGTTGCTGCTCTGGCGCAGCCTTGCGGACGACGATCCTACGTTTGCCCCCGGGGGGCGCATCAAGAGTCTCACGAGGTCGTATGCGCCGGAGCGTGTTCTTGGACCGGAGTCAGTCACTTCACAGGGGGGAGAGGGGTCAGCTCGCCCAGGGTAGTGGGCATTTGACTCTCAGTCAGGCAGCCCATCTGCTGGGCGAGGCTCTTGGCGATGGGGTGCATGACGCGGACGAGTAGTTCGGGCGCTTTGCCCACGGTGTTGCTCCGCGCCAGCGTGAAGCTCATCATGTCGACGGCCAGTACGACGCCTTCTTCGCGCCCGGCCGCCACCGGGCAGGAGAACATCACGGTGCCCGACGCAGCCGAAGCGCTGGCATAGGGAACGAAGCGGGACTGACCGGTCTTCTCGGCGAGATCGTAGGCGGACCGTGTCTTGCTGCTGGCCCGTTCCTCGTCTCCGGGTTTCAGCCGCCGCCACTTGGCCGAGATGTCGAAGCTGCCCACGGCGAACTGGTCACGCGTCCGCGCCAGGCAGAGGTAAGTGCTCTTGCCGTTCCCAGCGTTGGGCGCCGCCTCGGTACGCAGTGACTCAGCAGCCTGTGGAAGCGGAAGCTCCCTCATGCCGTCGCGGTCGACGTCGTCGAACAGCTCTGAACCCCTCACCTTGGCGAGTGCGGCGGCGCCGGAGGCGCCAAGAACTCCGCCGCAGATCTCGGAGGGGGGCCGCGCCTGTGGCTGCGTCGACGAGGCCGCACCGTCCGGCTCCTCGGTAGAGCCGGAGCAGCCGCTGACTGCCAGCACCATCGCCAGCAGGACCGAGGAGAGGGCGTGCCCGCGTACCGCGGATGTCATCCGAACCGCCTCACGAAGGGGTCGGCAGGGCGCCGACGTTCTCTTGCCGCTGGGTTCCGTTCGGGCCGGGTGTGCGATGCAATCGCCTCGAGAGGCGGTGCTGCGCTATCGGCACAGCTCCACCCCCTAGTAGTGACTCGAGATGACTTACGGTCAGGTCGTGCGCTGCGCTCAATGGTTGCTGCTCTGGCGCAGCTTTGCGGACGACGATCCTACGATTGCCCACAGGGGGGCGCATCAAGAGTCTCGCGAGGTCGTATGCGCCGGAGCGTGTTCTTGGACCGGAGTCAGTCACTTCACAGGGGGGAGGGGGGTCGGCTCGCCCAGGGTAGTGGGCAGTTGACTCACAGTCAGGCAGCCCATCTGCTGGGCGAGGCTCTTGGCGATGGGGTGCATGACGCGGACGAGTAGTTCGGGCGCTTTGCCCTCGGTGTCGCTTTGGGCCAGCAGGAAACTCATCATGTCGACAGAGAGCAGCATTCCGTTCTGCTTCCCAGGGCCGACAGGGCAGGTGAACTCCAGCACGCCGGACTTGGCGGAAGCACTCGCGTACGGGAACTCAGCCGTCTTCCTCCCCGCTCCCGCGACGTCGAAGGCTGACCAGTGATCGTCGCTCGCCCACCTCTGATCGCCCGGCTTGGACTGCTCCCAGCGCGCGGAGATCTGGAAGTTCCCGGTTGTGTGGCTGTCGCTCGCCTTCCCGGCGCATAGATAGGAACGCGTCTTGGGTCCCGACTTCAGCGCGGTCGCGGCTGCGGCGACAGGAACGATCTGCTCGCCACCCACCCTGTCGTCCTCGCTGAAGCTCTGTGAAGCAGTCAGCTCCTCCAGGGCAGCGCTCGCCCCGGCATCCAGCACCCCGCCACAGATCTCGGTGGCGGACGGCGCGACTGCTGCGAGGGAGACGGCGACTTCTGCGGACTGCCCGATGAGCCGGAGCAGCCGCTCACCACGAGTGCCGCCGCCAGCACGACGATGGGCAGCGATCGCCGGCACCGGAGCACGGAGAAGGGCATGCGAACCACCTAGCTAGGACGGCGTGGGCAGCTGGCCGAGGTTCTCCTCGTTTCCGCTCCCCTGGTGTAGCCGACGTGCTGAGCCTGCATCAGCGTCTCTTGCAGACGGCGGTATTTGTCGGGCGGCCAGTCCGACGAATCGCTCGCGCGATCCAGCAGCGAGTAAGCGGGCTGCCAGGACGCGCTGTTGCCCCGCTCGAACACGTCCTTGGCCTCGGTGTGGTCCCGGCGTTGTCCCGGTGCGGCGACTCCGCGTACTTGTCCAGGTTCGCCTCGATGAGGCCGCCGGTGACTCCTTCGACCCCGTCGGAGACGATGGGCACCACGGTTGCCGCGACGCCCGACGCCGGAGAGGGCATGAGTGAGAACATCCCGCCGGTGGCCAGACCGGCAATCATCTTGTCACGCTCGACCCGCGCGTCAACCATGACCGTCGCGGCCGAGGTGCTGGTGGTCTTGGCGTGTTTGCCGTCCCGCTCCAGCCGGTCGAAGAGCTTGTAGGCCTCGTCCCCGATGGCGGCCAGCGATTTCTGGCTGACCTGCAGGTCTCCGTGGGTCTCGCCGGCGGGGCCGGTGCCCGGTCCGCCTCTGCCGCCGTTTCCGTCGTCGAGCTGGTTGAGCCGCATCTGTGTGGTGTTCTGTCCGGCCGTATCGGCCTTCAGCTGCTCCCACTCGTCCCACGTCACAGCAGTACTCCCCGTATGCCGAATGGTCGGCGAAGCTAGCAACGCATGGTTTCCGGCATGTTTCCGAATCCTCACGCCGAGTTGTCGTCGGCGATCCGCTCAGGACGCCAGCGGAACCGGCGTGCGGTCCCAGTCCGCAGGCAGCTCCGGAGTGCGCCACGACGGGTCCGGGCGCCAGTGTTCCCAGCCGTCGGAGAACGGCGCGCCCCAGGCCTGGATGACCTCCACCGCCGCCCGGCCCGCCGCCCGGACCCGCTCGGCCTTCTCCGGGCCCATCAGGCCCACGCGCTGGGCCTGGTCGAATTCGTCCTCGTCGCGCCAGAGCCAACTGCGGTCGGGAAAGACCGAGATATCGAGAAAGTGGTCCTCGGAGTCGATGCCCCCCGCCCATCGGATGCGCGGTTCCTCGAGGTTGACGTACCAGTTCTTGAAGCGCCAGCCGGACTCCCAGAACAGCCAGACCGACCACGGCTCGCCCGGGCGGGCCAGTTTGAGGACGCCTGTGCCGAACCAGCGGCCGCGGGTCGTGGTGCGCGGGGCCGTGTAGCGCGTGGCGAGCGGTTCCTGGTGGACCGGGGTGCCGTTCGTCAGGACCGGCTTCACGCATTCCGTGCCCGGCGCCATCCACACCGCGAGGATCTCGTCGCTGTCCTGCACGACGGTCACAGGCCGGCAGATGTGCACGCCCGGGCCCGCCGGGTCCGGGGCATGGTCGCGGTAGCGCCACAGGATGTGGTCACCGGGCGTCCAGCGTGCATTGCGTTCCGTGCCTGTCATGAGCAGATCTTACGGATGACCGCCCCCGCCCGCTGCGATCCAGGTCACGAGAGCGCGGCGCGTGCCGTCAGGGGCGCGTCATACGCAGCACGTCAAGCGCCTCGTCGAGCTGTTCCAGGGTCAGCGCTCCACGCTCCACATAGCCGGACTCGAGTACGACCTCCCGGATCGTCTTCCGTTCGGCGAGCGATTTCTTGGCGACCTTCGCGGCCTCCTCGTACCCGATGTACTTGTTCAGCGGAGTGACGACGGACGGCGACGACTCCGCGTACTCCCTGGCCCGCTCGGCGTTGGCGGTGATCCCGTCGACCGTGCGGTCCGCCAGCAGCCGGGACGCGTTCGCCAGCAGCCGGACCGACTCCAGCAGGTTCTTGGCCATCACCGGCAGCATCACATTGAGCTCGAAGTTCCCGGCCGCGCCGGCCACCGCCACCGTGGTGTCGTTGCCGGTCACCTGGGCCGCCACCATCAGCACGGCCTCCGGGATGACCGGGTTGACCTTGCCCGGCATGATCGAGGAGCCCGGCTGGAGGTCGGGGAGGCTGATCTCGGCGAGTCCGGTGCGCGGGCCGCTGGCCATCCAGCGCAGATCGTTGGCGATCTTGGTGAGCGAGACCGCGATCGTACGAAGTTGGCCGGAAGTCTCCACCAGGCCGTCCCGTGCGCCCTGCGCCTCGAAGTGGTCGCGGGCCTCGGTCAGCGGCAGCCCGGTCGCGCGGGCGACCTCGGCGATGACCGCGGCCGAGAAGCCGGGCGGGGTGTTGATGCCGGTGCCCACCGCGGTGCCGCCGAGCGGCAGTTCGGCGAGGCGGGGAAGGGAGGCGCGCAGCCGCTCGACGCCGTACCGGATCTGCGCCGTGTAGCCGCCGAACTCCTGGCCCATCGTCACGGGCGTCGCGTCCATCAGGTGCGTACGTCCGGACTTCACGACATCCGCGAACTCGGCGGACTTGCGCTCCAGCGAGGCCGCCAGATGCTCCAGCGCCGGGATCAGATCGCCCGTCACGGCCGCCGTCGCGGCGATGTGGATGGAGGACGGGAAGACGTCGTTCGACGACTGCGAGGCGTTCACATGGTCGTTGGGGTGCACCTCGCGGCCCAGCCGCTCGGTGGCGAGGGTCGCGAGCACCTCGTTGGCGTTCATGTTGGAGGAGGTGCCGGAGCCGGTCTGGAAGACGTCCACCGGGAAGTGCTCGTCCCAGCGGCCCTCCGCGACCTCGCCCGCCGCGTCCGCGATGGCGCCCGCGATGTCCTTGTCGAGCACGCCCAGTTCGGCGTTGACCTGCGCGGCGGCTGCCTTGATCCGGGCCAGGGCCTCGATGTGGGCGCGCTCCAGGCGCTGGCCGGAGACCGGGAAGTTCTCCACGGCCCGCTGGGTCTGGGCCCGCCACTTGGCGTGTGCGGGGACCCGCACCTCGCCCATGGAGTCGTGCTCGATGCGGTACTCGCTCGCGTCGTCGGCCATGTGTCACACCTCGGTCGTCGGTGTCGTAGGGGCTGATCCGTCGAGTTACGCCAGTCCGGGGCCGCGCACCGGAATCGAGGTGAACGTCGGCGCGGGCGCGGGCTCCGTGAAGAAGTCGTTGCCCTTGTCGTCCACCACGATGAACGCCGGGAAGTCCTCCACCTCGATCCTCCAGACCGCTTCCATGCCGAGCTCCTCGTACTCGACGACCTCGACCTTCTTGATGCAGTCCTGCGCGAGACGCGCCGCCGGGCCGCCGATCGAACCGAGGTAGAAGCCGCCGTGCGTGCCGCACGCGTCCGTGACCTGCTTCGAGCGGTTGCCCTTGGCCAGCATGACCTTGGAGCCGCCGGCGGCCTGGAACTGCTCGACGTACGAGTCCATCCGGCCGGCCGTCGTCGGGCCGAAGGAACCGGACGCGTAACCCTCGGGCGTCTTGGCCGGGCCCGCGTAGTAGACCGGGTGGTCCTTCAGGTACTGCGGCATCTCCTCGCCCGCGTCCAGCCGCTCCTTGATCTTGGCGTGCGCGATGTCGCGCGCCACGACCAGCGGGCCGGTCAGCGAAAGGCGGGTCTTGACCGGGTACTTGGTCAGCTCGGCGAGCACGTCGTCCATCGGCCGGTTGAGGTCGATGCGTACGACGTCGCTCTCGTCCAGGTGCTGGTCGGTCGTCTCCGGCAGGAAGCGCGCCGGGTCGGTCTCCAGCTGCTCCAGGAAGACGCCCTCGGCGGTGATCTTCGCGGTGGCCTGCCGGTCGGCCGAGCAGGAGACGGCGATCGCGACGGGCAGCGACGCGCCGTGCCGCGGCAGCCGGACCACGCGGACGTCGTGGCAGAAGTACTTGCCGCCGAACTGCGCGCCGATGCCGATCTTCTGGGTCAGCTCGAAGACCTTCTCCTCGAGCTCCTTGTCACGGAAGCCGTGTCCGGTGGGCGAGCCCTCGGCGGGCAGCTCGTCGAGATAGTGCGCGGAGGCGTACTTGGCCGTCTTCAGCGCGAACTCGGCGCTCGTGCCGCCGACGACGATCGCGAGGTGGTACGGCGGACAGGCGGCTGTGCCGAGCGAACGGATCTTCTCCTCCAGGAACTTCATCATGGAGGCCTCGTTCAGGACCGCCTTCGTCTCCTGGTAGAGGAACGACTTGTTGGCGGAGCCGCCGCCCTTGGCCATGAAGAGGAACTTGTACGCGCCTCCGTCGGTCGCGTACAGCTCGATCTGCGCGGGCAGGTTCGAGCCGGTGTTCTTCTCCTCCCACATGGTGAGCGGGGCCATCTGCGAGTAGCGCAGATTGAGCTTGGTGTACGCGTCGTAGATGCCGCGGGAGAGGGCTTCCTCGTCGCCGCCCTGGGTCAGGACGTGCTGGCCGCGCTTGCCCATCACGATGGCGGTTCCGGTGTCCTGGCACATGGGGAGAACGCCGGCGGCCGCGATGTTCGCGTTCTTCAGCAGGTCGAGCGCGACGAACTTGTCGTTGGAGGAGGCCTCCGGGTCGTCCACGATCCGGCGCAGCTGCGCGAGGTGGGCGGGCCGCAGGTAGTGCGAGATGTCGTGCATGGCCTCGGCGGCGAGCTTGCGCAGCGCCTCCGGCTCGACCTTGAGGAACGTACGTCCGTCGGCCTCGAAGGTGGAGACTCCCTCGGCGGTCACCAGCCGGTAGGGCGTGGTGTCCTCTCCCAGCGGGAGCAGATCGGAGTACACAAACTCTGGCATTACGGGCCATTCCTTACTCGGCAGACGGCGACATCGACGCGACCTCCAGCGTAAGGCGCGTGCTGCGGCGGGAGCTTGTGAGGTAAGGCTCACTAGGAGGGGGCGGGGGAGTGCGGCAGGGGCGCGCCCGAGGCCCGAACCCCTAGTCGCGATCTATCGCGTTTCGCTACCCTGGCTGTGTGGACCTCGACAAGAACCAACCAGCGCCCTCCGGGCACGGGCACACCCCCAAGCCCGACATCCCTGCCGAGCCCTCCGCCATCCGCGCCTCCGACGCCGACCGCGACCGGATCGCCGACATCCTGCGGGATGCACTCGCGGACGGCCGGCTGGACGCCGAGGAGCACTCGGAGCGGATCGACGCCGTCTACCGCGCCAAGACCGTCGGCGAACTCGAGCCGATCGTCCAGGACCTGCCCGCGACCCGCAGGCGCACCGAGACCGGCTCGTACGCCTACGGGCCCGAGGAGCCGGCCGGTCCCGCCGAGAATCTGGTCGCCGTCTTCTCCAGCAGTACGCGCAAGGGCCGCTGGCGGGTGGGCCGCCGCACCAACGCCTTCTCGCTCTTCGGCAATATCGAGATCGACCTCACCGAGGCGCTCTTCGAGCAGCGGCTGACCACCATCAACGCGACGGCCATCTTCGGCAATATCGAAGTCCGGGTCCCGGAGAACATTTCGCTGCGCGGCAGCGGCACCGGGATCTTCGGCAACTTCGAGGTGCTGACGCTGGAGGGGGCCGATCCCGAGGCGCCGGTCGTCGTCGTCAACGGGTACACGGTTTTCGGCAATGTAGAAGCCAGGCCGAAAAGAGGCCGGCGGGTCTCCGACCTGCATGGCCGCCTGCGCAAATACCTGCACTGACGACTGCGCCCCGGAGCGCTTTCCGGCCGCGGGCGCCCGCCCGGCTTTCCGTACGTCGGAACTCAGTGCCACTCAGTGAATAGGAGTGCGCACAGCGGGTAGGGAGTGCTGCATCGTCTCTCGCTCGCGAAGCCGTCGTCAGGAGTAGACCGTGCTGCAACTGCCGTACCAGTCCTTGCAGGTGGCCGCCCCCGTGCCGCAGCAAATTCCTGCCCGGGAAGATCAGGACGGACCCTGGCATGCGGAGGCGGTGTGCCGCAGGGACGAGGCCGGGCTGTTCTTCGCACCGTCGAAGGAGCCGACGGCCGCGCGGCTGTCACGTGAGGAGGCCGCGAAGCGGGTCTGCGCGCGCTGTCCGGTGATGGTCGAATGCCGGGAGCATGCGCTGCTCCAGCCGGAGCCGTACGGAGTGTGGGGCGGGCTGACGGCCGCCGAGCGCCGTGTGGTGCTGGCGCGGCGCAGGCGGCGCGACGTCGAGGTCAAGAAGCAGTCGGCGGCCTGACACACAGGCGGAGCAACGGGAGAGGGCGCCCCACCGCACATGGGGCGCCCCCGTCGTTTTTGTGGCTCGGTTCGCCTCCGGGGCGCTTTTAGCGGGTGCCGACGGTCGATCGTGCTCGATCCCTCGTTCCTCGGGACCTCCGCCCGCGCGGCGGTAGCCGCACATCGATGCCAGCCTCCCTTTCGACACCCGCGCGCCCCTTCGGCTCACTCGCCAAGTGCGATCCGCTTACTTCGCGCGGTCGAAGTCGATCGCGCTGTATGCGCGCAGCTTCGACAGACGGTGCGTCGAGTCGATCTGGCGGATCGTGCCGGACTTCGACCGCATCACCAGGGACTGCGTCGTCGCCGTCTCCGCGCGGTACCGCACACCGCGCAGCAGCTCGCCGTCCGTGATGCCGGTCGCGACGAAGAACACGTTGTCGCCGCTGACCAGGTCGTCCATGAACAGCACCCGGTCCAGGTCGTGACCCGCGTCGATCGCCCGCTGCCGCTCCGCTTCGTCCTTCGGCCAGAGCTTGCCCTGGATCGTGCCGCCGAGGCACTTGATCGCACAGGCGGTGATGATGCCCTCGGGCGTACCGCCGACGCCCATCAGCATGTCCACGCCCGTGCCTTCGCGCACCGCCATGATCGCGCCGGCGACGTCGCCGTCGGAGATGAACTTGATCCGGGCGCCGGTCTCGCGGATCTCCTTGACCATGCCCTCGTGGCGAGGCCGGTCGAGGATGACGACGGTGACGTCCTCGGGCGCGGAGTTCTTCGCCTTGGCGACCCGGCGGATGTTGACCGAGGCCGGGGCGTTGATGTCGACGAAGTCGGCCGCCTCGGGGCCGGTGACCAGTTTGTCCATGTAGAAGACGGCGGACGGGTCGAACATCGTGCCGCGGTCGGCGGCGGCGAGCACCGCGATGGCGTTCGGCATGCCCTTGGCGGTGAGCGTGGTGCCGTCGATCGGGTCGACGGCGATGTCGCACTCGGCGCCGGTGCCGTCGCCGATGCGCTCGCCGTTGTACAGCATGGGCGCTTCGTCCTTCTCGCCCTCGCCGATGACGACGATGCCGTTCATCGAGACGGTGGAGACGAGGGTGCGCATGGCCTTGACGGCCGCGCCGTCCGCGCCGTTCTTGTCGCCGCGGCCGACCCAGCGGCCGGCCGCCATCGCGGCGGCCTCGGTGACCCTGACGAGCTCCAGGGCGAGGTTGCGGTCGGGAGCTTCGGGAGAGACCTCGAGCTGGGACGGCAAGTTGTTGTGCTCGGTCATCGGAGCGCACCTTTCTGTACGACGACGGCCGGAAAAGAGGGTGCTGCGACTCTATCGGTACGTCGACAAATTGAGCAGAGGGGGCCACGTTTGAGCACGCACCCGTAATGCGAACATGGGGGCGTGGCAGGTATGCGAGGCAGACAGACGGTGCGGGACATGGTGCTGTCGATGGCGGTGATCGGCGCCGTCGTCGCAGTGATCTACATGTTCATTCCGCACAACGAGAAGGCGGACCCGGTCAAGGCGGTCGACTACCGGGTCGAGTTGCTGACGGCACGACGGGCCGCGCCGTATCCGGTGGCAGCCCCCGAGGGCCTGGCGAAGGAGTGGAAGCCGACGTCGGTCTCGTACCACCGCGGCGAGCAGAACGCCTGGCACCTCGGGTTCCTCGACCCGGACGGCGAGTACGTCGCGATCGAGCAGTCGACCGAGCCCGCGGCGAAGTACATCCCGAAGGTCAGCCAGCAGGCGGCGAAGACGGCGCAGACGCAGCAGGTGAACGGCGAGACCTGGCAGCGCTGGGAGGGTGCGAAGTACGACGCCCTGGTGCGCGTGGACAAGGGCTCGACGACGGTGGTGACCGGGACGGCGTCGCCGGAGCGGCTGGCTGAGATGGCGGCGGCGCTGCAGACGAAGAAGTCCTGACATACGAGTCGCTGCGTACGAGTCCTCACATACGAGTCCTGACGTACGAGAAAGGCCGCCGCACCCTCGGCAGGGTGCGGCGGCCTTCTTACGTCCCGTACGTCAGACGGTGGTCACGACGTCGTCGTACGCGAGGCGCGGCGAACGGGGGAACCACGCGTCGTCGCCCGGCTTGCCGATGTTGACGATCATCAGCGGCGTGTGGTCGCCGTCGAGGAACTCCTTCTGGACGCCCGCGAAGTCGAAGCCGGTCATCGGTCCGGCGGCCAGACCCGCGGCGCGGACGCCGACGATGAAGTACGCGGCCTGCAGTGCGGCGTTGAAGCCGGCGGCCTGCTCGCGGACCGGGCGCTCGGCGAAGAACGCGTCCTTGGCCTGCGGGAAGGCCGGGAAGAGCTCCGGGAGCTCCTCGTGGAACTCGTTGTCGGCGGCGAGGATCGCGACCAGCGGCGCGGTGGCGGTCTTGGGCCGGTTGCCCTCCGCCATGTGCGTCACCAGGCGCTCGCGGGCCTCCTCGGAGCGGACGAGGACCAGCCGCAGCGGGCTCTGGTTGAAGGCGGTCGGGCCGTACTTGACGAGGTCGTAAATCGCCTGGACCTGCTCCTCGGTCACCGGCTCGTCGGCGAACGTGTTGGCGGTGCGGGCCTCACGGAAAAGGAGGTCCTGGGCGGCGGAGTCAAGGACGAGAGTCATGCGGGCGTACCTTCCGGGGGGTGCGGCTGGTGGTTACGCACGGGGTAACCACGCCCGGGTACGTTAAATTTCAACTACATGCCGATCGTGACCTGACTCACATTCAAAGGGTCTCTGACCTGCTCAGTCTTCGGCCGGCCCGGCGGCCGTGGCCGGGTCGGTCTCGTCGTCCGGGCCCGCCAGAGCCGCGTCCAGGCGAGCTCGGGCGCCCTCCAGCCAGTGGCGGCAGACCTTGGCCAGCTCCTCGCCGCGCTCCCACAGGGCCAGCGACTCCTCGAGCGTGGTGCCGCCGGCCTCCAGGCGGCGTACGACCTCGATCAGCTCGTCCCGGGCCTGCTCGTAGCCGAGCGCCGTCTCTTCCGTCTTGGCAGCCATGCGATCCACCCTATGCGTGAGGTACGACAACGAGGCTCACCGCTCGCGAGCGGCGGAAGCGCTCAAGGCCGCGGCGGCGGGCGTCGTGCTCAGTCCGCGACCCGCACCTCGAACTCGCCCTCCGAGACGCGCGCCCGCAGCTCCTCGCCCGCCGACACGTCCTCCGGAGACCGGACGACCGCGCCGTCCGCCCGCTGCAGCACCGCGTAACCCCGCTCCAGCGTGGCCGCCGGCGACAGCGAGACCACCCGCGCGCGGGTGTGCGCGAGCTCCGAGTCCGCGCGGTCCAGCAGATGGCCCAGCACCCGCCGGCTGCGCGCGATCAGCGCCTCGACCTCCGCCTCGCGCTCGTCCACCATCCGGTGCGGCTGCTCCATCGCCGGCCGCGCCAGCGCATGCGCCAGGCCGCGCTCCTCCCGGTCGAGCATCGCCCGGACCGAGCGCAGCGAGCGGTCCCTGAGCTGACGTACGCGGTCCAGCTCCTCGCCGACGTCCGGCACGACCTTCTTCGCCGCGTCCGTCGGCGTCGACGCGCGCAGGTCGGCGACCAGGTCCAGCAGCGGCGAGTCCGGCTCGTGCCCGATCGCGGACACCACCGGCGTACGGCACTCGGCGACCGCGCGCACCAGCTGCTCGTCCGAGAACGGCAGCAGATCCTCCACGCTGCCGCCGCCGCGCGCCACGATGATCACGTCCACATGCGCGTGCTCGTCCAGATCCTTGACGGCCTGGACGACCTGCGCGACGGCGTGCACGCCCTGCACGGCCACATTGCGCACCTCGAACTGGACCGCGGGCCAGCGTCGGCGCGCGTTCTCCAGCACATCGCGCTCGGCCGCCGACGCCCGGCCGCACACCAGCCCCACCCGGTGCGGCAGAAACGGCAGCGGCTTCTTGCGCTCGAGCGCGAACAGCCCCTCCGCGCCCAGCGTCCGCTTCAACTGCTCCAGCCGGGCCAGCAGTTCACCGATACCGACCGGCCTTATCTCCACGGCCCGCAACGACAACTGCCCACGCGGCGCGTACCACTCGGGCTTGGCGTGCACGACGACCCGCGCGCCCTCCGCCACCACCTCGGCGACGGCGTCGAAGACCTGCCGGAAGCAGGTGACGCTCACGGAGATGTCGTACGAGGGATCGCGCAGGGTCATGAAGACCACCCCGGCCCCCGGACGCCGCGACAGCTGGGTGATCTGCCCCTCCACCCACACGGCCCCGAGCCGGTCGATCCACCCCCCGATGAGCCGCGACACCTCGCCGACGGGGAGGGGGGCTTCGGCGGACGTGTTGAGAGCCATACGGGCGAGAGTATCGGCCGCCTCCGACAATCCACCGCGCCGACGCCGCGGCCTCGGGGGTACGCCGGGGCTCCGCCGCGGCCGGGACCGCTACTACGGCGCCGGCCGCCCCCACTGCACCGCCAGCACGATCAACCCCACGCCCAGCCACATCACGCCCACCACCTGTGCCGAGCCCGCAGCCGCCCCGATCACGGCGATCGTCACCACCCCGCCCAGCAACGGCACCACCAGGTGCCGCAGCCAGTCCGGCGGGCCCTCCATCCTGCGGACCACGAACCAGCCGATCACGCTCGCGTGCAGCAGCGTGAACGCCGTCAGCGCGCCGATGTCGACCACCGACACCAGGTGGTCCAGGCCGTCGTCCCGGCGCGCCGCCCACACCGCCGCCACCATCGTCACCGCCGCCGCCAGCAGCAGCGCGACCCGCGGGACGCCCGAGTCCGTACGGGACAGGCCGTGCGGCAGCCGCCGGTCACGGGCCATCGCGAACAGCAGGCGGCCCGCCGCCGCCTGGCCGGCCAGCGCTGCGAACGCCGCGCCGATCGCCTTGCTCACCGCGACCAGATCGTGCAGCCAGGTGCCGACGGAGGCGTCCACCGCGTCATAGAAGGCCGAGCCCTGTCGTGCGGGATCGTCGGCGAGCTGCGCCGACGAGAGCGGCTCCAGCAGCGCCACAAGATAGGTCTGCGCCACGAACAGCACGCCCGCCAGCGCCAGACAGAGCAGCACCGCCCGCGCGACCTTCCGCGAACCCCCCGTCGCCTCCTCCGCGAACGAGGCGATCGCGTCGAAGCCGAGATACGACAGCACCGCCACCGAAACCGCACTGAGCACCGCCGTCATCGAAAAGCTTCCGTCGCCGGTGAGCGGCGACAGCCAGCCGCGCTCCGCCCCGTCCCGTACGAGCACGACCACCGCCGACACCAGGAAGATCAGCAGCACCACGATCTCCATCGCGAGCACCGCGAAGCCGACCCGGGCCGCCGCCCGTACGCCCCACAGATTCAGCAACGTGGTCACCACGACCGCGATCCCGGTCCACACCCACCGGTCGACCTCGGGGACCAGCGCTTCCATCGCGATCCCGGAGAAGAGATAGGCCACGGCCGGGATCAGCAGATAGTCGAGCATCGCCATCCACCCGGCGATGAATCCGGGCCCGTCGCCGAGCCCCTTGCGCGCGTACGTGAAGACCGAGCCGGCCTGCGGCGCGACCCGCACCATCTGCGCGTAGCTGAATGCGGTGAATGCCATGGCGACGGTGGCCACGACATAGACGAGTGCGACGGCCCCGTGCGACTTGGCGTCGAGCGTGCCGAAGATCCCGACCGGTGCCATCGGCGCGATGAACAGGAGCCCGTAGACGACCAGATCGCGGAAGCCGAGCGTGCGTCGCAGCCCACCCTTGCCGGTGTCCTGCTCCGACGCTGCCGCCGCGGCCATCGCGCCCTCCGTCCGTCCCCTGCCGGCATCAGTCTTGCCCGCGCCGGTGATCTCCCGCCTCTTCTGGGCCGCCTTACGAGCCTTACGATGGGGGGCATGACTGCTACGCCTCCCGCCCGACGCGTCCTCCTCGCCGCTCCCCGTGGCTACTGCGCGGGCGTGGACCGTGCCGTGATCGCCGTTGAGAAGGCCCTGGAGCAGTACGGGTCTCCGATCTATGTCCGCCACGAGATCGTCCACAACAAGTACGTCGTGCAGACCCTGGAGAGGAAGGGTGCGATCTTCGTCGACGAGACGGCGGAGGTGCCCGAGGGCTCCATCGTCATGTTCTCCGCGCACGGCGTCGCGCCGACCGTTCACGAGGAGGCGGCGGAGCGCAGGCTCGCGACCATCGACGCGACCTGCCCGCTGGTCACCAAGGTCCACAAGGAAGCCGTCCGGTTCGCCAACGAGGACTACGACATCCTGCTGATCGGCCACGAGGGCCACGAGGAGGTCATCGGCACCTCCGGCGAGGCACCCGACCACATCACGCTGGTCGACGGCCCGGACGATGTGGCCAACGTCGAGGTGCGCGACGAGTCGAAGGTCGTCTGGCTCTCGCAGACCACGCTCTCCGTCGACGAGACGATGGAGACGGTGGACAAGCTGAAGGAGAAGTTCCCGCAGCTGATCTCGCCGCCGAGCGACGACATCTGCTACGCCACGCAGAACCGCCAGATCGCGGTGAAGAAGCTGGCGGAGGACGCCGAGCTGGTCATCGTCGTCGGCTCCAAGAACTCCTCGAACTCGATCCGCATGGTCGAGGTCGCCCTGGACGCGGGTGCGCCCGTCGCGCACCTGGTGGACTTCGCCGACGAGATCGACGAGGCCTGGCTGGAGGGCGTGACCACCGTCGGCCTCACCTCCGGGGCCTCCGTCCCGGACGTCCTGGTGGACGGCGTCCTGGAGTGGCTGGCCGAGCGCGGCTACGCGGACGTGGAGACCGTGAAGACGGCCGAGGAGTCGATCACCTTCTCGCTGCCGAAGGAGCTCCGCAGGGACCTGCGCGCGGAGGCGGCGCGGCTGTCGGGCGAAGCCTCCTGAGAGCGACCGCTTCGGCCGCCGGGGAGTGACTGTCGGACGCTGCCCGTAACGTTGAGTCCATGAACGTGTTCGGAGTGGACATCGGCGGATCCGGCATCAAGGGCGCACCTGTGGACCTTGAGCGCGGCGACCTGGCGCAGGAGCGCCACAAAGTTCTGACACCGCATCCGGCGACGCCGGACGCGGTGGCCGACGGGGTGGCGGAGGTGGTGCGTCACTTCGAGTGGACGGGCCCGGTCGGCATCACCTTCCCGGGCGTGGTGACGAGCGGCGTCACCCGCACTGCGGCCAATGTCGACAAGGGCTGGGTCGACCTGGACGCGGCGAAGCTGCTGGCCGAGCGCCTCGGAAACGTGCCGGTCACCGTGCTGAACGACGCGGACGCCGCGGGCATCGCGGAGATCACCTTCGGCGCGGGCCGCGGCCGCAAGGGCACGGTGATGCTGCTGACCTTCGGTACGGGCATCGGCAGCGCGGTCTTCATCGACGGCCGCCTGGTGCCGAACACCGAGCTGGGCCACCTGGAGCTGCACGGCCACGAGGCCGAGAAGCACGCGTCGACGAAGGTCAAGGACGACGAGGAGCTGAGCTGGCACCACTGGGCGCACCGGGTGCAGAAGTATCTGGCGCATGTGGAGATGCTGTTCTCGCCGGAGCTGTTCATCATCGGCGGCGGCGTCAGCCGTAAGGCGGACAAGTTCGTGCCGCTGATCAAGGGAATCAGGGCGGAGATCGTCCCGGCGGAGCTGCAGAACAACGCGGGGATCGTGGGCGCGGCGATGGCGTCGGCCGGCCGGTAGTACGGAGCCGACGCCGGGGACGGTCGCTAGCGGCGGGCGGGCCCGCCGCCCGGGCGCGGACGGCGTCGGCGGTTCATCATCTGCACCTTCCGTACGCAGGTGATGAGCCCCGCGACGAGTGTGCCGCCGTACAGCCAGCCCGCGTTCACGGCGAGCGAGGTCACCACCGCCATCACCTGCCCGCCGATGCCGCCCGTGCCGCCGGAGATCGGCACGATCCCGACGGCGAACGCGATGGGCACGCTGATCGGCGCGGTGACCAGGTCCGCCTCCCGCACCCAGAGCGCGGTCAGCGCGCTGACAGGCAGGAACAGCACCCCGTACACCACGACGGACTCGTTGAACAGCAGCCAGCACAGGGAGCCGAGCGCCAGCATGGCGGCGGCGGAGAACAGTCCGCCGCCGAGGCCGGTCAGCCGCGGGCTGGGCAGTCTGCGCAGCGCGAGAACCACCGGCGGCACGGCCCGGGCGGGCGGCGCGGCCACCCGGTACACGGCGGCGCCGTCGGCGAGGGCGCCCTGCGGGGACAGGGGACGTTGGGGGGAAAGAGGGGCCTGCGGCCGCTGACGGCGCTGTGAGTGACCTGTCCTGTGCTGCTCCACTCGACCAACGTAGGTCGCAAGAGGGGAGGAGTCAGGCGCGGGACACGCCCTTTGGGTGACCTTGGCCAAGAGTTCGACTGACGGCCGCCGTCGCTGCCCGGCCCGGCCCGCCCGTAAACTGGGGGATCGGTCCGCCTCTGGGCCGGGCGCCCAACGCCAGTCCTCACTTCAGGAAGTCGCCAACGTGTCGCTCACGATCGGAATCGTCGGCCTGCCGAATGTCGGCAAGTCGACGTTGTTCAATGCCCTGACCAAGAACGACGTGCTGGCGGCCAACTACCCGTTCGCCACCATTGAGCCGAACGTGGGTGTGGTCGGCGTGCCCGACCCCCGACTGGCCAAGCTGGCGGAGGTCTTCGGCTCGCAGCGCATCCTCCCGGCGACGGTGGACTTCGTCGACATCGCCGGCATCGTGCGCGGCGCGAGCGAGGGCGAGGGCCTGGGCAACAAGTTCCTCGCGAACATCCGGGAGTCGGACGCGATCTGCCAGGTCATCCGGGCCTTCAAGGACGAGAACGTCGTGCATGTCGACGGCAAGGTCTCGCCGAAGGACGACATCGAGACGATCAACACCGAGCTGATCCTCGCCGACCTCCAGACGATCGAGAAGGTCCTGCCGCGGCTCCAGAAGGAGTCGCGGATCAAGAAGGACATCGCGCCGAAGGTGGCGGCGGTCGAGGCGGCGCAGCAGATCCTCGAGGCGGGCGACACGCTGTTCGCGAACGGCATCGTCCAGGGCAGCGAGAAGGCGGAGCTGCTGCACGACCTGCACCTCCTCACCACCAAGCCGTTCCTGTACGTCTTCAACGTCGACGAGGACGAGCTGACGGACGACACCTTCAAGGCCGAGCAGCGCGCGCTGGTCGCACCGGCCGAGGCGATCTTCCTCAACGCCAAGCTGGAGCAGGACCTCGCCGAGCTGGACGACGACGAGGCGCTGGAACTGCTCCAGTCGTTCGGCCAGGAGGAGCCGGGCCTGGCGACTCTGGCCCATGTCGGCTTCCGGACCCTGGGCCTCCAGACCTATCTGACGGCGGGCCCGAAGGAGTCCCGCGCCTGGACGATCAAGAAGGGCGCGACGGCTCCGGAGGCGGCAGGTGTGATCCACACCGACTTCCAGAAGGGCTTCATCAAGGCGGAGGTCATCTCCTTCGCGGACCTGGTCGAGACGGGCTCGGTGGCTGAGGCCCGCGCGAAGGGCAAGGCGCGCATGGAGGGCAAGGAGTACGTGATGCAGGACGGGGACGTGGTGGAGTTCCGCTTCAACGTGTGAGCGGGTGACTTAACACCACGTCGGCGGTCTGGTAAACGTGCAGGTCAGATGGGGCCCGACTCTTCGGAGTCGGGCCCTTGGTTGTGCCCGGAGGCGACCCAGGTGCACTCGATGCACCAGGGCGCTCGAGGTGAAGTAAGATTCAATCTACGTAAGAATCTATCTACGTTAATCGCCGCTGGGGGTGCGTCGTGGAGTTCCAAGGTCGGGTCGGAGATCTTGAACTGCTGGCCGAGCAGTACCGGACAGTGGCAGAGGGGGCTGGAGCCACTCGGGGGCGGGCTGTGATCATGACGGGCCGGCGCCGAGTGGGGAAGTCGCGACTGGTCCAGGAGTTCTGCGACCGCTCGGGAGCGCCGTACGTGGTGTTCCAGGCCACCCGCGGGCGCAACCCTGTGACGGAGCGCGCCGACTTTGCCGCGAGTCTCGCGCAGTCGCCACTGCCGGGGGCGGAGCTGGTCGCCGGCCTCCAGGCGCAGGACTGGAACCAGGCCCTGCGCTCGCTGGCGCTCGCAGTACCCGATGACTCACCCAGCATCGCGGTGCTTGACGAGGTGCCCTGGCTGGTCGAGCAGGATCAGGAATTCGAGGGCGCGCTCCAAACTGTCTGGGACCGTCACCTGTCTTCCAAGCCCGTGCTCCTGCTGCTGGTTGGCAGCGACACATCGGTGATGGAGGCACTGCAGTCGTACGGGCGCCCGTTCTTCGGCCGGGCGGCGACAATGACCGTCCGCCCACTGAACCTGGCCGACGTGCAGGCCATGACCGAGCTCGACGCCGCAGGGGCCGTCGACGCCCAGTTGATCACTGGAGGATTCCCCGAGATCGTGCAGTCATGGCGGCCGGGAATGGGACGTACGGCCTTCTTGCAGGCTTCGGTCGCCAATCCTCTCTCGCCGCTGCTGGTGGCCGGCGAGCTGTCCCTGCTGGGCGAATTCCCCGAGGCTTCGCACTCACGGGCCGTACTGGAAGCGGTAGGCAGCGGTGAGCGCACGTTCAGCGCGATCGCAGCCCGGGCCGGCGGCGCCAGCGCGCTGCCGTCCGGCACGCTCTCCCCGCTGCTGGCCATGCTGCAGGCCAAGCGAGTCCTGGCCGCTGATCTCCCCTTGTCCGTCAAGCCGGACAGCAAGAACAAGCGGTACCGGATCGCCGACCCGTATCTGCGGTTCTGGCTGGCCTTCCTGGCACGCGCGATCCCACTCATCGAGCGTGGCCGCGGCGACTTGGCACTGGAACGCATCGAGCGGTCATGGACCACTTGGCGCGGGCGAGCGGTCGAGCCACTGATCCGCGAGTCCCTGCTGCGTCTGATTCCCAATGGCGAGTGGCCCGAGACCGAGGCCATCGGCGGTTGGTGGAACCGTCAGAACAACCCCGAGATCGACCTCATCGGTGGAGACCGCGAGCCGGTGGCCCGGCAGGTGCACTTCGTCGGGTCGGTCAAGTGGCTGGAGACCCAGCCCTTCGGCCGTCATGAATACGACGCCTTGGTACGCGACATGCTCGCTGTCCCCGGTACCGCCCCGGACACTCCGCTGGTCGCGGTCTCCCGCTGCGGGGTGGCCGATGATCTGCCGCTGACCGCGCACTGGGGACCGGAGGACCTCGTACGGGCGTGGCAGCCCCGATAGCCGCGGAGCTTTCGGTCGCTCCGACTCGCACCTTGCGAGAGCCGCCGTCCGGGCGTCCTGGTCGCAGACCGGGCCGGATCAGTCCGTTATGCCCGAGTTTCGGTGCCGGGGGTAGGTTGGAGGCTAAGTCCCCTCAGGGAGGCTGATTCGATGCCGTGGTTCGTATGGCTGCTCGCCGCCGCGGCGCTTGGTGTCGCGGAGTTTTTCACCCTGACGCTGGTTTTCGGGTTGCTGGCGGGCGCCGCATTGGTTGCCGCTGTAGTCGCTGGTGTGGGCATCGGCCTTCTCGGCCAGCTCGTGGCGTTCGCAGTGGCAGCGGCAGCGGGCCTCGTCATCGTCCGTCCTGTCGCGCTCCGGCATATGGCACAGGCACCCCTCATACGTGAGGGCAGCGATGCGCTGATCGGCAAGCGGGCCGAGGTCCTGCAGGAGGTCACCGCGACCCACGGCCTGATCAAAGTATCCGGCGAAGAATGGTCCGCCCGTGCCTTCGACGAAAGCCATGTGATCCCGGTGGGAACGCTGGTGGATGTCATGGAGATCGAAGGCGTGACAGCTGTCGTCTACCCCCGCGAACTCCTTCCATGAACGGCTGAACACATCCCAACGGAGGAATTGTGGATCCGGTTGTCATCCCGATTCTTGTGGCGGCGATTGTTGTTGTCTTCCTCGTGGCCTCCACGGTGCGCATCGTCCCGCAGGCGCGCCGCTACAACATCGAGCGGTTCGGCCGATATCGGCGGACGCTGCAACCCGGCCTGAACTTCGTCCTGCCGGTGGCGGACCGCGTCAACACCAAACTCGACGTGCGCGAGCAGGTGTATTCGTCCGACCCCAAGCCGGTGATCACCGAGGACAACCTCGTGGTGAACATCGACACGGTGCTCTACTACCAGATCACCGACCCGCGGGCGGCGGCCTACGAGGTCGCTGATTACCTGCACGCGATCGATCAGCTCACCGTGACCACGCTGCGGAACGTCATCGGCAGCATGGACCTGGAGCAGACGCTCACCTCACGTGAGGAGATCAACACCCGGCTCCGCACCGTCCTCGACGACGCCACCGGCAAGTGGGGAATCCGGGTCAACCGGGTCGAGATCAAGGCCATCGATCCACCGCACACCATCAAAGAGGCGATGGAGAAGCAGATGCGGGCCGAGCGTGACAAGCGCGCGGCCATCCTGCACGCCGAAGGTGAGCGGCAGGCCAAGATCCTTACCGCGGAGGGCACGAAGCAGAAGGACATCCTGGAAGCACAGGGCACGCAACAAGCCATGATCCTGCGGGCGGACGGCGAGGCAAGGGCGGTGGAGCGCGTCTTCCAGGCCGTCCATCGCAACAATGCCGACCCGAAGATCCTGGCCTACAAGTACCTCGAGACGCTCCCGCACTTGGCGAAGAGCGACAACAACACGTTCTGGGTGATCCCGGGGGAGCTGACCGAGGCAGTCCGCGCCGTCACCAGCGCATTCGGCGATCGGTCGGCGATGGGTCTTCCCGGATCCGCGCAACCGGAGGAAGCAACCACTACCGATGCCGACGGTGCGTCGGACGAAGGCGGGGCTCCGGAGCTCGAGGCAGGCTCGTCGCTTTCGCTCGACGCTGCCGCGGCCGCTGATGAGGTCGCAAAGCAGGCCGCCGCCGTAGTGAGCGACGCGAAGGCCGAGGCCGAGGCCGCGAGGGCGCCGCAGGTGCCGGGCCGGGGGCAGACGTCCGGCGATTGAGCGCCGACGGCGAGGGCCCCGGGAGGCGTTGCGACAAGTTCGACGGGCCCGCCGTGGCCCGATCCGCACGACTGGGCATGTTCTTACCGGGATGTGACCGAAGGTGCCACCGTGAGATCTCGCCCACTGAGCTGCCCTAGGCTGACACCCAGTTGACGGTCGGCAAGGAGAGAGACGAATGGCGGGCGCACGCGAACTGCCGCCGGACGAGGTCCTGGTCCAGCGGTTGCGTGAGGGTGACGAGGAGACGTTCGCCCTGGTGCTGGACACCTGGTCGGGTGGCATGCTCCGGCTGGCCATGTCGTTCGTGTCGACCACGGCATCCGCGGAGGAGGCCGTCCAGGACACATGGCTGGCGGTCATCAGGGGGATCAGCGACTTCGAAGGTCGTTCATCCCTGAAGACCTGGGTGTACCGGATTCTGGTCCACACGGCCAAGGCGCGCGGCGTAAAGGAGAGCAGGACCGTTCCCTTCGCGAGCCTGCTGCCGGAGGAGGAAGGGCCGACGGTGGACGCCTCACGATTCCGCGCCCCCGGCGAGTGGTACGCCGGGCACTGGGCCGTCGGGCAGGAACCGCGGCACTGGCACATTCCCGAGGACCATGTGCTGCGCGGCGAAGTCCGCGAGAGGATAGTGGAGGCGCTCGACGAACTCCCGCCCCGCCTCCGCACGGTGATCACACTTCGCGATGTCGCAGGGTACGGCTCGGAGGAAGTGTGCTCCTTGCTGGAGATCTCGCCCGGCAACCAGCGCGTCCTCCTCCATCGGGCCAGGGCCTTTGTGCGCCGTAAGCTGGAGGGCTACTTGTCCGGTGCTCAAGACGTCGCGGCGGGAGGGGACGAGCGTGGACTGCGTTGACTTCGTAGAGCTGGTGACCGATTTCCTCGAGGGCGCACTGCCCGAGGGCGACGAGCAGCGCTTCATCGAGCACCTGGCGGAATGTTCCGGGTGCGAGCGCTACCTCGATCAATTCCGCCAGACGATCGCCGCCACGGGTGAGCTGACTCCGGGCAGCATCTCACCTGTCGCCAGGCAGCAGTTGCTCACCGCTTTCCGGGACTGGCGGCGGCAGTGATCCTCCGTACCCGGTAGGACCTGGGGCCAACTCCCCACGCACATGGGGTTCCTGCCGGGCCGCCATCCGGCCTCCCCGGCCCGGGCCGGTCCGGCATCGGGCCGATCGGTGTGCTCCGCACCGTCTCCGGACGTTCCTGGCCCTCGCCGGCGCCTTTCCCTCCACGGGACTTGTAACGCTCGGCAGGGGTGCCCGCACTGAACGTGTGACAGCGGGCGCTGGAGCCCCCAGATCTCGCATGGCCTTCGCCCTCGTCCCCCTGGGCGGAGGCCATGCGACTACCGGAGACGTCCATGACTCTGCTCAGAAGACTCTTGTTCGGCATCATCGCCGGACTGCCCGCAGGCGCGATCGTCGCCGTCGTGACGGATCCGTCGTGGATGCCATGGGCCGCGCACACGGTGGTGCTCGGAGCCGTCCTGGGCCTCCTCTTCGGCGATCACAGGCAGAGCAACGGCTCGGCCTTCTCCGTCGGTCTGCTCATCGGCCTCCTCGACTGGGTGACGTGGACACTCACCATCGCCCCCGCGCTGGAGGGAGAGAAGCCGTCATGGACGATCGCGGTGGCCGTGTCGCGCTTCCCCGAGCTCGTCGGCGCCGCTCTGTTCGGCGCGACAGCCGGGCTCACCTTCCACGCTCTTTCGGTCTGGCGCCCGCCTCGGCCGGCGCCTCAGCGGGCCAAACCCCATGTGGTGATCGTCGGTGGTGGTTTCGGTGGGGTGGGGGCCGTGCGTGAGCTGGACCGGCGGGTCGCCCGCGGGCTCGACGCCCACGTGACGCTGATCAGCGACTCCAACTTCCTGCTGTTCACCCCGCTGTTGGTCGGCGTCGCCTCGAGCACGGTGGAGGCCAGACACGTGAGCGCCCCGGTGCGTGCTGGGCTCAACCATGCCTCCTTCCTGCACGGGCGGGTGGCCTCGATCGACCCGCGGACACGCAACGCGTACGTCTCAGCGGGCCGGGAGCGGATGCTCCGTGTGCCGTACGACCAGCTCGTCCTGGCGGTCGGCGCGGTGCCGCACTTCTTCGACCTGCCGGGAGTGGGCGAGCACGCCTTCCCGCTGAAGTCCGTCGAGGACGCCACCAGGCTGCGCAACCACGTGCTGGGCGCGCTGGAGCGGGCCGACCTCGAACCGGACCCGGTCGAGCAGGCCAGGCTGCTGACCTTCGTGGTGGCAGGCGGCGGATTCGCCGGGACGGAGCTGGTGGCCGAGCTGTTCGACCTCGTGCATGACGTCCTGCACTTCTATCCGCGGCTGCACGGGCTGCGGCCCCGATTTGTGATCGTGCACGCCGGGGAGCGGCTGCTGCCGGAGCTGTCCGCGATGCTCGGCCTCTATGCGCAGCGCAAACTCGGCGGACGCGGCATCGAGTTCCGCCTCGGCGCGCGGGTGGGCAAGGCCACCGCCGAGGACATCACGCTGGACTCCGGCGAGACCATCCCCACCCGCACGCTGGCCTGGACGGCGGGCAACCGGCCGAACCCGCTGGTGCAGCAGGTCATGCAGCCGCCGCTCACTGTGGAACCCACCCTGCAGGTCCCCGGCGCCCCCGGCCTGTGGGCGCTGGGCGACTGCGCGAGGATCCCGGATCCGTCGGGCGGGGTCTACCCGCCGACCGCGCAGCACGCGATCCGCGAAGGCAAGGCGGTGGCCAAGAACATCGCCGCGGTCCTCGGCGGACGCCGTCCCGTCCCGTTCCGCTTCGGCGGACTCGGCGTGCTGGTCTCGCTGGGGCACCGCACGGCGGCCGGCGAGATCGGCGGCCGACGGGTCTCCGGTCTGCTCGCCTGGGTCCTGTGGCGCTCGATCTATCTGAGCAAGCTGCCGAGTGCGGAGAAACGGCTGCGCGTGCTCGCCGACTGGACCCTCGACCTGGTCTTCCCCAGGGACATCGCCCTCTCGACCAAGGATGACCGTCATGCGTAACGCTGGATTCGGAGCCCTCGCCGGCCTCGCGGGAGGGCTGGTCTTCGGCACGGTGATGGTGGGGATCGGGTTCCTGCCCACCGTCGCGGCGATCGGCAGAACCGAGTCGACTGTCGTGGGCTTCGCCGTCCACCTGCTGATAGCGGCGACCATCGGGGCCATCTTCGGGGCACTCATGGCGCGCCAGCACGAGCTGCTGTTCTGGGGACTCGCGTACGGCGTGCTGTGGTGGTTCCTCGGGCCGTTGACGCTGCTGCCGATCCTGCTCGGCGACCCTGTGGCGTGGGACGTGGCGACGGCGAGGGAACTGATCCCCAGTCTGCTCGGCCACCTGGCCTACGGAGCGGCCACGGCCGCCGTCCTCGCCCTGCTGTCGCGCAGGGAGCGGCAGTTCAAGCCCGGTCTGCTGGTGCGCGCGTCGATCGCCGGGCTGCTTGTCGCCCCGGTACTGGGCCTCGGCCGGAACGGGCTCATCGTCGGTGCGCTGGTCGGCGCCTCCCACGCGGTGATCTTCGGCGACGCCCGCGAGGGCACCGGCCCCGCCCTGATCCGCGGCACGGCCTTCGGCTTCGTGTGGTGGGTGCTGGCGGCGGTGACGATCTCGCCGCTCCTTGACGGCCGCGGCCTGGCGTGGACGCCGGCCGCGGTGCGTACCGCCGTGGCCGAGCTGCCCGGCTATGTGTTGCTCGGTGCCGGTGCGGCCCTGCTGATCTGCTGGCTGAACGGTCTGACGCGGGCGGTGTTCTCCGATGATGTACGGCACGCCCTGGAGGGACGCCTCGCCGGTGGACGGGTGATCTCGATCTGGCACGGCGTCATCGCCGGGCTGGCCGGAGGCGTGATCTTCACCGCTGTCATGGTCGCCGTGGGATTCCTGCCGAACGTCGCGTCCCTGGTCGGCTCGGACTCCGCGGTCGTGGGCCTCGTCCTCCACCTGCTGATCTCCCAGGTCGTGGGCGTCACCTACGCGGTCTTCTTCCGCCGTCGCAGCTTCGACCCGGCCTCGGGGATCGGCTGGGGTGTGTCCTACGGCTTCCTCTGGTGGGTCCTCGGCAACTTGACGCTGCTTCCCGCGCTGCTCGGCGTGGCACCGCAGTGGAGTGCGGCCGCGCTGGCCGTGTCCTTCCCCTCCCTCGTCGGCCACCTCGCCTATGGCGCTGTGCTCGGCCTGGTGTACCAGCGGCTGGAGGAGCGGATCGGCCCGTGGCACCTGACCCGTAGCGAGGCGACCGCGGTCCGGGCGGCGGCGCGTCACGAACAGGCGTTGAGCGCGGCCCCGGCTCTGTGGAGTCTGATCACCTGTGTGGCCCTGCTCCTTCCCATCCTGGTGGCCTAGGGCCTGACCCCAGCCGGGTGGACAGGATCGGAAAAGCCGTGGGGGGGGGGGGGGGGGGGCCGCCGCCCCCCCCCCCGCGGGGGGGGGGGGGGGCGGCCCCGGGGGGGGGGCGGGCGGGGGGGCGCGCCGGCGGCGCGGCCCCCCCCCCCCCCCCGCAAC
>NZ_JBIRTX010000011.1:0-276729 GCF_044334895.1 Streptomyces sp. NPDC020681 | reverse complement strand
CGACAACACCAAGCCCGCCTCAGTCACTACAAACGACGCGGACACAGCCCATAAAAACTGCCCAACCGTCACGGCAAACACCGTTGCAGTACTAGTGCGCCGGGCCCCGGTCCGACACCGCGAGGGTGTCAGCTCGCGCCGTGGCCCGGGGCCAGGGCCTCCACCCGGGTCGCCAGGTCGAAGTCCTTCTCCGTCACCGCGCCACCCGCGTCGTGCGTGTGCACCGAGAGGGCCAGCGTGTTGTAGCCGAGCGTCAGGTCCGAGTGGTGGTTCAGCTCCTCCTGGACCTGGGCGATGTGCACGACCATCGCGGTCGCCGCGAAATGCGAGGAGAGACGGTACGAGCGGGCGATCCGGTCGCCCTCCAGCGACCAGCCGGGGAGCTCCCGCAACCGGTCCTCGATCTCCTTCTGCGACAACGGCTCTGTGGGCATGAGCAGGGTCCCTTCACGAAACGGCAGCGACTGCCGCCACCATAAATGGGATGCCCACCCGACGGCGCTCTGTGTACGTTCCACCGGTGGAAGCACTGACCGAAAAGCAGATACGCGGATCCTTCGTGAACTGTACGAAGGGCGAGGCGACCCGGCTGAAGCTGCCCGCCGACTTCGGCGAACTGCCGTGGGAGGACCTCGACTTCCTCGGCTGGACCGATCCGGGCGCGCCGCTGCGGGCGCATATCGTCCTGCCGCGACAGGACAAGCCGGTCGGAATCACGCTGAGAGTGCCTTCCGCCGGACGGACCAGTGCCATCAAGTCGAGCATGTGTCAGGTCTGCCTCACTCCGCACGCATCGTCCGGCGTGACCCTGTTCGCCGCCCCGCTGGCCGGCGCGGCGGGACGGGAGGGAAACACCGTGGGCAGCTATCTGTGCGCGGACCTCGCCTGCTCCCTCTACGTCCGCGGCAGGAGGCAGCCCAAGCTGCGGGCCGGTCTCCATGAGGAGACCCTCACCGTGGACGAGAAGATCACCCGCACGCTCGGCAATCTCACGGCCTTCACCGACAAGGTGATGGGACTGCGCTGACCTGCCGACTCAGGTGCGGGTCTCAAGGACCTGTTCGATCGTGTCGGCCTCCTGCGCGGACTTGTCGGGGCGGTGGCGCAGCACGCGGGCGAAGCGCAGCGCGATCCCGGCCGGGTAGCGGGAAGAGCGCTGCACTCCGTCGTAGGCGATCTCCACGACGAGTTCGGGTCGGACGTTCACGGTGAACCCGTCGTCGTCGACGGCCAGTTCACGCAGCCGCTCCGTCTGCCAGCGCAGCATCTCGTCGGTGAGCCCCTTGAACGTCTTGCCGAGCATCACGAACGTACCGTCGGCGGCGCGGGCTCCCAGGTGGAGGTTGGAGAGCAGGCCGGTGCGCCGGCCGTGGCCCCATTCGACGGCCAGGACGACGAGGTCGAGCGTGTGGACGGGTTTGACCTTGAGCCACGAGCGGCCGCGGCGGCCCGCGACATACGGTGCGTCCAGCGCCTTGACCAGGACGCCCTCGTGTCCGCGGCGCAGCGTCTCGGCGAAGAACTCCTCGGCGGCCGCGATCTGTTCGGCGTCCTGTGGATCGGTGACGACCGTACGGCGGACCCGCATCGGTTTCGGGACGAGACGGGCGAGAACGGCGTGCCGCTCGGCGCCGGAGCGGTCGAGGGTGTCCTCACCGTCGGCGGCGAGGACGTCGAAGAAGACCGGTGACAGCGGAAGCGTGGCACGGGCGGCGTCCACGTCGACACGCGAGCCGACGCGGGAGGCGATCTCCTGGAACGTGACGGGCCGTCCCGTGTCGTCGAGAGCGATGACCTCGCCGTCCAGGATGAACCGGTCGCCCGTCATCCGGCCTGCCGCCGCGGTCACTTCGGGCAGCCGGTCGGTGATGTCGTCGAGCGAGCGGGTGAAGATCCGGATCTCGTCGCCGCGCCGGTGGACCTGCACCCGGATGCCGTCGAGCTTCTCCTCGACCACGCACGGCGCGTCGAGCGTCCGGACGGCCTCGGTGACGGACTTCGCGGTGTGGGCGAGCATCGGGAGCACGGGGCTGCCGACGCGGAGCCGGAACTGCTCCAGCGTGGCGGGTCCGTCGGCGAGCAGCGCGGTGGCCACCCGGGGCAGCGAACCGTCGAGCATCACGGCCCGCCGTACGTCCTCGGCGGGCGCGCCGGCGGCTCTGGCGACGGCCTCCAGCGCGATGGCGTCGAGAGCGCCCTGCCGTACTTCGCCCATCAGCAGCCGCATCAGAAACTGCTGCTCCTCGGCGGTCGCCGCGGCCATCAGCTCCTGCACCAGGCGCCTGCGCCCGGTCTGCGAGCCGGGGCCCTGGAGCTCGGCGAGACGGGTGAGCGCGGCGTCGGTGGCGGAGACGGTGAGGGTCGGGGTGGAGGCAGGGGCCGGGGGCTCCTTGAGCGCGCTCCAGCCGATGCCGATACGGCCCTGAGGCAGCCGGCCCGCGAGATAGGAGATGACGAGGGCGACATGCTCGGGCCGGGTGTCCCCGAACAGCTCGGCGAGCATGGCGATCTTCCGCGACCGCGCGGAGGTGGCGGCGACGTCCCGTGACACGTCGGCAAGTCGACCGAGCAACATGCGGCCATGGTGCACCGCGGGGAGGCGCGGCGCATGTGCTGGACCCGAGCCGCTGGACCCGAGCCCGCAACCGGCGCGTCCGCGACGGCCGGGTCCAGTCTCCCCAAGGTTCACTCAACTCCCTTACTCTTCCTCCGACTTGATCGAAGCGGCGTCGTCGACGCCCTCGACACAGAGGCAGGGGACCCATGGGGAAGCTTTCGCGCGCGGCCGTGACGACGACAGTCGCGGCCGGTCTGCTCGGCGTCGTCGCACTCGCACCGGCTCAGGCGTCCGCCGCCCAGGCTCCGGACCCGGCGCAGCTGCCGTACTCCTCCTCGACCGGGGTCGGCGTCCACAACGCCTACGAGAAGGCGAAGTACACGTACTTCGCCGATGCCCTCGACTCCGGTGCGGGCATGCTCGAACTCGACGTATGGACCAATGTGTTCGGCAGCGGATGGCGTGTCTCGCACAACAACCCGCTCGGCAACAACAACAACTGCGAGAACGCGGCGAACGCTGGCGAGCTGCGCACCAAGTCACGGAACCAGAGCCTGAGCGGCTGTCTCGCCGACATGAAGGCCTGGCACGACGCCCACCCCGGCCACCGCCCGATCCTCGTCAAGGTCGAGATGAAGGACGGCTTCCAGGGCAAGAACGGCCGCGGCCCGGCCGCGTTCGACGCCCTGCTCTCCGCGCGCCTCGGCGACGCGCTGTTCCGTCCGGCCGACCTCGCGGGCGGCCACGCCGACCTCGACACGGCCGTACGGACGAACGGCTGGCCCGCGCGCTCGGCCCTCGCGGGCAAGTTCGTGTTCGAGCTCATCCCTGGCACGGTCGAGGAGGGCAACCCCCTGGACACGCTGTGGACGGACCGTGAGTACGCGAGCTATCTGCGCGATCTCGCGGCGGCGGGCCGGCTCCGTGAGGCGGCCGCCTTCCCTGCGGTCCACCGGGCGGCGGCCGGGGACCCGCGCAGCCGGTACGCCGACGCGGGCATCAGGCCGTGGTTCGTGCTCTTCGACGGAGACGCGGGCACGTACACGGGCGGGTCCATCGACACCGGCTGGTACGACCGGAACCACTACCTCGTCGTGATGACCGACGCGCACAATGTCGCGCCCGCGATCGACGGCACGAACCCGACGGAGACGCAGGCGCGGGACCGCGTCGGGCTGCTCGCGGGCAAGGGCGCGAGCGTGGTCTCGGCGGACTGGTATCCGCTGCCGTCCGTGCTGGCGACGGTGGTGCCGCGGGGCGCCGCGCAGTAGCCGCCGTGGCGCGCGCGTTGCGCACATCACAGCGGACGGAGCGGATTACGCGGAACGTTCCGTGATGGTTTACCGTTCATCTACATGTGGGGCGTGAAGCTGACCGCCCACCGTGTGCCGCCCCGGCCGGATTCCCCCGTCCGGCCGGGGCTTCCTCTTCTTCGTGACGCAGGTCACATCACTCATCGGCGGTTTTCGCGTACTCGCGCGGCACCGCGCTGCGTCGTAGTGGCCAAAGGAGCTGAACCGCACAGCAGCCAAGGAGCCGCTCACATGTTCCCGACCGTTGCACAGTCCGTCCCGGCGAGACTCATCAGCGATGCGCCGCGTGCCAGAGCGATGCAGGTGAGCCTGACGTACAACGCCGACGATCCGCTCGCCGTCCGCATGGTCTTCCCGCCCACGGTGTCACTCAACGGCACCGGCGTGACCTGGACGTTTGCCCGGAGCCTGCTCGACTCGGGGCTGCACACACCGTCCGGCGCCGGAGATGTGCACATCTGGCCGTGCGGCCGGACGCAGACGATGGTCGAGCTGCGTTCGCCCGACGGGGTGGCGCTGCTCCAGTTCGACACGGCCCGACTGCGGCGTTTCCTGCTCCACACGTACGCCACCGTTCCGAAGGAACTGGAGACGCGTGCGATCGACATGGAGCACGGCCTGGCGACACTGCTGCGCGAAGCCCAGGGCTGAGCCCTCGGGCTCGCGGCGGCACACCTGCGACGTGCCGTATTACGGTCTTCGTATGACAACTGTCTCGTCGGGCACGGGAGTAGGTCCGCTGCTGCGCCGCTGGCGCGAGCGGCGGAAGCTGAGCCAGCTGGAGCTGGCGATGCGCGCCGACTCCTCGTCCCGGCACATCAGCTTTGTCGAGACGGGCCGTTCCCGGCCGAGCGAGGAGATGGTCCTGCGCCTCGCGGAGCACCTCGATGTGCCCGTACGGGAGCGCAACGCGCTGCTGCTGGCGGCCGGTTACGCGCCCCGGTACGCGGAGACCTCGCTCGACGATCCCGCCATGGAGTCCCTGCGCGAAGGAATCGAGCGGCTGCTCCAGGGCTATGAGCCGTATCCCGCCGTCGTCGTCGACGGCACGTACACGGTGCTGGCGGCGAACCGCGGCATCGCGATGCTGCTGGACGGCCTGCCGGAACATCTGCTCAGCCCGCCGCTGAACGCCATGCGGATCACGCTCCACCCCGAGGGCCTGTCGCAGCGGATCCGCAATCTGCGGGAGTGGCGCGGTCATCTGCTGGCCCAGATGGAGCGCCAGATCGCGCTCGCCCGCTCCGACGCGCTGCGCGAGCTGTACGACGAGGTCGCCGCATATCCCCTGCCGGAGCCCGCACCGGAGTCCGCCGCGAACACCGCTGCCGACGACGACGGCCTCGAAGTCCCGGCCGCGACCCCGTACTTCGCGCTTCCGCTGCAGATCGAGCACGACGGACGGGTGTTGTCCTTCGTCTCGTCCATCTCCACCTTCAACACACCGATGGATGTGACGGTCGCCGAACTGGCCATCGAGACCTTCCTCCCGGCCGACCCGGCGACGGTCAAGTACCTCCAGTCGCTCACGCCCTAGGGCGTGTCCGATGGGTCCGGTGACAGTCTGGCGCGTGGTTCATACTTGTCGTCGTGCCTCAGTGAAGCGGCCAGGGCCCAGGGCTGATTCAACGTCGTGGTGATTTTGCTGCGGTGCTGGGGTCACCTGACGTCCAGGTGCTTGAGTGGGCGACCTGAAATCACCGCAACTCCCGGCCCTGGGGCGGAATGGTTTCGGTGGCCATGGCTCGGGTGATGGCGCGTGCCACGGCGACGACGGCGGGGATGTGCGTCTCCGGTTGGTTCTGCTCGGACGGGGTGATGACCGAGATGGCGGCGATGGTGGTGTCGTTTCGGTCGAGGATGGGTGCGGCGACGCCGGTCATGTGGGTGTCCCATTGGGGGCGTGAGAAGACCGCGTAGCGGTCGCGGCGGATGGCCGCGAGCCTGGGCCGTAGCGCGTCGGCCGTTTCGTTCGGGTTGTTCTCGTCGGCTGGGTGGTCGGCGGTGAGGAAGTCTTCTTGGACCTGGGTGGGGGCGAACGCCAGCAGGACGAGCCCGGGAGCGGTGGCGTGCAGGGGGAGCCGGCCGCCGACCCGGTACATCACGCGCGGGGCATCTCGTGCGGACAGCCTCTCGACCAGGACGCCTTCCAGGCCCTCGCGCACGACCAGTTGTACGTGCTGGCGGGTGGCGTGCCAGAGGTCTTGCAGGTAGGGCAGGGCGATGGTGCGCAGACCGTGTCCGCGTGGTGCCACGGTGGCGATTTCCAGCAGTCGTAGGCCGATGGTGTAGTGACCGGACTCGGTGCGTTCCAGCGCGCCCTGCTGGGCGAGTTGGCGGGCGATGCGCAGCGCGGTGGCCTTGGGCAGGTCCGCCCGTGCTGCGAGGGCGGTCAGGGACAGCGCCGGTGTGTCCGGACGGAAGCAGGCGAGCATGCGAAAGGCCCGGTCCAGGAGGGGTTCGCCGTGGGCTGGACGGCGTCCCCGGACGGGGGAGTGTTCCTCGTTCCTGCCGTTGCCGTCGTGCGAGCTTTTCACGCCGAGCCCCTGTGGTTCGCGCCGGGTGGGTCCACTCAATGAAACCAGGGGTGCCTCGTCACCGTGACCCGAGCACCGCGGAGTTCCCACCCTTCGTGGCGGCCTCGTCGCGGTATGTCGTAGGCGCGTCACGGGCTCGTCACGCCGCTGTCCCGAAGCACTCGCGGCGGTCCATTCAATGAAACTCCGGGTGGCTGACGGGAGTTGGGGCGGCAAGTATCCCCGTGTCGGCCGCACAGCCCACCGGGCGACGCGGCACCCGCAAAGACAGGAAGGTGAAGTGCCATGCAGAAGCGAGCGAAGATCGGCACCGCTGTTGCCGGAATGATCGCGGCTCTCGCGGTCGCTGGAGCGGTGGCGCCGGCGGCCCATGCCGCGGACGGCGCCCAGCAGCGGTGCTACGCGAACTTGACTGCCAACGCAACGGAGCAGCACACCAGGGCGCACGAACTCGTCCGCGTGGTCCAGGAGCCTCAGCCAGATCCGCGGGAGATCGAGATGGCACAGGCACACCTGACCATGCTGCGCGCGGTAGGGGCGATGATGCGTGAATTCGCCAACCAGGGTTATTGGGAAGAGTGCGCTCGCGTGCGGTGACGCACCCGCCGGCCCATGTCACCGGGCCGCAGTTGCAAGAGACTGGAAGGAGCCGCTTGCGGCTCGTCCCACTCGGCGTACAACGGGTGCTAATCGTTGGCGAGTTCGGCTCAGAGACTATCTGGTAGATCGTCAGCGAAGCCAGAGTCGGATCGAGGCAAGGACGACCGTGCCCTGGAAGACATATGCTCTCTTGTCGTATCTGGTTGCTACGGCCCGGAAACCCTTGAGGGCGTTGATGGATCGCTCGACTTCGTTCCTACGGACGTAGCGGGTCCGGTCGAAGCCGGTGGGTCGGCCGCCGCGGCTTCTACGCCGTTGGCGGTTGGCCCGCTGGTCCCGGCGTTCAGGGATCGTGTGCCGGATCTGCCGTCGTCGCAGGTAACGGCGGTTGCGGCGGGAACTGTACGCCTTATCCCCGCAGAGATGGTCCGGGCGTGTTCGCGGATGGCCTCCAGCCGGTCGCGGGACGCGAATACGGTCCAGAACCGGGATCATCTGCGGGGCGTCACCCCACTGCCCAGGGGTGACCAGGACGGCCAGCGGACGGCGGCCGCCGTCGCTCGCCAGGTGAATCTTGGTGGTGAGTCCGCCGCGCGAGCGGCCGATCGCCTCATCGGGCCGGTGATGGGCAGGCCGCGCGCGTCGGCCTGGTACCCGCGCCGGGCGGTGGTGGGCTCCGGCGGCATGCTGATGGGCGCGGCAGGACGTGGAATCGACGCCGACCATGGACCAGTCGATCCGTCCCTCCGCATCGGCAATGGCCTGAACACCCCGCAGGATCCGCTCCCACGTGCCATCAGCTGACCATCTGCGATGCCGGTCATGAACTGTCTTCCACTTCCCGAACCGTGTCGGCAGGTCCCGCCATGGAATGCCAGTGCGCAGCCGAAACAGGATCCCGTTGATCACTCTGCGGTGACACGACCACCGCCCGCCCCGGCCAGTGTTCTTGGGCAAGTGCGGCTCAAGCCTGGCCCACTCCCGATCCGACAGATCCCCTCGACCCACGCCGACCGGAACGACACCAGCACCGCTCGGTCACGCGACTCGTCGGACACGCCTTAGTACTCGCCGCCCGCAGCGAGGACCACTGGACGAGCGCGAATCCGGCGACGATCAGTGCCTGCAGCCCGATCCAGACGGCGCCGGCGGCCGTCGGCTCGAACCAGAACGCGAGCGAAACGACGCTGAGGACGGCCCAGAGGAGGTTGACGTCGATGACGGCCTTCACGGGCGTCACCGGCGGCTGCGGACGCGAGGCGAGCCAGCCCACGCCGGCCCCGTACAGCGCCAGGAGAATGCCGAGTTCGAGCAGCAGCGTGTCGTCGACACCGAGCAGCCGTCCGACGGGGCCGGCGGCCACGGCGTACGCCACTCCGTTGACGCCGGTGACAACGGCGTCGAGAGCGAGAAAGCGGCGCAGCATCGTGCGCGGCTCGGTGGTGCGGGAGATTCCGGCGAGCAGGGTGGCGGACATGGCGGATCAGCCTCCATCGAGGTCGTCAGGCCTGGTCGGGTGAGCCGGAGCTCGGACGGTGTGCGCCGTCCGAGTTCCGGTGACGCAAGACTGGCGCGAGGTGACGGGTGCGGTCGATTACGCCGGAGGTAATGGCGGCGGCGTGAAGGAGCGCACACACTCCCGGTCCGACGTCTTCGCATCCGGGCCGCATGGCCACCCGCCATGATCACTCGTACGGGTGAGAAAGCGCAGAACCGGACCAAACCCCGGCGGCGCGAGCCCCGAATAGTAGCCGTGTGGCAGCGCACCGGACTGCGGTGCGTCGGACCCGGCTGCTGGGGGCACAGGTGCGAGCGACCGTACGGGTACGTGTACTGGCCATGGACGAGCCACAGGTGTGGATCGCCGTCAGCGGCCGGTTGTCCAGGACCACCGCTCCGGTGCTCGCGTACGCCTTGCGGGCGCGCGAGGAGGAGGGGTTCACCGCGCTGTTCGTGGACGTCAGCACGCTCACCGACGACCATGACGTACCGGCCGATGTGCTGCGGGAGTTGTTCCCGTGCGGTACCCGCATGACGTTCCACATCATCGGCCCGGCGGACGACCTCGGGTTGCAAACAGGCCAAGATCCTCGGTTTGTCTTCCATCCGGGGCCTGCTTCGGCGTGGACTGTGTGGGTGCGCGGCCCGTCCACGAAGGGCCGCAGGGGCGCGCGCCCGTCCGCCCGCACCCGTAGCCGCAGGAGTTCCCTTGGCAGCATCACTTGAGCCCGGCCGACCGGTCGCCGACTTCACCCTGCCCGGTGGGGTCCTCGTCGACGGCGAGTTCGTACGGCGCGACTACACGCTGAGCGAGCACCGCGGTCACCCGCTGGTGCTCGCGTTCTATCCCGGAGACGAAACCGCCGTCTGCACCAAGCAGCTCTGTTCGTACTCCAGCGGTCTGGAGTCCTTCACCGACGTCGGCGCGCAGGTGTGGGGCATCAGCCCGCAGGGCGTCGACAGCCACGAGTCGTTCGCCCGTGCGCACGGACTGCGGATGCCACTGCTCGCGGACGCCGACCGGGCCGTTTCGAAGGCCTTCGGAGTCGCCGCTCCCGGCATCGGTCTGCGGCGCGCGGTTTTTGTCATCGCCGCGGACGGCACGCTGCACTGGAAGCATGTGGCGCTGTTCGGCGCGACGTTCCAGTCGAAGGAGACGCTGGCCCGTCAACTGGCCGCGCTCCAGGACGCGTAGGGCGCGCCGGGCGCGGGGTCCGGGGCGGAGCCCCGGTCACCCGGCCCGTGGCGTGATCACGGTGACGCCCGTGCCCGATGCCGTGCCGAGCGCGGCCAGCGCCGCCGGGACCTCCGCCAGTCCGATCTCCGTCGTCACCAGGAGGTCCGGTCGCAGGGCGCCGGTCGCGACCATCGACATCATCTCCGGGTAGGCGTGCGCCGGCATGCCGTGGCTGCCGAGGATCTCGAGCTCCAGCGCGACCAGCCGGTCCATCGGCATCTGAACACCCTGCGGCAGCAGGCCCACCTGGACATGGCGGCCCTGGCGGCGCAGCGACCCCACGGAGTTCACGCAGGTCACCGGCGCGCCCAGAGCGTCGAGTGAGACATGGACGCCGCCGGCCGTCGCCTCGTGGACCGCCTCCGCGACGCTTCCGGTCAGCGCGGAGGCGTCCACGCACACCTCCGCGCCGAAGCTCCGCGCCAGCTCCAGCGCCGCGGGCGAGACGTCGACCGCGACCACCCGCGCTCCGCACGCCGCGGCGATCATCACCGCGGACAGCCCCACGCCGCCGCAGCCGTGCACCGCGACCCACTCGCCCGGGGCCGCCTTTCCCTGGCCCACCACCGCGCGGAACGCGGTCGCGAACCGGCAGCCCAGGCTCGCGGCAGTGGCGAAGGACATCGAATCGGGCAGCGCGACGAGATTGGTGTCCGCGTGGTGGACCGGGACGTACTCCGCGAAGGAGCCCCAGTGCGTGAAGCCGGGCTGCTGCTGCCGCTCGCACACCTGCTGCGCGCCGCGTGCGCAGGCAGCACAGCGGCCGCAGGCGCAGATGAAGGGCACGGTGACGCGGTCGCCGGGACGCCAGTTGGCGACGTCGTCGCCGACCGATTCGATCACTCCGGACAGTTCGTGTCCCGGCACATGAGGCAGTGTGATGTCGGAGTCGTGGCCCATCCAGCCGTGCCAGTCGCTGCGGCAGAGGCCGGTCGCCTCGACGCGGATCACCGCTCCGTCGCGCGTCGGCACGGGGTCCGGCACCTCCCGGACCTCGAGCGGCTTTCCGAACTCCTCGAACACAACAGCGCGCAACAGGCTCTCCCTCAGACAGCGGACCAGCGGGCCAGGACCAGCAGACCCCGGATCGTGACCACGGTAACCGGAGGCCGGCAGTCAGCCGAGAGGTGTGACGGAGTCCGCGGGCCCGAGCGGTCCCAGCGGCACCTGCGGCCCTTCGCACTCCCGCAGCCAGCGCCGCAGCACCCGGTGCACCCGCTCCGCCCCCACGAGACCCTCGCCGTCGCCGACCGGCGCGGACAGCTCCAGCGGCGAGAGCAGGAAGGGCTGGGACTGCTCGCCGCCGAGGCCGCCGTGCGAGCCGATCTGCTCCTCGAAGGCGTGCACCGTGCCCGTCTTCGGGTCGTACATCGAGTTGACCATGATGTCGGCGACATGCGGGAAGGAGTCGGTGCGGCGTACGGCATCGGCCGCGCCCGGACCGAACCCGGCCAGCGGCCCGTCGTCGGCCAGCCGCGCGATCGGCACCTCGGCGATCGGGGCCTGTGCACCGCCCGCGCCGAGCACCACCGCGCCGTGCTCCTCGCTGCCCACGAGCAGAAAGCCGATGCCAGGGTGGTTGGCCAGCGTGCTCAGCAGGGCCGGGTGGCGGGCCTCGATCTGCTCGCGGCTGAGCCGCTCGGCGACGTCCGGGAAGGAGATCAGCGCGAGGTTCCCGGAGGCGAGGACGATCGGGTCGGAGCCGCGTGCCGGCTGCTCGTCCGCGCCGTCCGCCGGGCGGCGGTGCAGCGCCATGCGCAGCGCGTCGCCGGCCGCGTCGCGGGCCTCGGCGCCGCTCTTGGAGCGCTCCGCCCGGCGGGAGACGGGCAGCCCGCAGCCGGCCCGTACAAGATCCTTGAGGGTGAGTCCGTACGCGCCCTCGAAGGTCTCGCCGGGGCTCTGGCCGTGGTCCGAGAGCAGCACGATCCGGTAGTCGCGCGGCGCGTGGTCGGCGACCTTGGCGATCAGCGCCAGCGAACGGTCGATCCGCTCCAGCACCTGCGCCGCGTCCCGGCTGTGCGGTCCCGAGTGGTGCGCCACTTCGTCGTACGCGACGAGGTCGGCGTAGACGGCGGTACGTCCGGCGAGCATGTCCCCGATCACCGCGGCGACCACGACGTCCCGTTCGACGACCGTCGCGAACGCCCGGATCAGCGGATAGAGACCGCCGCGCCCGATCCGCGGCCGGTCGCCGCGCAGCCGCGCCCGCACCGACTGGCCGATCTCGCGGGCGACTTCGGCGACGAAGGACAGCGCGGTACGCACGGCGTTGGCGGGATCGGAGAAGTACGCGAAGTAGCCGGCCCTCGAGCGGTTGGCCCTGCCGCGCCGGGCGGCCATCGACAGCACGAGCGCCAGCTGGTCGGCGCCGCCGCTGAAGAGATTGCCGCGGCTCGCGCCGTCGACGGTGAGCAGTCCGCCGTCGCCGGTCCGCTCGATGGCGCGGCGCTGCAGTTCGACGGCGCCGGCCGGCCGGTTGCTGACCATGAACCGGCCGCGGTCCTTCTCGTACCAGCGGAAGGCGGGAACGTCGTGATTGGAGCCGTGCAGGATGCCGAGCTGGCTGGCGCCGGTCTGGCTGGACCAGTCGGTGCGCCAGGGCGTGAGCCGGTGAGTCGTGCCGAGCCAGCCGGCGACGGTCGGCATCACACCGTCCTCGGCCGCCCGCCGCAGCACGTCGTGTCCGACGCCGTCGAGCTGCAGAAAGACGGTGCCCGGCGGACCGCTGCGGTCTTCGTCCGCGCCGCGTCTGCGCCGGCGCCGGTCGGCGAGCCGGGAGAGCCTGCGCCGGTAGGCGTTGTCGTCGCGGACGGCGAGCGCGGTGGAGGTGGCCGAGGCCACGGCGGACATCACGGCGGCGACGACGACCGCGGTCTCCGGATCGGCCGCGCCGCGGTCGTCGGGGATCAGCCAGAGGGCGATCAGCAGCAGCGAGCCGTTGAGGAAGAACACCAACAGGCCGAGCACCAGGGCCGGTACGAGCAGCAGGGCGCGTACCACGACCGGCCAGACCAGCGCGGTCAGCAGGCCGAAGGCTCCCGCGCCGTACGCCGCGGTGAGCGCGGTCCTGGTGATGCTGTCGCCGTCGTCGGACTGCAGCTGGAAGTCGGGCAGCAGGCCGGCGAGCGCCAGCATCGTCAGCGTGGACACCGCCCACACGACGATCACGCGCAACAGGGCACTGCCCGCGGTACGCCATCGCCCTTCGACCACGCCGCTCTCCCCTCGCCTCACCTTGAGGTTTCCAGCGTGGCACAGGCGCGGACGCGGTCAGCAGCCGTCGTATCCGGCCGTCGGCATGGAGAGCCTGCGATGCACATTGGCCTTCATGGCCGCGTCGTACACCGGCTCGTCCAGGCCCGCTGTCTCCACCGGCACGCCTCTGCGCCCGCACTCCGCGATGAAGTCGTCGAGGGACGTCAACGCCCGGGCGAGCACGCGCTCGTTGGCCGCGACGAACAGGTCCACCTCGCCCGCCGTCACATCGGTCCAGAGCGCACAGTGGTCGGGGCGCAGCCCGTAGAAGACAAGCTGCCGGGCGACGACGAAGCCCTTGTCGGCGGCCCAGCGGGCGCACATGGCGTGCTGGCTGCGGGTGTCCACCAGGAACGGGTCGCTGTCGAGTTCCTCGAGCGGCGTCAGGCTGGCGATGGCCGCCACGCGTAAACCGTCCATGCGCGTCCCCCAGGGCTCGACGTCGCCGCCGACCCTACTCCGGAACTGGTCCTGTCCGGTCGATCGGGCCGGATCAGTGAGCGGGGTCTGGTGCGTGCAGCTGCAAGGCGGAGGAGGGAGACGACGCGGAGCGTCGGCGACTGACGCAACGCGGCGTGGGGGCACCTCCCGTGCCCGAAGGGCTACGGGGGTGGGGGCACCTCCCACGCCGAAGGCTGTGGGGGAGCGCACCAGGGCACGCGAGCCCGGCCTGATCGACCGGACAGGACCTATGGTCGTACAAGAACCTGGGAGGCGGTTCGCCCAGCGGGAATGAGGAGGCGCTGCGTGCCGGTGGAGGTCACCTGGTGGGGTCATGCCACCTGCACCGTCGAGGACTCCGGTGTACGGGTGCTGACCGATCCGCTGTTCGTGCGCCGGTTCGCGCATCTGCGCAGACGGCGCGGTGAGATTCCGCCGCCCGAGGCCGCGGTCGCCGACGCGGTCCTCGTCTCCCATCTGCACTCCGACCATCTGCATCTGCCGTCGCTGGCGCGGCTGGCGCCGGGCACCCGGCTGATCGTGCCGCGCGGAGCGGCCCGGTCGGTGCCGCGGCTGGCGCGGCTCGGCCTGCGCGTCACCGAGGTGACTCCCGGCGACGAAGTGCAGGTCGGGGACGTGACCGTACGGGCCGTGCCCGCGAGGCACGACGGGCGGCGGCTGCCGGTCGGTCCGCACCGGTCGCCCGCGCTCGGCTATGTGATCGAAGGTGAGGCGCGTACGTACTTCGCCGGTGACACCGGCCTGTTCGACTCGATGGCCGACGAGGTCGGACCGGTGGATGTGGCACTGCTGCCGGTCGGCGGCTGGGGCCCGTATCTCGGGCACGGGCATCTGGACCCGGGCCGTGCGGCGCAGGCGCTCGCCGCGCTCGCGCCGCGCGCCGCGGTTCCGGTGCACTACGGCACGTACTGGCCGATCGGGATGGACGGGATCCGGCCGCACGAGTTCTACGCCCCGGGCGACGAGTTCGTACGCAAGGCGGCGCGGCTGGCTCCCGAGGTGTCGGTGCACCGGCTGGTCCACGGCGAGCGGGTCAGACCGGAGGCTGCCCGGTGAGTTCCAGGCTGACGGAGGCGCTCGGACAGCTGTCGCAGGTGGTCGGGAAGGTGCCGCCGGAGTCGACCCAGCAGGCCGTCGGCTATCCCTCGCTGTTTCTGCTGGTGGCGCTGGGCGCACTGGTGCCGGTGGTGCCGACGGGTGCGGTGGTGAGTTCGGCAGCCGTGGTGGCCTTCCATCAGACAGACCCGTGGGCGCTGCTGTTTGTGTTCCTGGTGGCGTCGTTCGCCGCGTTCCTCGGTGATGTGACGCTGTACTGGCTCGGTCAGCGCGGGGTCGGCTCGAAGAACGGCTCCAAGTGGCTGGCGGCGCTGCGTGAGCGTGCCGCGCCGGACCGGCTGGAGCAGGCACAGCGCAAGCTCGACGAGCACGGCGTGATGGTGCTGGTGCTCTCGCGGCTGGTGCCCGCCGGGCGGATTCCGGTGATGCTGGCCTGTCTGCTCGCCAGGATGCCGCTGCGCGCGTTTGTGCGCGGCGACATCCCGGCGTGCCTGGCCTGGGCGGCGACGTATCAGCTGATCGGCATTCTCGGCGGCTCGCTCTTCGCCGAGCCGTGGCAGGGCGTGCTCGCGGCGGTGACGCTGACGGTGGTGATCAGCGGTGGTCCGGCACTGTGGCGCAGGATGCGGAAGGCGCGCGGGTCACGCAGTCAGCAGGCGTGAGCCGCCGACCGGCAGGTCCCACAGCTGTCCGCGCGGGCGGCCGGTGCGCTGCCAGGCGGCGCGTACCCGGGTGAGCGGTTCGAGCACCGGCTCGGCGGAGAGCACGAAGGTGGCCCAGTGCATCGGCGCCATGTTCCGCGCACCGAGGTCCTCGAACGCCTGCACCGCCTCCTCCGGGTCGGTGTGCACATCGCTGAGCCACCAGCGCGGGTCGTACGCGCCGATCGGCAGCAGCGCCACATCGAGGTCCGGGTGCACACGGCCGATCTCCTTGAACCAGTGCCCGTAACCGGTGTCGCCGGCGAAGTACACGGACTGGCCGAGCCGGTCGGTCAGCACCCAGCCGCCCCACAGCGAGCGGCAGGTGTCGACGAGGGTTCGCCGGGACCAGTGGTGGGCCGGCACGAAGTCGAAGCGGACGCCACCCAGCTCGGCCCCCTCCCACCAGTCGAGCTCGGTCACCCGGGTGAAGCGGCGGCGGCGGAACCAGCGTGCGAGGCCCGCCGGCACGAACACCGGAGTCTGGCGGGGCAGCCGCCTCAGGGTCGGGGCGTCCAGATGGTCGAAGTGGTTGTGGCTGATGACCACCGCGTCGATCCGCGGCAGATCCTCCCAGCGGACGCCGACCGGTGTGATCCGGGCCGGAGTGCCCACGATCCGGCGCGACCAGACGGGGTCGGTCAGGACGGTGAGGCCGCCGACGCTCAGCACCCAACTGGCGTGTCCGGCCCAGGTGGCGGCAACAGTCGCGGCGTCCACGGCCGGCAGCGGCCCAGGAGCGAAAGGGAGCAGCGGAATGTCCCGCAGCCCGTCGGCTCCCGGCCGCACGGCGCCTTCTCGCGCGAGGCGGGCCATGGCGCGCACGCCGGGAAGCGGAGCGGTCAGCCGGTCGGCGAAGGACCGGGGCCAGTGCCGGGTCCCGCCGAGCGGGAGTGTGCGGGTGCGGGGCCGGGTGGCGCTTCCCGCCTTCTCTGCCGGGGCCGCCTGCTCCATCCGGCCTGTCTGTTCCGTCCATCCGGTCTGTTCCGGGCGGCTTGTCTGTTCCGGGCGGCCCGTCTGGGCGGTTGAGGCCGCCGGTTCCGCGGGTGCCTGGTGGCCCGTGTGTGCCGTGGGTGCTGTCCGTCTCGCGTGCTCCGCCTGCTCGGTACGTTCCGTCATCCGGGGCTCCGTTCAACGCAGCTCGTCGAAGGCCGTTCCAAGAATGCTCAACGCCTCGGCGACATGCGGCAATTCCAGAGGTGCCGGTGAGGTGAGTGATTCCTGTCGCTGTTGAGGAGTGGCTCCCAGCAGCGGCCCGGTGGCCAGCCGCACCCGCAGCGCGCCCAGCTCGTCCCCGAACCGGTGCCCGCCGGGCACGGGCGCACCCAGACGGTCGGTCAGGTAATCCTCCAGCTCCATCGAGTCGCTCACGCCGCGCTCGGCGAGCCGGGCGCGCAGCGGGCCGAGGTCCACATACAGATGGCGGCCGGCCTGCGGCGGGCGGGCCAGTGCGCCGGAGGTGAGCACAGCGCGGTGCATCGCGGCCGCCACGCTCGCGTGCAGCGCGGTCGCCTGCGCCGCGCGGGCGGTGACCGGGGCGGGCTCGCCGAGCGCGTGGGCCGCGGCCGCCGCGACGGGTTCGGCCACCACCGCGCCGAGGGCCGTGAGGATGTCGAGGGTGCGGGCCCGGCGTGCGACGCCCTGGTCGCTGGGCGGGAAGCGGGCGACGGCGACCGGCCACGACGCGGGCGTGAGAGAACCCGCCAGATCGGTGATGACGGTGACGTCTCCGGGGCACATCTCGGCCGGGCTGAGCAGCACCGTCTCGTGCGGTCTGTGCAGCGTGTCGCGCCAGGTCTCGTCGCTGATGATGTGCAGGCCCTCGCCGACCGCGGCCTCGCAGGCCTCGCGCACGGTCTCGGGCGGCGCGACGGTCGCGGTCGGATCGTCGGCGACGGAGAGCAGCAGCAGCCGCGGTTCGCCGCCCTCGGCGCGCACTCTGCGCACGGTCTCCAGCAGCGCGTACGGATCGGGCACGCCGCCGCACTCCGCCGGGGTCGGCACATGGTAGGCGGGCCTGCCGAGCAGCCGGACCTGCGGAGTCCACCAGGCGGGGCACGGACGCGGCATCAGCACATCGCCGCCGTACGCGCCGATCAGCGCGAACAGCAGTGGCTGCGCGCCCGAGGCGGCCGCCACCTCCGCGGGCCGGCTGCGCAGCCCGCGCCGCCACCAGTAGCCGACCGCCGCCTCGCGCAGTTCGGGACCGCCGCCGGGCGGTTCGCCGTGCGCCCGGCCCGCCGCGGCCGCAAGGACTTCGGCGAGCTCGGGCAGCACGGGCAGTCCGGGCTCGGGGGCGGCGGGTCCGTAACGGACAGGGCCGCGGCCCTCCGGGGCCGTCCGCTGCATCCCGTCACCTCCGCGTGTCCGCGTCCCGGGTCCGCCGCCCGGCCTGCGAGCGGGCTCCCGGGCCCACGAGCCGTTGGGCCCACGAGCCCTTTATACGGAGGTTTGCGCGAACCCGCCGTGCGGAAGCGGCAGACGGCCGGGCGTCAGACGACGGTCACAGGGTGCCGGACGACCGCGTCGAAGAGATAGCCCTGGGTGTTGTGGACCGAGCGCTCCGGCTGGGTGTTGCCCGCGCGGTCGGTCGTACGGGCCAGCAGCTCGGCCGGGCCGATGGCGTGCGGACGCCAGTCGGCCGTCCAGCGGACCCAGCCGCCGCGGTGCGGGGTGTCACGCAGCCGAGCCCGCTGCCAGTGCGCTCCGCCGTCGGTGCTGATCTCGACCTGCCGTACGGGAGCGGACGCCGACCAGGCACGTCCGGTCAGCCGGTGCGTCCTGCCTGCTCCGACGCTCGCTCCGAGCGGCAGCTCGAAGGCGGCCTTGACGGTCTGGCGGGTCAGCGGCTCGCTGCCGCCGGCGGGATACGCGGCGCCGAACAGGCGGTAGAACTCCGTGGTCCACGGCGAGCTGAGCGGCCGGTCGCTGACCTCGATGTCGCCGAGCCACTTGATCGAGGCGATGCCGACCCAGGACGGGACGATCACACGGACCGGGAAGCCGTGGTCGTACGGGAGGGGCTCGCCGTTCATCTCGTACGCGAGGATCACATCGTCGAGCGCTTTGGCCACCGGCAACGGGCGGCGCACTCTGCCGAGGTTGGCGCCGTCGCTGATGAACTCGTCGTCCAGGCCGCGCGGCAGTACGTCCACGGCGGTCGAGGAGATGCCCGCAAGGTGCAGGACGTCGCGCAGCCTTGCTCCGCGCCAGTGTGCCGCGCCGATCGCGCCGAGGGTCCAGGCCGTGCCGGTGGCGGGCTCGCCCTGCTGGCTGGCGTAGAAGCTGCGGCCGTTTCCGGCGCATTCGAGCACGGCGGTGCGGGTGACGGACGGCAGGGACCGGAGCCGGTCGTAGCTGAACTCGACCGGGCGGCGGCCGTGCAGGCCGCTGCCCCAGACCGTCAGCTTCCAGTCCGCCTCGGCGATCCGCGGTGTGGAGGTGTGGTTGCGGACGAAGAAGCGGTCGGCGGGGGTGAGCGGGCCGGTGCCGCGCAGCGCGGCGAAGTTCGTCTCTGCGTTGGTGCCGCGGATGGTGAACAGCTCGGGCGGGAGCGGTTTGACGACGCCGGGAGCGGCCGCTCCGACGACGGGTGCGGCATCGGCGGGTGCGGCTTCGGCAGGTGCGGCTTCGGCAGGTGCGGCGGCCGCGAACTGGGCCGCGACCGGTGCGGCGGCGAGGAGCTTCAGCAGTTGACGGCGGTCCGGAGCAGGGGACAACAGAGTCCTCCTTCGGGAACGGGATTACGCAGGTGACAGGAGGTTCACGGGTGACGTGACGTACGCGAGTGGCGCGGATGAGGGCGTCTGGGTCAGCAGCAACAGCACAGCGCGCGGCGCGAAACGGCAGCCAGAAGCACGCGGTTGACTATGTCGACGACCATGTTCGCGATCCTAGGCCCCGCGGCCGACGGCGGGCAGGGCCTGCCCGGATGACGGCCGCGGTGTGTCCGAATGGCCGCACATGGCCGTACCCGGGGCGTGGCGGCGCCGACCACGGGGTACCCGCGATCCATGTCCGATCCGCAAGCACAAGGAATCCCGCGGCTCCGCGGCCGGATCCCGGCGCTGCTCAGCCGCTGGGACCGGCGGCTCCTGCACGCCGTCGCCACCCGCGAGTGGCCCGGCGCCGAGCCGGTGCTGCCACGGCTGAGCCGCAGCGCCAACCACGGTCTGCTCTGGTTCGGCGCGGCCGCCGGGATCGCCGCGCTGGGGCGCGACCCCCGCGCTCGCCGGGCCGCCGTACGCGGCGTCGCGTCGCTCGCGGTCGCCTCGGCCGTCATCAACACGGTGGGCAAGCACTCGGTGCGCAGGGCACGTCCGGTGCTCGACGCGATCCCTGTGATACGGCGGCTGAAGCGGCAGCCGTTCACCACGTCCTTTCCGTCCGGGCATGCGGCGTCGGCCGCGGCGTTCGCGACCGGTGTCGCACTGGAGTCGAAGACCTGGGGAGCGGCGGTCGCGCCGGTGGCCGCGGCGGTCGGGCTCTCCCGGGTCTACACCGGTGTGCACTATCCGAGCGATGTACTGGCGGGCGCGGCGCTCGGCGTGGGGGCGGCGTTCGCGGTACGCGGCGTGGTGCCGACGAAGTCTCAGCTGCCGCCACCCGGCCGGCCGCAGGCGGACGCACCGGCGCTGCCCGGCGGCGACGGACTGGTGGTCGTGGTCAACCAGGAAGCGGGATCGTCGGGTTCGGCCGCGACGCTGGTGCGCGATGCGCTGCCGCTGGCGGAGATCGTGGAGTGCCCGCCCGGCGAACTGGCGGCGGAGCTGGAGAAGGCGGCGGGCCGCGGCCGGGCGCTCGGCGTGCTGGGCGGCGACGGGACGATCAACGGGGCGGCGACGGTCGCCGCCGAGCACGGAGTGCCGCTCGCCGTGTTCCCGGGCGGCACGCTCAATCACTTCGCCTACGACCTCGGCGTCGAGTCGGTCCACGACACCTGCCGGGCGTTGGCGCGCGGCGAGGCCATAAGAGTCGACCTCGGGCGCTTCACACCAGGACCGGTCATCGGCCGGACGGACGGCGGGGACGTTCTCCGGGCCGAGACGGGCTACTTCCTCAACACCCTGAGCCTGGGCGTCTATCCGGAGCTGGTCCGCATCCGCGAGGCCTGGTCGCCGCGGATCGGCGACTGGCCCGCCGGCGTACTGGCCGCGGCCCGCGTCCTGCGCGGCGAACATCCGCTGGAGGCCGAGGTCGAGGGCCGCCGCCGGCCGATGTGGATGCTGTTCGCCGGCAACAGCATCTACCAGCGGATGGGCCCGCCCGCCCACCGCATCGATCTGGCGGACGGCCTGCTGGATGTGCGCGTGGTCCACGCGGGCAGACTGCCCGGGCTGCGGCTGCTCGCCGCGGCGCTGGCGGGCCCGCTGAGCCGTTCCCCGGTGCACGCGGCACAACAGCTGCGCAGGGTCCGGATCGGCGGACTCGCGCCGGGCACCCCGCTGGCGTACGACGGCGAAGTGACCGCAGCGCCGCGGAGGTTGGTGATCGACAAGGCCGTGGAGGCGCTCACCGTCTACCGCCCTCAGACACTGCTCTAGCTCGTCCACATTTCAAGACGGCGGTCTCAAAATACGGCACGGCGGCTTACGGTGGTCTCAGGACTCGGGAGTTTCGAGAAGGAGGCCCGCCATGCCGCAGGAGACCGCCGTCTACACGCACGGTCACCACGAGTCGGTGCTGCGCTCACACACCTGGCGCACTGCCGCCAATTCCGCGGCGTACCTCATCGGCGAACTCAGGCCCGGCATGCGGGTCCTGGACATCGGCTGCGGCCCCGGCACCATCACCGCCGATCTGGCCGCGCTCGTCCCCGGCGGTCATGTCACCGGTGTGGACAGAGCACCGGACATCCTGGAGCAGGCACGCGCCTTCGCCGCCGAACGGGGCCTGGCCAACGCCGACTTCGCCGTGGCGGACGTCCACGCGCTGGACTTCGCCGACGACTCCTTCGACGTCGTGCACGCACACCAGGTGCTGCAGCATGTCGGCGACCCGGTTCAGGCGCTGAGCGAGATGCGCCGCGTGTGCCGGCCCGGCGGTACCGTGGCGGCCCGCGACAGCGACTACGGCGCATTCACCTGGTTCCCCGACATCCCGGCCCTCGACGAGTGGCAGCGCCTGTACTCGACGGTCGCCCGAGCGAACGGCGGCGAACCCGACGCCGGACGCCGTCTGCTGTCCTGGGCCCGAGCCGCGGGCTTCACCGACATCACCGCGTCCGCCGCCGCCTGGTGCTTCGCCACAGGGCAGGAGCGCGCCTGGTGGAGCGGCCTGTGGGCGGACCGTACGACCGCGTCCGGGTACGCGAAGATCGCCGTCGAAGGCGGCCACACCACGGCGCAGCAGCTGTCCGCACTCGCCGCCGGCTGGCGGGAATGGGGCGAGCGGCCGGACGCCTGGTTCATGGTCCCGCACGGCGAGATCCTCTGCCGGGCCTAGGGCTGTCTCTCGGATCCTGCTCACAAATGAGGCAACGGATGTTGCCTCCGGCCGCCGCCAACTAGGCTCTTTCGTATGGAGATCCTCGGAACCACGCTCCGTATCTGCGTCGACGACCTGGAGCCCGCGGCGGCCTTCTACGAACGGCTCACCGGCACCACAGCACTGCGCTTCGAGCGCGGCGGAGTCTCGGTCGCGGCAGTCGGCTGCTTCCTGTTGATGAGCGGACCGGAGTCGGAGCTGGAAGTGCTGCGCAAGGTGACGGCGACGATCGCGGTGAAGGATGTGGACGAGGCGTACGCCACGCTCTCCGAAGTCGGTGCGAGGATCGTCGCGGGCCCGATCCCGACCCCGGTCGGCCGCAACCTGATCGCGGTCCACCCGGACGGCGCGGTCTTCGAGTACGTCGACCGCAGGGCGGCTGCCTGAGGCAGGCGGCCGCCCTGCAGTCGCCAACGTCAGCCCCTCAGCCCCTCGGCGGACGCATCCGGTAGTCGTACGCGTCCGGCAGCGGCTCGTCGGTGAGCCTGGACCACACCTCGCCGAGGATCTCCGCCCCTTCCCGCAGGTCCGCCACTTCGAATCCCGCGTCGAATATGGCGCGGGCCTCCTCCGTGCGGCCTTCGGCGAGCAGGAGCCGGGCCTCGATCAGGCGGAAGCGGCCGCGCTGCTGGATCGCCGGGCGGAGGCGGGTCCAGACCGCGCGGGCGTCGGTCGTGCGGCGTGCCGTGAGCAGGGTCTCGATGGTCTCGCGGCCGAGGGCCGCCGTGGCCGCCGTCCAGGTCTCGCCGTCGTCGCGGCGTTCCTCGCACAGGTCGTCGAAGGCCTCCAGATACCTTTCGGCGGCCCGTGCCGCATTGCCGCCTTCGCAGTCCGCGACGGCGAGGCAGCGCAGCAACGGCCAGCGCGACGGGGCCAGTTCAAGGCCGCGTTCCCAGCTGCGGACGGCCTGCGCGAGGTCTCCCGCGTGCCACTGCGCGACGCCGAGGTGGTATTCGGTGAGCGGTTCGGCGGGGGCGGTCTCCAGCATGTCGCGCCAGTGCGGTGCGACGAGCGAAGGACCTGGCGGGTTGACCTTGCGGGGCTCGGGGAGGACGCCGGTCGTCAGCAGTTCGCGCCAGGGTGCCTGCTCTTCGCCGAGCGTCGATTCGTCGAAGGGCGTGCCGGGCAGTTTGTGTCCGGCACGCAGCACCTCCAGCGCGCCCCATCCGGATCCGGTGGCGAGCGGCTGCGTCGGTTCGGTGTCGGCGCAGCGCCGCCATGCCTCGTACGCGGCGTCCACGGCATCTCGCGGGAGCGCGTCGGCGAGCCGTGCCTCGACCTCACCGCGGGCCGCGGCCCAGTCGTCGCCGTGCACCGCGGCGGCGTCTGCGGACAGCGGTCCGTACGACTCCAGCCAGCTGAACTCCTCGCCGCCGTCCAGGCGGATGTGCTCCAGCTGCGTGCGCGCGAGGCCCGCCTGGATCTCTGCGTACCCGACCGTGTCCGGCTCGGTCAGCCACTGCTGCCAGCGCCTGCCGCCGCGCCCCGAGCCCCACAGGAAGAGCTTGCGGCCACGCAGCACATCGGTCGAGGTCTGAACGAGGCCCCGTCCTTCCGCGTCCAGTGAGGCGATCCACTTACGGGACTCGGCCTGCACTTCGTAGAAGTAGTCGGCGGGGTACTCGCTGCGCAGCGGGTACGTACGGTCCGCGTCGTCGAACTCCGGCACGGGCACGCGGCGCAGGCTGCGCTCGTATCCGAAGTGCCAGGCCTCGTCCGCCGGAGCGAGCACGCGCGTTGTCGGGTGTTCCTCGACGGCGATGTTGGACCACCAGTAGACCGGCGCGGGCCGCTCGTGCGGATTGCGGATCCGTACGCCGACGTGCAGGAAGTCGGAGTCCACGGGCAGCCACAGATCGACCTGGAAGGGCAGGTCGCGCAGCCGCTCCCACTCCCAGAGCCGGACCATGTCGGTGCCGTCGGGGCCCTGGACCACGGCGGCGTGCATGGGTGCGCAGGACAGCGTGGTGTGGCCGGTCGCGCCGATGTTCCACTCGATGCCGCCGGAGAACCAGGCGCCGTTGAGCGCGAAGTCGGCGGGCTGGAACACGGGGTTGCGGTAGAGCAGTTCACGGCCGGTCGGCTTGTGGTGCAGCGAGTGGATCCGGCCGCCGAGACCGGGCAGGACGGTGGCGCGCAGCCGTTCGTTCTCGATCACGATCGCGTCGAGGGCGGTCTCGGTGCGCTCGCGTCCGTACCCGTCGAGCACCCGAACCGGCAGCAGCGTGCGCAGCGGCTCGTACCCGATCTGCCGTGCCATGTCGCGGGGCAGATCCTTCTTGGCGCGCTCGTCGACGGAGTGCATCTCGTCCAGCGGCCGCAGCGCGGGCAGTGGGTTCGGCGGTCCGACCGGGGCCCCGGGGAGGGTCAGTACGGCACGGCGCACAGTGGTGGCCAAGGCAACCTCGCTTCGCTCGATGAGGGTTGGGGCAGTGCCTGGTGAGGACGTGAACGTGGTCAGGAGACGAATGCGGTCAGAACGTGAACGCGGTCAGGAGGCGAACGCGGCGACTATGAGGTCCGCGAGCAGCGCGCCCGCCGTGCCCTCAGGGTCGAGATCGGGGTCGTACACCGTCACATTCATCCCCACGCACCGCGGGGACCGCACCAAACCCTTGAGCAGCACGGTCAGTTCGGGTGGCAGCAACCCGTCCGGATCGGGGCTGTCGACGGCCGGCATCACACTCGGATCCAGCACGTCCGCGTCCAGATGCACCCAGAAACCGTCGAGCGCCGACACCTCCAGGGTCTGCACCACGGCCGCCGCGAGCTCCGCCACACCCCATTCGCGCAGCTCCGCCACCGTCATGGTGGGGATCTTCAACTCCGCGAGCTCGGCGCGGTCCTCGTGGAAGCAGTCCCGCATGCCGAGCAGCCGCACATCCTCGTCGCGCAGATAGGGCTCCAGGCCCTCCAGGTCGGTGAGATCCCGCTGGCCCCGCCCGGTCGCGAGCGCCAGCTCCTCACCGGCGGCCGCGCCGACCCGGTCGGAGTTGCCCGGGTGGCGGAAGTCGGCGGACGCGTCGACGGCCGCCAGTCCGTACCGGCCCATGCGGCGCAGCGCGAGCGCCGCGCCGAGCTGGATCGAGCAGTCGCCGCCGAGGACCAGCGGAAAGTCGCCGGCCCGCACATGGTGCTCGATCCGGTCGGCGAGGCGGGGTGTGTACGAGGCGATGGCCGCGGCGTTGAAGACGCCGTCGCCCTCCTGCCAGTCGCCGCGGTCGTAACGCGGAGGCACCACGACCCCGCCGAGGCGCTGCACGATCCGCTGCTCGCGCAGCGCGCCCGCGAGCTTGTAGCAGCCGGGCACGGCCCCGGGAGCCGGGGGCCGCAGGCCCAGGTTGGAGGGAGCGTCGACGACCACGATGTTGTGCATGCCATCCATCCTCACTCCCGTGCTCCGGACGTTCAATGCATCGGCGAGACGTCGCCAAGGTGCCCGGGAGCGGAACCAATTCGGGAGCGGTCAGCCGCCGCCGGCGGGCGGCGGGCGGCGGGCGGCGGGCGTTCAGCGGCCGAGCATCTCGCTGGTGATCGCCCAGCGTTCGTGGTCGCGCCAGGCCCCGTTGATGTAGAGGAAGTCGGGCGAGTAGCCCTCGAGCCGGAAACCCGCGCCGCGCACGAGCCCGATCGAAGCCGCGTTGAGCGGCTGGATGTTGGCTTCCAGCCGGTGCAGGCCCATCGCCCCGAAGGCGTGCCGCACGACGAGGCCGAGGCCCTCCCCCATCCGACCGCGGCCGACGGCGTGAGCGAACGCGCCGTATCCGATCGCACCGCAGCGGAAGCCGCCCGCGACGATGTTGTTGATGTTGACGAACCCGTCGATCCGGCCGGACTCGCGCTCGCAGACCAGGAATCCGGCCCGGGCCGGGTCCTCGATGAGCCTGGTCGCGTACTCGGCGTAGGCCTCGGCCGTGGTGGGCGGGAAGAGCCAAGGCCGGTGGTGCTCGATGCTGTGGCGCGCCTGCTCGGTGAACTCCTCGCTGTCCTCGTACGCGTAGGGGCGTATCGCGACGCGGGGACCCGCGGCGAGCCAGGTCTCGGGGGTGGGCGTTTCGGGCATCGCGCCAGCCTAACCGGGCTCTCTACATGGCACGCCGGTAGAGGAAGCAGGCGCCGGGAGGCACCCCGGCCTTGCCTCTGGCTGACGCCGAGGGGCTGACGCTGCCTTGGGGCTCATGGGACCAGGATGGGCAGATCCTGGTCCCATGGGACCGGTGGGACGGGCCGTACGGGTGAGACGTGCCGCACGCTTGGCGGCGCGGTCGGAACGGTCGCCCTGACATGTCGGCCCCTTTGCCTCGGATGTCTGAGCAGCGCAAGACCCCTGCCTGGCGTGCCTTGTCAGACAACTTATGCCCAGACAGATTGGGATCTACAAGCGTGGAACGTCAAGCGCAGCCGGATGCTTGCGTCCGCGTGAAGCGACATCGCAGCTCACCCGAGATCCGTCGGCCGTTGCCCGGACGGGCGCACTCGCCTAACTTGCTGGCAGGTGGACAGACAACCGAACCAAGGAGAGTCCGTGGCAGTCAGCCGGCAGCAGCGCCGACCGGTCGTCGTGCTGTACGAGCGGATCGCCGACGCCATCCACGACGGCACCTATCCGCCGGGCTCCACGCTCCCCTCCGAGCCGAGGCTCGCGACCGAGCTGGGCGTCAGCCGGCCCGCCCTGCGCGAGGCCCTGCTGCTGCTCCAGGAGGACGGGCTCCTCTCGGTACGGCGCGGAGTCGGCCGGACCGTCAACGACCGCCCGCCGCAGCGCGGTTACGAGCACATCCAGCCGCTGGAGGAGCTGCTGTCCGCCGGCTCCCCGCTCCGGGTGCGGCCGCTGCTGCGCGCGGTGGAGGAGCCCACCGACTTCACCACCCAGCATCTGCTCGCCCCCGCCAGGGCGGAGCTGCGGTTCTGGGAGTCACTGCTGGCCGGGGAGAGCGCCGCCGCGGCGCTCAGCCAGGAGTGGGCGGCCGCCGAGGAAACGCTGAACGAGGCGCATCCGGCCTTCGCCGACGCGCTGCGGGCCGCCCCGGCCCCGGCCACCTCGATGCTCGCGGTGCTGACCGCGGCCTCCCGCGGGGTGGCGCTGACCGCCCACAGCGGGGTGAGCGCCACGCTGCTCGGCCAGCGGCGCGGCGACCAGCTGGGCCGCCCCGCGGACACCTCCGCCGTGCTGATCACCCAGGTGATCCGGGTCGGCGACATCCCGGTCCTGGCGGCCAAGCACATGCTGCCGACGGGTGCGCCGGCGCTTCCGGTGCTCCAGTCCAACTGACGCTCCGGGCCGCCCGCCGTTTCCTTGCCGTACACTCCCGGGATGCACTTGTCTGACATCCTCCGCGCGCCCAAGGCCGTCCTTCACGACCACCTCGACGGTGGTCTGCGTCCTGCCACGATCATCGAGCTGGCCCGCGAGTGCGGCTACCGCGAGCTGCCCTCCGAGGACCCGGCGGCGCTCGCGACCTGGTTCCGTGACGCCGCCGACTCCGGATCGCTGGAGCGCTACCTGGAGACCTTCGCGCACACCTGCGCGGTGATGCAGACCCGTGAGGCGCTGGAGCGCATCGCGGCGGAGTGCGCCGAGGACCTGGCGGCGGACGGGGTCGTCTACGCCGAGGTGCGGTACGCGCCCGAGCAGCATCTGGAGCAGGGTCTGACCCTCGACGAGGTCGTCGACGCGGTCAACGCCGGTTTCCGCGAGGGCGAGCGCCGCACCGGCGGCCGGATCACGGTCCGCGCGCTGCTCACCGGCATGCGGCACACCGAACGCTCCCTGGAGATAGCCGAGTTGACGGTCGCCCACCGCGACCGCGGAGTGGCCGGCTTCGACATCGCGGGCGGCGAGATCGGCAACCCACCGGCCCGTCACCTGCCCGCTTTCCAGCATCTGAAGCGGCACAACTGCCACTTCACGATCCACGCGGGCGAGGCCGTCGGCGCGGAGTCGATCCACGAGGCGGTGCAGATCTGCGGCGCCGAACGGATCGGACACGGAGTGCGCATCACCGACGACATCACCGTGCACGACGACGGCACCGCGGATCTGGGCCATCTCGCTGCCTACGTACGCGACAACGGCATCGCGCTGGAGGTGTGCCCGACCTCCAACCTCCAGACGGGCGCGGCGAAGGACTATGCCACGCACCCCATCGACCTGCTGCGCCGCCTCGGCTTCCGCGTCACCCTCAACACCGACAACCGCCTGGTCTCCGGCACCACCATGAGCCAGGAGTTCCAGCACATGGCGGACGCCTTCGGCTACGGGCCCGAGGTCTTCGAGCAGTTCACGGTCGCCGCGGTCGAGTCGGCGTTCCTGCCGCTGCCGGAGCGCCGGCGGCTGATCGACGAGGTGATCCGGCCGGGGTACGCGGCACTGCGCGAAGCCCGCGGCGCCTAGGGCCTGTCGTCTGGATCTTGCCGGGCTCGCGTGCCCTGGCGCCGCGCCTCGCCGCATTGTCGTCAGTCGGCAACCGCATTGCTCCCCCGTCCCCCGTCAGATCAGCGCAGGCTCGTCCAGCGTCAGTGTCCCCGCGTCCGCGTCCAGCACTGCGGCCACTCCCAGCGGCATCGTCAGCGCCGGCTCGCCGTGCCCGAAGCCCAGTTCCTCGACGACCGGCACGCCCAGCCCGCCGAGCCGGTCCAGCAGCACCGCGCGGATCCGGTCGTACGGACCGCACTGCGCCCAGGAGCCGAGGGCGATGCCCGCGACGCCCTCCAGCCAGCCGGAGCGCAGCAGTTGGGTGAGGATCCGGTCGAGGCGGTAGTCCTCCTCCTCCACATCCTCGATCAGCAGCAGACCGCCGCGGGCGGACCGCCTGGCGTGCGGGGTGCCGATGTCGGCGGCGAGGAGGCTGACACACCCGCCGAGCGTGATGCCCCGGGCCTTGCCGGGGACCAGAGTGCGGGCCGTCTCCAGGCCGAGGGTGCGAACCGACTCGGGCTCCAGCAGCGTGGCGCGCAGCGACTCCTGGGTGCGGCCGTCCTTGAGGAAGGTCTCCGTGCCGACCATCGGCCCGTGCAGGGTGGCCAGGCCCATCCTGGTCGCGAATGCCTCGTGGAGCGCGGTGAGGTCGCTGTAGCCGACGAACACCTTGGGGCCCGCCGCCCGTATCGCCGTCCAGTCGAGCAGATCGACCATGCGCTGTGCGCCGTAGCCGCCGCGCGCGCAGATGACGGCGGAGACCGACGGGTCGCACCAGGCCTCGGTCAGTTCCCTGGCCCGTACGTCGTCGGAGGCGGAGAGATACCAGAACTCCGGGTGCTGGTCGCGGACATGGGGCAGCACGACGGGGTCCAGGTCCCAGCCGCGCAGGATGGCCAGACCCTTGTCGATGCGGTCGTCGGGTACGGGGCCGCTGGGTGCCACGACGGCGACCTTGGCCCCCTGCCGCAGTCGTGCGGGCCGGGTCAGGTGCGTGGGCGTCACTTCTTGAGCTCCAGCAGCGGGATGTCGGGGCGGGTGATGCCGAAGGTCTGTGCGTACAGGGAGAGTTCGGACTCGAGTGCGCGGACCATGGTGTCCGCTCTGCGGAAACCGTGGCCCTCGCCTTCGAAGGCGATGTACGCGTGCGGGATGCCGCGTCCCGCCATCTGCGCCAGGAACCGTTCGGCCTGCACGGGCGGGCAGATCACGTCGTCGAGGCCCTGAAGCAGCAGGAACGGCGAGGTGATCCGGTCGACGTGCTGCAGCGGCGAGCGTTCGCGGTAGCGGCCCGGGACTTCGGCGAGCGGTCCGATCAGCGACTCCAGGTACTGGGACTCGAAGTCGTGCGTCTCGTCCGTCGCCCAGCTCACCAGGTCCAGGACGGGATAGATGATGGTGCCGCAGGCGTAGACATCGGTGGTGGTGAGTGACGCGGCGGTGGTCCAGCCGCCGGCGCTGCCGCCGCGGACGGCCAGCCGGGCCGGGTCCGCGGTGCCTTCGGCGGCCAGTGACTCGGCGACCGCCGCACAGTCCTCGACGTCGACGACGCCCCACTGTTCGCGCAGCCGGTCGCGGTACTCGCGGCCGTAGCCGGTGGACCCGCCGTAGTTGACGACGGCGACGCCGATGCCGCGCGAGGTGAAGTAGGCGATCTCCAGATCGAGGACGAGTGGCGCGCGGCTGGTCGGTCCGCCGTGTGCCCACACCACGAAAGGCGGCAGTTCGTCGTCGGGCGCGATCCGGTCGGGGCTGTGCGGCGGATAGATATGGGCGTGGATCTCGCGGTTGTCCGGCCCGGTGAAGGTGCGGATCTGCGGCTCCGGGTAGTACACCGGGGCCACCGGGTCGTCGTGTGCCGAGCCGATGACCCTGGCCCGTCCGGTGCGGGTGTCCAGTTCCACGATCTCGTAGGCGCTGCGCGGGCTGGCCGCGACGCCGATCACCCGGTCGCCGTGCACGGCGATCGTCGGCGCCCACTCGGTCCAGGGTCCCGCCGTGTCGACGAGTTCGCCGGTGTCCGGGTCGAGGATGCCGAGTGACGTGGCGCCCTTGCCGTGGATCACGGCGATCAGCCCGTTCTCCAGCGGGTGGAACCAGCGGAGGCCGAGCTGCCACAGCGGTCCGCCGAACTCCTCGCCGCGGCCCGGACAGAGGCTGGTGCTCGGCACGACGCCGGGTGCGAGTCCTTCCCTGCCGGGTGCGAGTCCCTCCAGGCGGATCCGTTGCAGGTCCCACCAGTTGCTCAGGTCGGAGACGAAGAGCAGCGAGCCGTCGTGTGCCCAGTCGGCCTGGCAGACCGACTCGTCCGTGTCGCCGACGACGGGCCGCACTGCGGTGAACGGACCGTCCTCGGTGACCTCGCCGAGCATCACCACCGTGCCGTCCCACGGCATCTGTGGGTGGTCCCAGGCGATCCAGGCGGCGTGCCGTCCGTCCGGCGAGAGCCGTGGACCGGTGACAAAGCGGTGCCGGTCGTCGGAGAGCTCCCGCACCGCACCGCGGTCCTCCGCCGCCGAGCCGTCCAGCGGAACGGCGGTGATCACCCGGCGCACGTCCGTGGGCGCCTCGCCGGTGAACTCCTCCAGCACACACCAGACTTCGCCGCGCTCCAGGTGGAGCTGCGGGTCGGCCCAGCGCAGTCCGCCGCCGACCTGCGAGAGGGGTGTGAGCGGGCGTGGCCCGGTCTCCGGCGCGTCCGGTTCGCAGGCGTACAGCCGCTGGTCGGCGAAGTTGACGAAGACGACGAGCGGGCCGCCGTCGGGCCGGTCGGCCCCGGCCCACGGATGTCCGCCGTACTCCATGACTCTGCTGCGGACGTTCCACGGCGCGGGGAGCACCGACTGCTCGTCGCCGTCGGCGCGCCGGCGGACCAGGGCCCGTCTGCCGCCTTCGGTGGGGCGTGGCGCGGTCCACCACACCTCCTCGCCGACCATGCCGAGGAACTCGGGCCGGCCGTCGTGCGAGGCGGCGAGCGCCGCGTCGATCGGCGACGGCCAGGTGCCGAACGCTCCCGTGGGTACCATGACCGACTCCCCCTATGCGGACCGCAGATAGTGGTCGAGGACATGCACGCCGAAGTGCAGGGCCTCGACCGGGACGCGCTCGTCGACGCCGTGGAACATCGCCGCGTAGTCGAAGCCGGGCGGCAGCTTCAGCGGCGAGAAGCCGTATCCCGTGATGCCGAGCCGGGAGAACTGCTTGGCGTCGGTGCCACCCGGCATGCAGTACGGCACGACATGCCCGGCCGGGTCGAAGCGCTCGACGGCGGCGCGCAGTTTGGCGAAGGTCGGCGAGTCGACGGGCGCCTCCAGCGGTACTTCCCGGTGGTGGAACTCCCACTCCACGTCCGGACCGGTCAGCCGGTCCATGGTGTCGTGGAACTCGGCCTCCCCGCCGGGCAGCATCCGGCCGTCGACAAAGGCAGTGGCGTGCCCCGGGATCACATTGATCTTGTAGCCGGCGTCCAGCATGGTCGGGTTGGCGCTGTTGCGCACGGTCGGCTCGACGAGAGCGGCGGCCGTGCCGAGCTTGGACATCAGTGCGTCCGCGTCGAAGTCGGCGGCGTCCACATCGGCATCGATGCCGTGCAGCGCGGCCAGCTCGGCCAGTGCGGCCCGGACGGTGGTGGTGAGCCGCACCGGCCACTCGTGCTCGCCGATCCTGGCGATGGCCCCGGCGAGCCGGCTCACCGCGTTCGCGCGGTTGACCTTGGAGCCGTGGCCGGCGCGGCCGTGCGCGGTGAGCTTGAGCCAGGCCGTGCCCCGTTCTCCGGCGGCGATGGGATAGAGCGTCATGCCGTGACCGGCATGGAAGGTGAAGGCGCCGGACTCGCTGATGCCCTCGGTGCAGCCGTCGAACAGGTCCGGGTGCCGGTCGGCGAGGAACCCCGAGCCGTCGGCGGCGCTGGCCTCCTCGTCGGCCGTGTAGGCAATCACGATGTCGCGCCGGGGCCGGACGCCGGCGCGGGCCCAGGCCCGGACGACCGCCAGGATCATCGCGTCCATGTTCTTCATGTCGACGGCGCCACGCCCCCAGACGACCCCGTCACGGACCTCGCCGGAGAAGGGGTGGACGGTCCAGTCGTCGGGCTCGGCGGGCACCACGTCCAGATGGCCGTGGACCAGGAGCGCGTCGGCCGACGGGTCGGTGCCTTCGAGACGGGCGACGACATTGGTGCGCCCGGGTGTGCGCTCCAGCAGGACGGGCTCGAGACCTGCCGCGGCCAGCCTCTCCGCCGCGTACTCGGCGGCGGGCCGCTCCTGGCAGTCGCCGCCGCCCCTGTTGGTGGTGTCGATCCGGATGAGCTCGGAGGTGAAGGTCACCACCTCGTCGAGCGCCCGGTCGTCGATGGGCGTTGTGCCGTCGATGGGCGTTGTCACGTCAGCCATACTGCTCCTCCACTGCCGCCGAGACGATCGTCGTGACCGCTTTGAAGGTGCGAATGCCCTCATACATGGTCGCGCTGGTGTATGCGACCCGCCGCTCACCGCTGCCCGCGACCCCGGGCACGACGGTGGCGGCGGCCGCGAGATGCTCCGCGTCGAACTCCAGCTCCACGGTGAACGGCCCGCCTCGGACCGGTTCGCTCCGCAGGGCCAGCGCCGTCGCTTCCTTCGCCGCGGCGCGGATGTCGGACGCGGTACGAGCCGGGGTGCGGCACACCGCGGCATACCGCGAGACATGGTCCTTGACCGCGACCTTGCGGGCCTGTGGCGCATAGCCGTCGGCGTCCACGCAGGTCAGATCGTCGCCGGTAACCAGGACCACCGGCACACCGTACTCCGCGACCACCTGCGCGTTCAGCAGGCCCTCGCTCGCGCGGGCGCCGTTCAGCCAGACCCCGGTGATCGAGTTGGCAAGGTAGGTGTGCGCGAGCACTCCTTCCGTACCCGCTCCCGTGTGGTACCCGACGAAGGCGATGCCGTCCACGTCGCCGTGCTGCACGCCTTCGACCATGGACAGCGACTTGTGCTTGCCGGTGAGCATCTGCACGCGCTCGTCCATCCGCTCCAGCAGCAGATTGCGCATGCTCCAGTGCGCCTCATTGATGAGCACCTCATCGGCGCCGCCGTCGAAGAAGCCGAGCGCTGCCGCGTTCACATCCGAGGTGAACATGGTCCGGCAGCGCTCCCACTGGGGCGTGCCGGGCAGCACGTCGGCCGGCCAGGTCACGCCGGTGGCGCCTTCCATGTCGGCGCTGATGAGGATCTTCATGGATCGAAACCGTACGCGTCGCCACGCGGCCCCACCAGCCCTGTGGATAACTGCCGGAGGGTCGCGCCGGCGAGCATGTTTCGCCCTCGTACTGTCGCGCGGTCACGAGAAGCCGCGGATACCGGTCCGCACGGGCCGGCGAGGCCGGCGAAGGCCGGCCGACCACGCGTACGCCGGGTGAACGAAGCTCAGCAGTGGCCCTCGGCGGGTTCCAGGGACCAGATCAGTTCGGCCCGCAGCGGCCCGGTGCGCGCGAGAAAGCTGCCGTGGTCCGCGGCGAGCATCGCGTGCTGTGAGGCGTGACAGAGAACCGCCTCGCGTTTGGCCGCCCACTGCTCGTCCGTGAGGCGCAGATCGTGCCGGACCGTGGCCCGGTGGTCGCGCAGCAGCTCCTGGTACGCGAGGCCCCACTTCTCACTCCCGGCGAGGGCCGCGCTCGCCCGGTCGGTGCCCCATTCCGGCAGATGGCCGGTGTACGGCAGATCGGCGTACACCCACGGCAGCGGCGCGCCCAGGTCGGCGAGGACCCGCGTGGCGCGCAGCCGTACGGTCGCGTGGTCCGGCTGGTTGGTGCCGAGCGGAACGAGCACGCGCGTGCTGGGGTCGAGGCTCTTCAGGAGGCGGTCCAGGCCGGTGAGTTCACCGCTGTCGGCGTACGGGCCGTCCGGGTGGTCGAGTACGACCTGCTCGGCGCCGAGGCGTGCGCAGGCCGCGGCGTCCTCGGCGCGGCGGCTGCGGTGCGCCTCGGCCGGCGAGGAGAAGCCACAGGAGCTGTCCCACCAGGACGTCGGGGCATCGGCGGCCGGTGCGCCGCCGTAGACGGTGACGACGGCGACCGGGCCCGGCAGTGCGAGCAGCAGCCCGCCGAGCGAGAGGGCCGCGTCGTCGAAGTGCGGCGAAAGCACGACGGTGCGCCAGGAGTGAGGTGCGGAGACAGACATGAATTCCTCGGAAATCAGTGGGTGGAACGGTCAGTCGGGCCAGAGCGAGCGCGGGTCCAGCGAGGCGAAGGCGGTGTCCCATGCTTCGTCGTCGCCTTCCCAGCGGCCGGGTACCCCGGCGACAGTGCCCCAGGCGATGCCGGGCGGGAGGGAGTCGGCATCCGCCGGCGGTGTACGGCGCAGCCACAGCAACGCGCACCGGTGGGCCGGGTAGAGAGCGGTGAGCAGTCCGCGCAGCCGCTTCAGATCAGCGGCGCTCAGTTCGTCGAAGGCGTCGTGGTGGACATAGAGCACCCGCTCGGTGGACGCGGTCAACGCGCGCCAGCGGGAGGCGAGATGGTCGAACTTCGCTCGCACCGCCGGGAGCTGCCGGCGGATGTCTTCGGCGGTCAGCGGACCGCCGTCGAAGGAGTGGAATTCATGGAAGAAGCGGATGTCGGAGCCCCGGTCCAGCGCGCAGGCCCCGTCGCTGAACGGTTCGGTCAGCCCGGGACGCAGGACGTTGCCGAAGTCGGCGGCGATCGTCTCGAGTACGGACTCGAATTCGAGATCGAGCCAGTCGAAGAAGTGGGCCCGGTCGCTGCCGGTGATCCGGCGGATCTGGTAGGTCGATTCGCAGTGGTATCCGAGGCCGACACAGACGTCGTACACAGCGTTCTCCGGCGGGACGGCGTCAGCGGGAGGCGGTACGGCGGCGCAGCAGAACGCCGACGCTTCCGCGTTTGCTGAGGAAGGCGCGGCCGCCGCAGACGGACTCGAGGGCCGGGAAGACCAGTTGTGTCTCGGCGGTCCGGTCCCAGACCGCCGAGGTCTCCAGCCAGGGACGCAGCCGTGCGGCGAGCGCTTCCGGCTCCAGGGCGATGAAGACGAGATCGGTCGGCAGACCGTCCAGCAGATCGAGGTCCTGGCCGTAGTAGAGCATCTCGATCAGCAGGTACGCGGCGCCGGGCAGCCGCGGTTCGGCGGCCAGCGCTTCGAGATCGTTCTGGTGTACGCGGACGCCGGGGCCGACGTGTTCGGCCAGCCGGCGGTGGAAGAGCGGATTGGGCTCGGTGGCGTCGACGGTGAAGCCCTTGCCCGCGAGCCTGTCCGTGAGCGCGCCTTCACAGGCGCCGACCTCGATCAGCGGGCCGTCGTCGGGCGCACACATGCCGGAGATCCAGGCGGTGGTGGCGTCCAGCCGTTCCTGCTCGTACGCGGAGGTGGCGAACTCCCAGGGGTCGTCGACCGATGCCGCGGCGTCGTCGAGGCTCGCCAGCAGCGCGAACAGCCGCTCGCGTTCGTCGGCGTCGGCGGTGAAGAAGCGTTCGGTCGCCGGGACTCGCGCGGTTTCGATCCGGTGCTGCGGTGATTCGGTGCGCAGCAGATGGCCGCAGTGCCGGTTGACGAAGTCGAGTTTCGCGCGGATCCGGGCGCGGTCGAGCGGTCGGTCGAGGTCGCTGCTGAACTGGAGGAAGGGCGAGTAGCCGACGGCGTGTTGCACGGGAAGTCCGTGTCCGGCGGCCGCTGCGTCCCTGCCGAGCTGGCCTCTGCTGCGGCGGTTGTCGGCGGGCGAGTGCGTCCACAGGCGCGCGGGCCGGCCGGCGGCGGACCGCTCGATCAGGGCGGCGAGGGCTTTGGGTCCGGGCGAGGCGGCCGCCTCGTCGACGGGCCTCACGTACCCGGCGAGTAAGGCGAGCCGCTCGGTGAGATCGCTCTCCGCCGGCAGAGCGATCTGCTTCACGGCGTCGCCGCACAGCACATGGACTTCCTGGCCCTGGGCTGCGTCGAGCACGGAGAGGAAGTCGAGAACCGCGTCCTCGGCCCTGAGCACCACCACTATGTCGATCACGGACGGGTCCCATCAGCAGAGTTGGCCGGGCATCACGCACCCTAACCGCTCCCGGCCCGCGTGGTCCAGACCAATTTTCCATCGATGGGTGGGGGTCCGAGCTGGCCTGACGCTACGTCAATTCCACTGACAGCCAGGCGACTTCGGACCGACTCAGCCGTTCCGGCCGACGACCAGCCACTTCGACGGCAGCTCGATACGCGAGCCGTCCGCCTCGTACTCCGTCGTCGTCAACGGCAGATCGCCGCTCGCCAGGACCGACAACCCTGCCGTACTGAGGAAGTCGACGACCTCCGCGTCGGCCACCGCGCCCGGCACGATGCCGTGCCGAAGCACCGGCTGAAGCTTCGGCGGCGGCCCCGACGGCGACTGCGCCAGCCGCATCAGCTTTCCACCGGCCGCCTCCGCGAGCTCCACCACGAAGCCGCGCCCGCGCTCGCCGAGCAGTACGGCAATCGCGTCGGCCAGCGGCTGCCGGTCCTGCGGTTCCAACTGGTGGAGCACGCCGCGCATATAGACGTTGCAGTCGCCCAGTTCGGTGTGCAGCTCCGCGACCGACTGGCCGTCGACCGCGTCGAGCTCGAGGAAGTCCAGCTCGCCCGACGGGATCGCGCCGCCCGCGGACTTCTCCTGGCCCCTGGCGAGCTCGATCGCCGCGGCCGCCAGATCGACCCCGACCGCCTTCGGGAAGCGGTCGGCGAGGAAGCGGGTCTGCGTGCCGTTGCCGCAGCCGAGGTCCAGAAGCGGGAGCGTGGGGCTGTCCACATGCGGTTCGTAGAGCGCCAGATGCAGTCCCGCGGTGAGCGCAGGCTCGGCGTCCCAGAAGACCGCTCCCTGTTCGCCGGACGCCTCTCGCCAGAATCCTTCCCAGGCGTCCTTGTACTGACTCGTCACGCTCATGACCAGCTCCCCAGGGTGTGACACGACGTCAAGATCGGTCTATCGCTCCCGGGTTGCGGCGACAAGGACCTGATGCATTCCTTCACGCGGCGTTCGACCCGGGGACCGGGCTCTCACACAACACGGCGCCAGGGCCTGTCGTCTGGATCAGGCCGGGTCAGTGAGCGGGGTCTGGTGTCGTGGATCGCAAGGCGGAGGAGGGAGGCATGGCGGAGCCATGCCGACCGACGACAACGCGGCGAGGCGCGGTGCCAGGGCACGCGAGCCCGGCAAGATCCAGCCGACAGACCCTAGGGCAGCGCAAGCTCGAACCAGACCGTCTTGCCGTCGGTCGTGCGGCTCGTGCCCCACTCCCGCGCCAGACGGCTCACCACCCGCAGCCCTCGGCCCACTTCGTCGGACGGACGGGAATCCAGCAGCGTCGGCAGCGTGTGGTCCTCGTCGGCCACCTCGCACAGCAGCGACTCCGCCCGGACCAGCCGCAGCTGACCGCGTCGGCCGCTCGCATGCCGTACGGCATTGGTGACCACTTCGCTGACCAGCAGCTCCGCCGTCTCCCTCAGATCGCCGAGCCCCCAGGAGGTCAGCTGCTCACGGACCAGCCGGCGCGCGCGGGCCGCCTCCAGCGGCTCCAGCGACAGCTCCCAGACGGCAACCGACTCGTCGGCGATGCCGTTGAGCCGCGCCATCAGCAGGGCCACGTCGTCCTTGCGCCCGCCTCTGGTGTTGAGCGCGCGGATGATGGTGTCGCAGGCGTCGTCCATGGAGGCCGCGGGGTGCGCGGCGGACTCGCAGAGCGTCGCCAGGCCGACTCCTATGTCCTCGCCGCGCACCTCCACCAGTCCGTCGGTGCACATCACCAGCCGGTCGCCGGGCCCGACGGGCACGCGGACGCTCTCGAACGGCACGCCTCCGACGCCGATCGGTGCTCCGGTCGGCAGTTCCAGCAGCTCGCTGCGCCCCTCTGCCGCGCGGACGATCACCGGCGGCACATGTCCCGCGTTCGCCATCTGCAGTTCGCCGCGGATCGGGTCGTAGACCGCGTACAGGCAGGTCGCGAGGTAGTGCTCGCCGAGGCGCTGAGCGAGATCGTCGAGATTCCGCAGCAGTTGCTCGGGCGGCAGATCGAGAGCGGCCATGGTCTGCACGGCGGTACGCAACTGGCCCATCATCGCGGCCGAGTTCAGGCCGTGGCCCATCACGTCGCCGACCACCAGCGCGGTACGCGAACCCGGCAGCTTCACGGTGTCGAACCAGTCGCCGCCGACCCGGCCGAGCAGCGTGCCCGGCAGATAGCGGGTGGCGGTGTCGCAGCCCGGCATCCGGGGAGTGACCTGCGGCAGCATCGAGTCCTGGAGCGTCTCGGCGACGTTCTCCTGGTAGGTGTACATCCGGGCGTTGTCGAGGACGAGCCCGGCGCGGGCTGCCAGTTCGGCGCCGGTGACCCGGTCCATGTCGTTGAACACGGCCCGCCGCGGGTGGCGCAGCAGAACCATGAAGCCGAGGACCACATTGCGTGCCTTCAGCGGCACGACCAGCATCGAACGGCCGTTGATCAGTGGCCGGATGTCGCGCTTCTCGAACTGCGAGGCGATGGCCGTGCCCATCTGCTCGCTGATCCGCGGCACCAGCACCGGGTCCCCGGTGGTCATGCACTGGAAGAACGGCGTGTGTTCCGGGAACGGCATCGACTCGCCGACCGGCACCACATCGTCCCAGCGGCCCGGCTCGTCGACATGCTCGACCGCGACCCGGTGCCACAGCGTGGTGGCGTCCGGCGGACCGTCCGGGAAGCCTTCACCGGCGATGACCTGCTCGCGCAGATAGGTGCCCGCGACATCGGTGAAGCGCGGCACGACGGCGGCGCTGACTTCCTGGATCGTACGGGAGAGGTCGAGCGAGGAACCGATGCGGCCGCTCACCTCGTTGAGGAACTCGAGCCGTTCGCGCACCGCCGCGTACTCGAGGTCCTGCTCCAGGTCGGCGGCGTCCACCAGCTGCCCGGCGGCTACGGCCTTCTCGGCCCTGCGCTGCCGTGCGATGCGCTCCGCCCGCCTCGGCACACCCCAGTCCGGCGTGACGGGCACCCGGTCGTGATGGCTGAACTCCAGCACGGGATAGCCGAGATCGAGGACCTGCGAGACGATCCGCGTCGACTCCTGGACGCTCATGCTCGGCAGGATCTCCGGGAGCCTGCGCGCCAGTTCGTCGGAGCCCGGGAATTCGGTGTGCAGCGCGAACCCCGGCGCTATGCGCTCGACGCTCTCGTCCTCGCCGGTGAACTGGTCGGCGTCCGCGGCCAGTACGAGCAGCCGCTCCTCGCCGGGTCCGACCATCGGATACGCCCACCACAGCACGTCGATCCGGTCGCGCCCGGGGTCGGAGAGGCGGGCGCGTCCCGCCGCGGGGTAGGAGGTGAGCCCGTTCAGCGAGGCGTCGAGGCCGGGGCCGAGGCCGCCGCAGCCGTCGTACGACTCGTACTCGTACTCGTCGGCGAGCGCTCCGGAGACCGGGAGTAACTCGGCGGCGGGCTGTCCCACCGCCTCCTCCTTGGCCGGGCCGAACAGCCGCCGGGCGCCGGTTGACCAGTGCGAGACCAGTCCGTCACCGTCCACGACGACCACGGCAAGCGGAATCCGGCCGGCCACTGCGTACTGCTGTGGCGGTGTCGGCGGAACACCACTGTCCATGGGTGGAGGCTCCTTCCCCGCCGCTACTCTCTGCGGCCTTGCCACCACCGTACGGCGGCGCGGACACGGGGCGCCGGGCAACGGCCGAATAGGTCGTGCGCCCGCGCGAAACTGACCATCGGTCAGTCCTCGTGCCCCAGTTGGAGATCGCGTTCCGTGCGCCCCCCGCCCGCCACCTGCAGGACTGTGGCCACCGGCGGATAGCCCGCCGCGATCACCGTGTACTCGCCGGACGACAGATCGACAAACCGGAAGGTGCCGTCGGGGCCCGTGGTGAGCGTGTCCACCACATTCCCGGCGGCGTCCAGCAGTGTCACGCGCGCCTCCTGGACCGGTCGGCCGCCGCCGGCCCGCACGGTGCCCTTCAGCACCGCCCCGCCGGCCAGTTCGATGTCCTGCCGCGTCTCGCGGGCCGCCTGCACGCTCACCGGAAGCGCGGCCGGCCGGAACGCGGGGGAGCTCGCGGCGAGCGTGTACTCCCCCGCGACCAGTTCCGTGATCACATAGCCGCCCTCGCGGCCGCTGCGCGTGGTGGCGACCACGTCGCCGCGTACGTCGGTGAGCGTGACCGCGGCATCGCGCACGGGCGTGCCGTCCGCGGTGACGACACTGCCGGCGAGCCGGCCGGCACCGCCGAGTACGACGTCGAGCTCCACGGTCCGCTCGCCGACCACGACGGTGACGGCCTGCGGCTGGTGTCCGCCGGCCGCCGCGATCATGACGTACGAACCCGGTCCTGGCACGCTCAGCGCATAGCGCCCGTCCTCGCCGCTCGCGCCGCGTCCGATCTGGTGTCCCGTCACGTCGATGAGGGTGAGGGCGGCGCGCGGCACGGTGCTGCCGTCGTGGTGCTGGACCGTGCCGCAGACCGGCAGACCCGAGATGTACGTGGGCGCGCTGCGGGCCTGGGGCACCGTAGCGGTCCCCTCGGCGGATGCGTTGTGGGACACCAGCGGTTTCTCCTTGAGAAAGAAGGCGATGAGCAGGCCGACGACGAGCACCGGCACCAGGTAGAGGAAGATCCGCGGCATCGCGTCCGCGTACGCCTGGACATAGCCGTCGCGTACGGCGGGCGGCATGGCGTGGACGAGTTGCGGAGTGATGGACGAGGCCTCGGCAGATGTCCCGTCCGGGAGGCCCGTGCCGTCCGGCAGGCGGTCGGCGAGTGCGTCGGTGAGCCGGTTGGCGAAGAGGGTGCCGAAGACGGCCGCGCCGACGCTGCCGCCGATCTGCCGGAAGTAGTTGTTGGCGCTGGTGGCGGTGCCGAGGTCGGCGGGCGGCACGGAGTTCTGCACGGCGAGGATCAGCACCGGCATGACCAGTCCGATACCGACGCCGAGAACGGCCTGCCAGATGCTGTACTCGAGCCTCGGTGTGTCGGTCTCCAGACGCGACAGCAGCCACATGCCGGCCACGGAGATCGCGCTGCCGAGCAGGGGATAGATCTTGTAGCGCCCGGTGCGGCTGATCAGCTGGCCGGAGACGACGGAGGCGACGACGATGCCGCCCATCATCGGCAGCATCAGCAGCCCGGACTCGGTGGCGCTGGCCCCGTCGACCATCTGCAGGAAGGTCGGCAGATAGCTCGCCGCGCCGAAGAGCGCGACGCCGACGACGGCCCCGACGAGGCTGGTGACGGTGAAGACCGAGTCGCGGAACAGCCGCAGCGGAATGATCGGTTCGGGCGCGAAGGACTCGACGGCCAGGAAGAGCAGGGTCGTTCCGGCGGCGCCGGCGGCGAGGCCGAGGATGACGTCCGAGTCCCACGCGTACTCCGTGCCGCCCCAACTGGTCAGCAGGACCAGGCAAGTGGAGGCCCCGGCGAGGAAGAGAGCGCCGAGCACGTCGAACCGGCCCCGGGAGGCGGGCTTGGGGAGTTTGAGGACGGCGGTCACCACGATCAGGGTGACCAGGCCGAACGGAACGTTGAAGTAGAAACACCAGCGCCAGGAGGCATGGTCGGTGAAGAAGCCGCCGAGGAGTGGTCCGGCGACCGACGCGAGGCCGAACGCCGCGCCGATGAGGCCCATGAAACGGCCGCGGTCCCTGGCCGGGACGATGTCCGCGATGATCGCCTGGACGCCGATCATGAGGCCGCCGGCGCCGATGCCCTGGATGGCGCGGAAGGCAATGAGCTGGTCCATGCTGCGTGACCAGCCGGCCAGCGCGGAACCGACGACGAAGACGACGATCGCGAACTGGAAGACGCCCTTGCGGCCGTAGAGATCGCCGAGTTTGCCGTAGACGGGCAGGCCGATGGTGGCGGTCAGGAGATAGGCGGTGATCGCCCAGGGCATCCGGTCGAGGCCGTGCAGTTCTCCGACGATCTTCGGCAGAGCGGTGGCGACGATCATCTGCTCGAGCGCGGCGAGCAGCAGCGCGAGCATGAGGCCGCAGAAGACAAGGCGTACGCGGCGCGGGCTGAGCGCGGTGACCTCGGCCGGTTCAGCAGGAGGCGGCGGTGCGGCCGCGGCCGGAGCGGCCTGCCCGTCCTTCACCAGAGTGATCCCGCCCACGTCACTGCTCCCCTCGTCGCGGCTGCGCGGCGTCATTCTTCGCATTGCACGCCAACGGGGAGCAAGCGGGACGTTATCCGGAGCAGGGGCGCGCCGTAGGGCCCAACTGCCCCTGACGGGGCGCGCGTCAGGCGCTCATCAGGGGCTTTCCCGCGACCCGTGGCGCGCGGGGCGCGTCACGACGCCGCGGGGAAAACCACTCGTAACGGTGAGAGTTGGAGCAGGCGGGACGGTGGACGTGGGCTACTTCTCGACCTCGGCCGCGAGCTTGGCGAGCACCGCGTCGTAGATCCGGCCGAGTCCCTTGGGGGCGAAGGTCTTCTCGAAGAATCCGCCGATGCCGCCCGCGCCGTTCCAGACGGTGGAGACGACGACCCGGGACTTGCCCTCGCCGGCCGGGGTCACGGTCCAGGTGGTGACCATCGAGGAGTTGCGGTCCTTCTCGACGAGCTGTCCGTCGGTCGGCTCGGACACCTCGAGGAGGCAGTCGCGGATGCGCTTGCTGGTCGCCTGGAGCTTCCAGTGGACGAGGGTGCCCTCGCCGTCGCCGCCCTCACGGACCTCGTACTCGCTGAAGTGCTCGGGCAGCACCTTCGCGCGGGTGTTCGTGTAGTCGGCCAGCGCGTCGAACACCTTCTCCGCGTCCGCCGCGATGATCCGTTCCGTAGTGGCCTCGACCTGCGCCATCGCCGTTCCTCCAGCACTCGTTGTTCGGGGGTGCGGCAGGGCCCTGTCCAGTCGATCTTGCCGGGCTCGCGTGCCCTGGCACGCCCGCTCGCCGCGTTGTCGTCAGTCGCCGACGCTCCGCGTCGACTCCTTCCTCCGCCTTGCGATCGCACGCGCCAGACCCCGCTCACTGATCCGGCCTGATCAACCGGACAGGGCCTAGCCAATCACCTTGGGTGCGGGGGCCCAAATCCTGGGTTCCGGCACCACCCGGGCTCAGGGGTTGCGGTGATCATGGGAACACGTGTTCTATTCTGAGGTCAGTGCCAACCAGGAGGCGACCATGCGCTGGGACAATCTGGTCGAGAACCCCACCACGGCCGGGGACACCGCGCTTTTCGGTACGTCCGCCGTGACCACCAGGACCTTCGACACACCCGAGTTCCGCGGCATCACGTTCCACGAGATCCGCGCCCGGTCGATCCTGAACCGGGTGCCGGGCGCCTCGCGGATGCCGTTCGAGTGGACCGTCAATCCGTACCGCGGGTGTTCGCACGCCTGCGTGTACTGCTTCGCCCGCAAGACCCACAGCTATCTGGACCTCGACACCGGTCTCGGTTTCGACTCCCAGATCGTGGTGAAGATCAACGCGCCCGATCTGCTCCGCCGCCAGCTCGGCTCCCGGCAGTGGCAGGGCGCGCATGTCGCGATGGGCACGAACGTCGACTGCTACCAGCGGGCGGAAGGGCGCTACCGGCTGATGCCGGGCATCATCTCGGCCCTGCGCGACCACGCGAATCCGTTCTCGATCCTCACCAAGGGGACGCTGATCCTGCGCGATCTGGACCTGCTGCTACAGGCGGCGGAGGTGACCGAGGTCGGCATCTCCGTGTCGGTCGGCTTCACCGACCAGACGCTGTGGCGCACGGTCGAGCCGGGCACACCCGCGCCCGAGCGCCGCCTGGACGTCGTACGCACGCTCACGGACCACGGGATCGGCTGCGGAGTGCTGATGGCGCCGGTGATTCCGTTCCTCAGCGACCACCCCGACCAACTGCGGGCGACGGTACGGGCGATCGCGGCGTCCGGGGCGACATCGGTGACGCCGCTCGTGCTGCATCTGCGGCCCGGTGCGCGCGAGTGGTTCATGGCGTGGCTGGCGCAGCACCATCCGCATCTGGTGCCGCGCTACGAGCGGCTGTACGCGGAGGGCTCGTACGCGCCGAAGTGGTACCAGCGCCGGATCACCCGCCATGTGCACGAACTGGCGGCGGAGTTCGGGATCGGGCCGGCGGACCGCGGGATGCCGCGGCGGATCAGGGCGGTGCGGGAGACGGACGCGGCCGAGACGGTGTCCGAGCCGACGCAGCTGACGCTGCTGTAGCCGCCGCCGGAGCCGCCCACGCGAGAAGTTCGGAGCCGTCCACCGGCACCGCCCACCGGACGGCGATATCCGCTCGGGGATTGTCAGTGGTGTGCGCAAGGATGCACACATGACTACGCGACTCACTCATGTGCGGGCCCCCGAAGGCGTCGCTCCCGGCACCGGCTACAGCCATGTCGTATGGGGCAGCGGCCGGTTCGTCGCCATATCCGGGCAGTGCGCGTTCGACGAGGACGGCAAGGTCGTGGGCGAGGGCGATCCGGCGGCGCAGGCGCGGCGGGTGTTCGAGAACATCAGGCGCTGTCTGGCCGCGGCGGGCGCGGGTTTCGAGGACGTGGTGAAGCTGACGTACTTCGTCACCGATGTCGCGCACCTGCCGGCGGTGCGCGCCGCCCGGGACGAGGTCTTCGACGCGGAGCGGCTGCCGGCGAGCTCGGCGGTCCAGGTGGCGGCGCTGTTCCGGCCCGAACTGCTGGTGGAGATCGAGGCGTTCGCGCTCGTCGGCGAGACCGGGGAGAGCTGACGGATGGATGTCCGCATCAGGGACATGACGGTCGAGGACTGCGAGGCGGTCGCCGCGGTGCGGGTGCGGGGCTGGCAGCACGCCTACGCCGGGCTGATGCCGCAGCCGCATCTGGACCGGATGAGCATCGCGGAGGACGCGGAGCGGCGCCGGGGTTTCTTCGCCGAGGGCGGCGGCGCGGTGACCAATGTCGTCGCCGAGCGGGACGGGACGGTGGTCGGCTGGGGCTGCTTCGGTCCGGGCCGGGACGAGGACGCGACCGCGGACCAGAGCGAGCTGTACGCGATATACGTGCTGCCGGAGCAGGTGGGGACGGGTGTGGGCAGGGCGCTGATGTCCGAGCTGACCGCCCGCGCGGGTGCGGACGGCTTCCGGCGGATGCGGCTGTGGGTCCTGAAGGAGAACGACCGGGCGCGCCGCTTCTACGAGAAGGCGGGCTTCGCGCCGGACGGCGCGGAAGAGCCGTACGAGGTGGACGGGGTCGCGGTCCCAGAGGTCCGGTACGCACACGGGATCTCGCCGGTTAGCCGGGAACGCGGCAGCAGCGGCCGACTGAGCCGCGCGCGACTGCGGCAAGGCCCACGCTTCGCCGGTGCCGTGACCGCGCTCCCGCGGCCTTCAGCGCAGGCGGGCCAGGGACGCCTCCGCCGCCGCCGTCAGGCGCGGGTGAGTGCGGGCCGTCTTGAGTATGTCCGCCGCTCGTTTGTCGCCGAGCGCGCCCAGGCCCTCCACGCAGGCCAGTGCCACCCGCCAGTGCGGGTCGCCGGGGGACAGCCTGCGGCGGAGGACGGTGATCAGCGCCGGGACGGACTCCGGTGCGCGCAGGCGGGTGAGCAGGCGGACCGGGACCAGTGCGTAGGCGACGCGCAGCTCGTTCGTGGCGAGCGCGGCCGCCGCGCGGGACGTACGGGGGTCGGCCAGCCTGGCCAGCGCATGGGCCGCGGAGACACAGCGCTCTGGGTCGCGGTGGTTGAGCAGCAGGACCAGCGATTCGAAGGCCCGCCGGTCGCCCGCGCAGCCGAGCCGGAACGCGGCCATTTCCCTTGCCCACAGCGGCCGTTCAAGTTCGGTGAGGACGCCCGCGAGTTCCTCGCCGTCTTCCGTGGCCAGCAGCCGTTCGTACGCCACCGAGCCGCCCGACTCCCGCCGCAGCCGCTGCGCCAGCGACCGTAACTCCTCGTCCATGCCGCCGAGCGTAGCGGCGACCTCGGCGATCCAGATCACACCCGCCCAGGTCTGGCGCGCTCGTTACTGGCGAGTTAATCTCAAGTGAGCGGGTAACCCCCCGCACAGCTCCGGTGGCCTGGTGACGCAGCCACCGCGAGTGCAGTCGGTTAGGCAAAGCACCGTGGTGTGCAGTTCCGCACCACACACGACGTGACTCCGGGACAGAGTCCGTCAGCCCTGCACCACGACCCGCATTGACGTGCGCCGTGCGCCATTCGGCATGTGCCCTCCGGCACCCGAGGCGTTTCCCCCGCGCGCACCTCCCCCTCAGTCGTCACTCATCCCTGGAGTCCCCCGATGGACATCCCTCTCCACACCATTGCCGTCGTCGGCCTCGGAACCATGGGCACCGGCATCGCCGAGGTCCTCGCCCGCGCCGGCCGCGAGGTCATCGGCATCGACATCAGCGACGCGGCCGCCGGTCTGGCCGTCCGCTCGCTCGAAGCCTCCACCGCGCGTGCCGTGGAGCGTGAGCGGATCACCGAGGAGGAGCGCCGCACCACCCTCGCCCGCTTTCGCACCTTCTCCGACCTGCAGGCCGCCGCCGAAGCGGATCTTGTGATCGAGGTGGTGTCCGAGTCGTACGAGGCCAAGCAGCAGGTCTTCCGTGCGCTGGACGGCATCGTCCGCCCGACCGCCATCATCGCCACCGGCACGAACGCCCTGTCCGTGACCCGGCTGGCCGCCGACTCCGCCCACCCGGAGCGCGTCCTCGGCCTGCACTTCTTCAACCCGGCTCCCGCGATGAAGCTGGTCGAGGTGGTCTCCTCGGTGCTGACCGCGCCGCACGCCGTCGAGGCCGTCACCACTCTCGCCCGTGAGCTCGGCAAGGAGCCCGTCGCGGTCGGCGACCGGCCCGGGTTTGTCGCCGACGGGCTGCTCTTCGGTTATCTCAACCAGGCCGCGGCGATGTACGAGGCCAAGTACGCGTCCCGCGAGGACATCGACGCCGCGATGAAGCTGGGCTGCGGGCTGCCGATGGGCCCGCTCGCGCTGCTCGACCTGATCGGCATCGACACCGCGCGTACGGTCCTGGACGCGATGTACTCCGAGTCCCGCGACCGGCTGCACGCGCCCGCACCGATCCTCAAGCAGCTCAGCGAGGCGGGCCTGACCGGCCGCAAGGCGGGCCGCGGCTTCTACACGTACGCCGGGCCGGGCACCTCGGTGCTGGTGCCGGACGCCCAGACCCCGCAGCCGGCGGGCGGGACGACGAGCGGCAGTCGTGAGGTCCGTACCGTCGGCGTGGCCGGTTCCGGCACCATGGCGAGCGGTATCGCGGAGGTCTTCGCGAAGGCCGGTTACGACGTGGTGCTCGCCGCCCGCTCCCTGGAGAAGGCGGAGACGGCCAAGTCCCGTATCACCAAGTCTCTTTCGCGCTCTGTCGACAAGGGCCGGATGACGGCCGAGGTCGCCGAGCAGACGCTGGCCCGGATCACTCCGGCCGGTTCGCTCGACACCTTCGCGGAGGTCGATCTCGCGGTGGAGGCCGTCGCCGAGGACCTGGAGATCAAGCAGCAGCTGTTCGCGACCCTCGACAAGGTCTGCAAGGAGGGCGCGGTTCTCGCCACCACGACCTCCTCGCTGCCGGTCGTGGCCTGCGCCCGCGCCACCTCGCGCCCGCAGGACGTGATCGGCATGCACTTCTTCAACCCGGCTCCCGCGATGAAGCTGGTCGAGGTGGTCCGTACGGTGCTGACCTCGGACGAGGTCCACGCCACGGTCCGCGAGGTCACCACGAAGATCAAGAAGCACCCGGTGGACTGCAGCGACCGCGCCGGCTTCATCGTGAACGCGCTGCTGTTCCCGTACCTCAACAACGCGATCAAGATGGTCGAGGAGCACTACGCGTCGCTGGACGACATCGACGCCGCGATGAAGCTGGGCGGCGGCTATCCGATGGGGCCGTTCGAACTGCTCGACGTGGTCGGTCTCGACGTCTCGCTCGCGATCGAGAAGGTGCTGCACCGCGAGTTCCGCGACCCGGGTCTGGCGCCGGCGCCGCTGCTCGAGCATCTGGTGGCCGCGGGCTGCCTCGGCCGGAAGACGGGCCGTGGCTTCCGCGAATATGCCAGGCGCTGACAGCACCGCGGACTGGGGCGGGCTGCTCGGCCCTTCGAGCGGCCCGCCGCCCGCCCCGGAAGGGGGCGCGGTCACTCACCCACAGGCGCGCTCTCCTGCACGAATGCAGTACGTTCAGGTCATGCCCCAGCCCGCCAAGCCCAGCCGTTCCCGCGCCACGACCGACGCCCCGGAAAGTGCCGCAGGCAGCCGTGCCGCCGCGCAGCGCCTCAAGATGCGGCGCGAGCTGGCGGCGGCGGCCATGGAACTCTTCGCGACCAAGGGGTACGAGGCGACAACGGTCGACGAGATCGCCGCCGCGGCCGGGGTCGCACGCCGGACCTTCTTCCGGCACTTCCGCTCGAAGGAAGAGGCGATCTTCCCGGACCACGACGACACACTCGTACGCGCCGAGGCGGTGCTCAACGCGGCGCCGGCCCACGAGCATCCGCTCGACACGGTGTGCCGTGGCATCAAGGAAGTCATGAAGATGTACGCGGCCTCGCCCGCGGTCTCCGTCGAGCGCTACCGCCTCACCCGCGAGGTGCCGACGCTGCGCGAGCGCGAGATCGCCTCGGTGGCCCGCTACGAGCGGCTGTTCACCCGCTATCTGCTGGGCCATTTCGACGAGCGCGACCACCACGACGGCAATGACGACCCGCTGCTGGCGGAGGTGGCCGCGTCCGCGGTCGTCACCGCGCACAACCATGTGCTGCGCCGCTGGCTGCGGGCGGGCGGCCAGGGCGATGTGGAGACCCAGCTCGACCACGCGTTCGCGATCGTCCGCGACACCTTCGGCAGCGGAATCGGCGCGGGCCGCACGCCGCAGGGCGAGCGCGCCGAGCCGGCCGAGCGAACGGGGCCGGTGGCGGTGTCGGCGCGTACCAGCGGCGACGTACTGGTGACGGTGGCGCGTACCGACGCTCCTCTCGACGAGGTCATGCGCACGATCGAGCGGGCGCTGGGCGACGGCAGGACTGACGCCTGAGCTGAAGGTCCGCGGAATGGTCCGGCGATCCGGAGGGGCTGTCTGACGCCGCCTCAGTACAACCCGGTCGACGCATCGGGTGTCCAACTGGCACGGGGGCAACAGGTGTTGGTCTCCGTCTTCGTCAGTTGGAGAGGACCGGAACCAGATGAATTCTTGGAAGACCTGGCGTGTACGCCGCGTCGCCGTCGGCGGCGCGGCGCTCGCCATGCTCGGGGCAGGTGCGGTGATCGCGCCGCCCAGCCACGCGGAGGAGCCGCTGCCGGCCGTCCTCCAGCTGAGCGGATGGCAGCCGCAGGGAGCGCTGCCACGGGCCGCAGGAGCACTCACCGAGGCGCACTACCGGACGTATGAGCTGGGCATCTCCGGCGAGCGCCCGGACAAGAAGCCGATCACAGGCGTCGAGGTCGTGATCGACACGAGCGGCGCGAAGCAGATGGCGGAGTTCCGGTTCCGGTCGGAGTGCAAGGTCGTGGGCGATGTCGCCACCTGCCCGGTGAAGATGCCGGACGGCCTGGGCGACCCGGAGGCCTACGTGCCGTTCTTCGCCCGTCCGAAGCTCGGTACGACCGTGCAGGACAAGGGCGTCATCACCTACCGGACGGAGGCCGACAACGCAGCGATGGCCGAAGGCCCCGGGAAGCTCGATGTGACCGTCGCGGACAAGGACCAGCTGGTCGTCGGCGGATTCCCCGCGTCGTACGGCGTCGATGTCCCGACCGGAGGACGTGCCCCGATCCCCTTCGACGTCACGAACATCGGGGCGAAGACGCTGCGGGGCCTGCGGGTGACCATCAGCGGTTTCGACGGCGACGGCACGGTGGTGCTGCCCGGCGACCACAAGAACTGCTGGTACTGGCTGAAGGACCCGAAGAACCCGAAGTCGCCGCGGACCGGCGCGGTGTGCGAGTTCAACACACCGATCCTGCCCGGCACGACGTACGAGGTGTCTCCGGCGCTCGCGTCGGCGCTGGTGCGGTACACGACCGCGGGCCGGGCGGAGATCAGCGTCGAGGAGGCGAACGGGAAGCAGGCGCGCCATGTACAGGGCAAGTCCGCTCCCGCGAAGCTCGCGACCAAGGCGCCGTCCACCGTGCCGAGGGTGCCGCGCCCCGTCGACCCGGACCACATCTGGGACCACTATGTGATCCTCGGCTTCCACAGCCCGAAGGGCCCTGATCTCGCGGCGGTCGCCCCCACGGTGAACACGCAGGTGGGCAAAGAGATCGGCGCCGAGGTCGGGATCAAGAACCGGAGCGGCAAGACGGTCCCGGCCGGGCAGACGACCGTCTACGCCGAGATCCCGAAGGGACTCACGGTCGTCCGGGCCGGCGAGGGCTGCGAGAAGGCCGCTTGGCGGGACGAGTGGACCGGCATGGCCGTGCCGACGGGCACGGTCTACCGGTGTGGCGGATCTGCCGAACTGCCTTCCGGCAAGCAGCAGTTGTACGCGTTCACCCTGAAGGCGACAGAGCCGCTGGCGAACGTGAAGGGCGTGGTCCTCGCGGTCGCTTCGAGCTCGAAGACCAACAGCACGGCGCGGCTGACGGTGACCGCGAAGGCGGCGCCCGGCGGCTCGACCACGGGCGGAACGGGCGGTTCGGGCACCTCTGGCGGCTCGGTGGCCGGCGGCTCGGCGGGCGGCTCCACCAGCGGCTCGTCGTCGAGCGGCGGCTCCAGCGCCACGGGCGGCACCGGAAGCACAAGCGGCGGCAACCTCGCCGGCACGGGTTCCGCCATGCTCGTACCGGCCATAGCCGCGGGTTCCGCGGTCGCGCTCGGCGCGCTGGCGCTGGTTCTCGTCCGCCGGCGTCGCGTGCGGTAGCAGGAGGTCGCTGGGCCCGCCGACGTGCTCATCGAGCCCGTCGGCGGGCCCAGCGCGTTGTGGCCGGTGGCCGCGCTGGGCGGCGATCCGTTGGACGGCTCGCACCACACCGCCTCAGTCCCCCGATGATTCCGCCGTCTTGACGCCACACTGGTCTCTTCCTACGCTCCACGAGCATTCAGTCATCGGATCAATGTGCACGTCTTTGGACGGAGTTGATCAGTGGTGCCCGTAAGCAGACGTGGATTCCTCGGAAAGGTGGCCATCGGGGCGGCCGCCGGTACAACGGGCGGAATGGCGGCAGGCGAGGCCGTCGCCGCACCCGCCGCCAACGCAACCGCCGCCGACACCTCACAGCGCTGCGGACCGCTCCGCGGCATGCGCACCGACCGCGAGTGGGAACGTTTCCTCGCCGGCCAGGACCTGATCTGGAAACGGCTGCCGCGCACCTGGTACGAAGGCCCGTTCCTCGGCAACGGGCTGCTCGGCTCGATCGTCTACGCCGAACCCGGCGAGAACGCCCTCCGCTTCACCGTCCACCACAGCGAGGTCCAGGACCACCGGCCCGCTTTCGGCAACGAGTGGGGCGTGGCCCGGCTGCCCGTCGGCAATCTGGTCCTCACGCCCGTCGGCACCATCACCGGCGTAGACCTCCGGCTCGATCTGTGGAACGCCGAGATACGCGGCACCGTCACCACCGACAAGGGCACTCTGAACTTGCGTGCGGTCGTCCACAACGACCGCACGCTGCTGCTCGCGACCGTCGAGGCGAGCACGGGCGAGGAGGACTTCCGGTGGGAGTTCCGCCCCTCCCCCGCGGTCAGCCCGCGGATCGTCCGCGAGGACCCGCCGAAGAACTTCCCGCCCAATCCGCCGCCCGTCACCAGGGACGAGGACGGTATCGGCGTGGTGACCCAGCCGCTGTACGCGGGCGGGCAGACGGCATCCGCCCACACGGAGCGCCGCAGGGGCCGCGAGCGGACGTTCCTGCTGGCCGTGGCGCATTCGTACCCCGGCACGGACGCCGAGGGCCGGGTGATCACCGCCGTACGCAAGGCGGCCGCGCTTCCCGACTCCAGCCTGCTGCGCACCCACCGGGAGTGGTGGCACCGCTTCTACCGCAAGAGCTTCGTCTCCGTGCCGGACCAGATGCTGCAGAGCTTCTACTGGATCCAGCTCTACAAGCTCGCGTGCGCGGCACGTGAGCACGCGCCGGTGATGGCGACGACGGGCCCCTGGCTGGAGCCGACTCCATGGCCGAGCGTGTGGTGGAACCTCAACGCCCAGCTGGAGTACTGGCCGGTGTACGGCTCCAACCACCTTGAGCTGGACGCCATTCCGCGCACACTCGCCGAGAACACCGACATCCTGATCGACGCGCTCAAGCCGGAGTACCGGCACGACTCGGCGGGCCTGCGACGGTCCACCGACGCGCAGTGCGACGACGCGGGCAGCGTGGGCGTGCCGGGCGTCGGCGATCCCGAAGTCGGCGATCTGCCGTGGGCGTTGCACAACGTGTGGCTGGCCTACCGGCACACCATGGACCGGGGCGTTCTGGAGGATGTGCTCTATCCGCTGCTGCGCCGCTCCACCAACTACTACCTGCATTTCCTCACGACGGGCGCGGACGGAAGGCTGCATCTGCCGAAGACCTTCTCGCCGGAGTACGGCAGCGCACCCGACTGCAACTACGATCTCGCGCTGCTGCGCTGGAGCTGTGCCACGCTCCTGGAGGCGGTCAGGCTGCTGAAGAAGACCGATCCTCTGGAGTCGAAGTGGCGTGAGGTACTGGCGAAACTCACGGACTTTCCGGTGGACGAGAAGGGCTTCATGGTCGGCGCCGGTGTGCCGTTCGCGAAGTCGCACCGCCACTACTCGCACATGCTGGCCGTCTATCCGCTCTACCTCGTCAACTGGGACCAGCCGGAGAACCGCGATCTGATCGCGCGCTCGCTCCACCACTGGATCAGCTTCGAGGGCGCGCTGCGCGGCTACAGCTTCACCGGCGCCGCCTCCATCTCCACGCAGATGGGCCGCGGCGACGACGCGCTGACCCATCTGCGGGAGCTGGTGGCCCGGTTCATCCAGCCCAACACGATGTACTACGAGGCCGGTCCGGTCATCGAGACTCCGCTGTCGGGCGCGATGACCATGCACGACATGCTCTGCCAGAGCTGGGGCCCGACGATCCGGATCTTTCCCGGAGTGCCGGGCGAGTGGCGGGACGCGGTGCTCCATGACTTCCGTACGGAGGGTGCGTTCCTGGTCAGCGCGGTGCGGCGGGGCGGCACCACACGCTGGGTGCGGGTGCGGAGCCTGGCGGGCGAGCCGTGCCGCGTCCGGCACTCGATCACCGGCCCGGTCACCGTCTCCGGCATCGGCGGCCCGGCTCCGAAGTGGCGCGATCTCGGCGGCGGCGAGGTGGAGCTGGAGCTCGGCCGGGACGACGAGGCGGTCGTGCATCCGGCGGGCTCACGCCCGGATCTCACGGTCGAGCCGGTACGGATCACCCGGCCCGCGGAGCCGTGGGGCCTGCCGCCGCTCGGGCAGACGGGCGGAGTGAGCCAGGTCGATCTCACCGGGCATTTCGACAATGACGCGATCACCACCGAAATGTTCTACGGAGACGGCGACTTCGACGGCAGCGGCCGCACCTATCCGATGGCGCAACTGCCGCAGACCGGCCGGACGGTGGACGACGGGATCGCCTTCTCCTTCACCAACGGCAGCGAGGGCTCCCACAACAATGTCGTGGCCGCGGGCCAGAAGATCACCGTCCCGGCCGGCGCGTATGCCCGGCTGCATGTCCTGGGCGCGGGTGACACCGGCAATGTGACGGCCCCGGCGACCCTCTCGTACGCCGACGGCTCGACGGTCACCGTCGAGATCAGGCTCACGGCCTGGCTGTCGGGCCCGGCGAACGGCGAGACCGAGGCGGTACGCACCAGCCAGATCCACACCCGTACGGGAGCTGTCGGCACCAAGGCCGCGATCTTCCACCAGACGGCACCGCTGGACCCGGCGAAGCAGCTCGCCTCGATCACGCTGAACGCGCCGGCCGGAGGGACGGCGCGGGCGCATGTCTTCGCCCTTTCCGTGGAGAGCGCGAACTGATCGCACACAACCGCACACGCAAGGTGACGGCCGCTCCGCTCCGGGGCGGCCGTTGTTGCTCATACGTGCCAACGGGATGACACTTGAGAGAAATTACTGGCACGCAGTGTCTTGCGAGCTGGCACAGCGTGCCATACGTTGAAGGAGTCCGGGCGGCCGGCGTGCAGAGACCTCTCGTACGCCGGCTGTCCCCTCAAACCATCGGTTCGAGCGCCCGGACGCCTGCGTCACAGGCAACCTCCCGCGCACACCCGCGCTGCCACCGCTCCACCCCCGCCGAAACCGACGGCACACCTCCACAGCAACACCCGAAGCAGCACCCCGACGTACCCCTCAGCGTTCCCAAAAACGCGCTTCGCCGGAGGCACACCGTGAAGGAAATCCTGGACGCGATCCAGTCGACGGACAGCACGTCCGCCGACTTCGCCGCAATTCCCCTGCCCGACTCGTACCGCGCGGTCACCGTGCACAAGGACGAGGTCGAGATGTTCGCGGGTCTCGAGACCCGCGAGAAGGACCCCCGCAAGTCCCTCCACGTCGAGGACGTGCCGGTGCCCGAGCTCGGACCGGGCGAGGCACTGGTGGCGGTCATGGCCAGCTCGGTGAACTACAACTCCGTCTGGACCTCGATCTTCGAGCCGATGGCCACCTTCGGCTTCCTGGAGCGTTACGGAAAGCTCTCCGAGCTCACCAAGCGCCACGATCTGCCGTACCACATCATCGGCTCCGACCTCGCGGGCGTCGTCCTGCGCACCGGCCCCGGCGTGAACGCCTGGCGGCCGGGCGACGAGGTCGTCGCGCACTGTCTCTCCGTCGAGCTCGAGTCGAGCGACGGACACAACGACACGATGCTCGACCCCGAGCAGCGCATCTGGGGCTTCGAGACGAACTTCGGCGGTCTCGCCGAGATCGCGCTCGTCAAGTCCAACCAGCTGATGCCCAAGCCGCAGCACCTCAGCTGGGAGGAGGCGGCGGCGCCCGGCCTGGTCAACTCCACCGCGTACCGCCAGCTCGTCTCGCGCAACGGCGCGGGCATGAAGCAGGGCGACAACGTCCTGATCTGGGGCGCGAGCGGCGGACTCGGCTCGTACGCGACCCAGTTCGCGCTGGCCGGCGGGGCGAACCCGATCTGTGTCGTCTCCAGCCCGCAGAAGGCGGACATCTGCCGTGCGATGGGCGCCGAGGCGATCATCGACCGCAACGCCGAGGACTACAAGTTCTGGAAGGACGAGCACAACCAGGACCCGCGCGAGTGGAAGCGGTTCGGCAAGCGCATCCGTGAGCTCACCGGCGGCGAGGACGTGGACATCGTCTTCGAGCACCCGGGCCGCGAGACCTTCGGCGCTTCGGTGTACGTGACGCGCAAGGGCGGCACCATCGTCACCTGCGCCTCGACGTCCGGCTACAACCACGAGTACGACAACCGCTATCTGTGGATGTCGCTGAAGCGGATCGTGGGCTCGCACTTCGCCAACTACCGCGAGGCGTGGGAGGCCAACCGTCTGGTCTCGAAGGGCAAGATCCACCCGACGCTGTCGAAGGTCTACTCCCTCGACGACACCGGCCAGGCCGCGTACGACGTGCACCGCAACCGCCACCAGGGCAAGGTCGGCGTGCTCGCGCTCGCCCCGCGCGAGGGCCTCGGCGTCCGCGACGAGGAGCTGCGCGAGAAGCACATCGACGCCATCAACCGCTTCCGTAACGTCTGAGGGCCTCCAGATGACAGAGCGCCAGAAGGACCGGCCGTGGCTCATGCGGACGTACGCCGGTCACTCCACCGCCGAGGCGTCCAACGAGCTGTACCGGCGCAATCTCGCCAAGGGCCAGACGGGCCTGTCGGTCGCGTTCGACCTGCCGACGCAGACGGGCTACGACCCGGACCACATCCTCGCCCGCGGCGAGGTGGGCCGGGTCGGGGTCCCCGTCTCGCACCTCGGTGACATGCGGCGGCTGTTCCAGGACATCCCGCTGGAGCAGATGAACACCTCGATGACGATCAATGCCACCGCCATGTGGCTGCTGGCGCTCTACCAGGTGGTCGCCGAGGAGCAGGGCGCGGACAGCGCCAGGCTCCAGGGCACGACGCAGAACGACATCGTCAAGGAGTACCTGTCGCGCGGAACGCATGTCTTCCCGCCCGGCCCGTCGCTGCGGCTCACCACCGACATGATCACGTACACGGTGGCCCACATCCCCAAGTGGAACCCGATCAACATCTGCAGCTACCACCTGCAGGAGGCGGGAGCCACTCCGGTCCAGGAGATCGCGTACGCGATGTCCACCGCGATCGCCGTACTGGACGCGGTGCGCGACTCGGGCCAGGTGCCGGCCGAGAAGTTCGGCGATGTGGTCGCGCGCATCTCCTTCTTCGTGAACGCGGGCGTCCGCTTCATCGAGGAGATGTGCAAGATGCGCGCCTTCTCGCGCATCTGGGACCAGGTCACGCGTGAGCGGTACGGCATCGAGAACGACAAGCAGCGCCGCTTCCGGTACGGCGTGCAGGTCAACTCGCTCGGCCTGACCGAGGCCCAGCCGGAGAACAACGTCCAGCGCATCGTCCTCGAGATGCTGGCCGTCACCCTCTCCAAGGACGCGCGCGCCAGGGCCGTACAACTCCCGGCGTGGAACGAGGCGTTGGGGCTCCCTCGCCCCTGGGACCAGCAGTGGTCGCTGCGTATCCAGCAGGTGCTTGCGCTCGAGAGCGACCTGCTGGAGTACGAGGACATCTTCGCCGGCTCGCATGTCATCGAAGCCAAGGTGGCGGCCCTGGTCACGGAGTCGCTGGCCGAGATGGCGCGGATCGAGGAGATGGGCGGCGCGATGGCGGCCGTCGAGTCCGGCTACCTCAAGTCGCAGCTGGTCTCCTCGCACGCCGAGCGCCGGGCCCGGATCGAGTCGGGCGAGGAGAAGATCGTCGGCGTCAATGTCTTCGAGACCACCGAGCCCAATCCGCTCACCGCGGACCTGGACGAGGCGATCATGACGGTCGACCCGGCGAACGAGGCGCGCGTCGTGGCCAAGCTCCACGAGTGGCGCGACAACCGCGACGAGGCCCGGGCGACCGAGGCGCTGGCGGCGCTGAAGAAGGCCGCCGCCGGCACCGAGAACCTGATGGCGGCCACCGTCGAGTGCGCACGCGCCGGAGTCACCACCGGCGAGTGGTCCTGGGCGCTGCGGGACGTGTTCGGCGAGTTCCGCGCGCCGACCGGCGTCTCCAGCGCGCCGGTCGCCGTCACCGCCGAGGCGGGCACTCCGCTGGCTCTCGTACGCGAGAAGGTGTCCCGCACCGCCGACGAACTCGGCTCGGGAAGGCTGCGGCTACTGGTCGGCAAGCCCGGCCTGGACGGGCACTCCAACGGTGCCGAGCAGATCGCCGTACGGGCCCGTGACGCGGGCTTCGAGGTGGTCTACCAGGGCATCCGGCTCACGCCCGAGCAGATCGTGTCCGCCGCGCTCGCGGAGGACGTGCACTGTGTCGGTCTGTCGATCCTGTCCGGCTCGCACTCCGAGCTGGTGCCGGACGTACTGGACCGGCTGCGCGAGGCCGGCGCGGCCGATATTCCGGTGATCGTCGGCGGGATCATCCCGAACGCCGACGCCGCCGATCTGAAGGCGGCGGGTGTGGCCGCCGTGTTCACCCCGAAGGACTTCGGCATCACCGAGATCATCGGCCGTATCGTCGACGAGATCCGGAAAGCGAACAAGCTCGACCCTCTGGAGGTCCCCGCATGACTCCCCGCCCGTCTCCCACCACCGCCCTTCCAGCGAGCGGCTCCGCCGCACACCTCCCTGCTGTGAACCGTCTGCGTCCGCGACGCTCCTGTCTGGCCGTGCCGGGCAGCAACCCGCGGTTCCTGGAGAAGGCCCAGGGCCTCCCGGCCGACCAGGTCTTCCTGGACCTGGAGGACGCCTGCGCGCCGCTCGCCAAGCCGGAGGCCCGGCACACCATCGTGAAGTTCCTCAACGAGGGCGACTGGACGGGCAAGACCAGGGTCGTACGGGTCAACGACTGGACCACCGAGTGGACCTACCGCGACGTCGTCACCGTCGTCGAGGGCGCGGGCCCGAACCTCGACTGCATCATGCTGCCGAAGGTCCAGGACGCCCAGCAGGTCGTCGCGCTCGACCTGCTGCTCACCCAGATCGAGAAGACGATGGGCTTCGAGGTCGGCAAGATCGGCATCGAGGCGCAGATCGAGAACGCGCAGGGTCTCAACAACGTCAACGAGATCGCGCAGGCCTCCCAGCGGGTGGAGACCATCATCTTCGGCCCGGCCGACTTCATGGCCTCCATCAACATGAAGTCCCTCGTCGTCGGCGAGCAGCCGCCCGGCTACCCGGCCGACGCGTACCACTACATCCTCATGAAGATCCTGATGGCCGCCCGCGCCAACAACCTCCAGGCGATCGACGGCCCCTACCTGCAGATCCGCAACATCGACGGCTACAAGGCGGTCGCACAGCGCGCCGCGGCCCTCGGTTTCGACGGCAAGTGGGTGCTGCACCCGGGCCAGGTCGAGGCGTCCAACGAGATCTTCTCGCCGTCCCAGGAGGACTTCGACCACGCCGAACTGATCCTGGACGCGTACGACTACTACACGTCCGAGGCCGGCGGCAAGAAGGGCTCGGCGATGCTCGGCGACGAGATGATCGACGAGGCCAGCCGCAAGATGGCGCTGGTCATCTCGGGCAAGGGCCGCGCGGCCGGCATGCAGCGCACCTCCAAGTTCGAAGCGCCGGAGGCCTGATCATGCAGTTCGGACGCACCTACGAAGAGTTCGAGGTCGGCGCGGTCTACAAGCACTGGCCCGGGAAGACGGTCACCGAGTACGACGACCACCTCTTCTGTCTGCTCACCATGAACCACCACCCCCTCCACATGGACACCAACTATGCGGAGAAGACGACCGACTTCGGGAAGAACGTCGTCGTCGGCAACTACATCTACTCGCTGCTGCTCGGCATGTCCGTGCCGGACGTCTCCGGCAAGGCCATCGCCAACCTGGAGATCGAGTCGCTCAAGCACGTCGCCCCGACGTTCCACGGCGACACGATCTACGGCGAGACGACCGTTCTCGACAAGACGCCGTCGCGTTCCAAGAACGACCGCGGAATCGTCTATGTCGAGACGAAGGGCTACAAGCAGGACGGCACCCTCGTCTGCGTGTTCCGGCGCAAGGTGATGGTTCCCACCGAGACGTACATCAAGGAGCGCGGCGGCGAGCAGCCCGGTCGGCCCGAGCTCGTCGAGCCCCCGAAGAAGCAGGAGAAGTAGTCATGGCGCGACTCGCCCAGACCGCCGGTCTGACCGACGTCCAGCAGGAAATCCTGTCGACCGTACGGGACTTCGTCGACAAGGAGATCATCCCTGTCGCGACCGAGCTGGAGCACCGCGACGAGTACCCGCAGCAGATCGTCGACGGCCTCAAGGAGTTGGGCCTCTTCGGCCTGATGATCCCCGAGGAGTACGGGGGCCTGGGTGAGTCCCTTCTCACGTACGCGCTGTGCGTGGAGGAGATCGCGCGCGGCTGGATGTCGGTCTCCGGCATCATCAACACGCACTTCATCGTGGCGTACATGCTCAAGCAGCACGGCACGCAGGAGCAGAAGGAACACTTCCTTCCGCGCATGGCACTCGGCGAGGTGCGTGGCGCGTTCTCGATGTCGGAGCCGGCTCTGGGCTCCGATGTGTCGGCCATCACGTCCAAGGGCGTCAAGGACGGCGACGAGTACGTCCTCAACGGCCAGAAGATGTGGCTCACGAACGGCGGAACGTCCAATTTGGTCGCCGTTCTGTGCCGGAGTGACGAAGGACACCCCGAGGGCACCGCACCCCACAAGTCGATGACGACCTTCCTCGTCGAGAAGGAGCCCGGCTTCGGAGAGGTCCGCCCCGGCCTCACCATCCCCGGCAAGATCGACAAGATGGGTTACAAGGGCGTCGACACCACCGAACTCATCATGGACGGACTGCGCATTCCGGCCAATCGGGTACTCGGCGGCACCACCGGCCGAGGGTTTTACCAAATGATGGACGGCGTCGAAGTCGGCCGCGTCAATGTCGCGGCACGTGGCTGCGGAGTCGCACAGCGTGCCTTCGAGCTGGGGGTCTCCTACGCCCAGCAGCGCCACACTTTCGGCAAGCCGATCGCCCAGCACCAGGCGATTCAGTTCAAGCTGGCCGAGATGGCTACCAAGGTCGAGGCCGCTCATGCGATGATGGTCAACGCAGCACGCAAAAAGGACTCCGGGGAACGAAACGACCTGGAGGCAGGGATGGCGAAGTACCTCGCCTCCGAATACTGCAAGGAAGTCGTCGAGGACGCCTTCCGTATCCACGGCGGTTACGGCTTCTCCAAGGAGTACGAGATCGAGCGCCTCTACCGCGAGGCTCCGATGCTGCTCATCGGTGAAGGTACCGCCGAGATCCAGAAAATGATCATTGGTCGTCGGCTGCTCGAGGAGTACCGGTTCCAGGGTTGATTGTCGTGCTTGAGCCGGTTCGGCTGCGAAGCAGGTCACACCCTGGAGTTGTGTGCAGAATGTTTCGAGCCGTCTGACTCGGCTGCTGGCTTTCCCAGTTGCGCCTCGCAACCGATAACATCCACGGAAAGCCGCCGTCCCCCGTTGCCAGCGCGGCATCATCCGCTACGAAGGTCATCCATGCCCCACAGCCAAACCTCTGCACCACGCGGCCGCGTCCGCCTTGCGCGCGGAGCATCGCCGTGGCTTCTGCCGACCGTCGCCACTGCTGCACTCAGCCTGGCCCGCTCGCGCCGCTCGCGGCGCGCGGCGGCCATCGCCGTGCCCGCCACCGCGCTCGCGGCGGGCATGCTGTGGTTCTTCCGCGACCCCGAGCGCGAGATCGCCCCGGGCAGGGTCATCTCCCCGGCCGACGGTGTGGTGCAGAGCATCATGCCGTGGAAGGACGGGCGCACCCGCGTCGCGATCTTCATGAGCCCGCTGAACGTACACGTCAACCGCGCTCCCCTCGCGGGCACGGTGACCTCCGTGGAGCACATCCCCGGCGGCTTTGTACCGGCGTTCAACAAGGAGAGCGAGAACAACGAGCGCGTTGTCTGGCACTTCGACACCGAGCTCGGTGACATCGAGATGATTCAGATCGCGGGTGCCGTCGCCCGGCGCATCGTTCCTTACATGCCCGAGGGCACCAAGGTCGAGCAGGGTGACCGCATTGGCCTGATCCGCTTCGGCTCACGCGTCGACATCTACCTGCCGGAAGGTGTCGATGTCGCTGTCGAGGTCGGTCAGACCACGACCGCGGGGGTGACTCGAATTGACCGTGATTGATCCTGACACACAGGCCGGCTGGGTGGCCGAGGCCGAGACCGAAGTGGACGACGACGCGGAGGACATGCCGCTGTCGCTCCGGCTCTCAATAGCGGACACCCTCACGCTCGGTAACGCGACCTGCGGATTCATGGCGGTGTACTTCACCACCACCGGAATCCTCATCCCGCACCTCACGGGCAGCAACGAGAGCGGCATGGCGCGCAACAGCGCGGCGACCGCCGTGATCCTGATGCTGCTGGCCGCGATCTTCGACCTCTGCGACGGGCTCGTGGCGCGCAAGCTGCGCAGCTCGCCGATGGGCGCGGAGCTGGACAACCTCTCCGACCTGATCAGCTTCGGGCTCGCCCCGGCCTATTTCGTGCTCGTGTACGGAATGGTCGCGGACGACGCCCAGCAGAAGGTCTCGGCGGTGGCCGCGATCGTGGTGCTGCTGGCGGTGGTGCTGCGGCTTGCCAGATTCTCGTGCGTGACCATGAAGGACGGCATGTTCCAGGGCATGCCGAGCCCCTTCGGCGCGCTCACGGTCGTCTCGATCGTGCTGCTCGAGCTGCCGTTCATCCCGACGCTGCTGGCGATCATCGGCACGGCATGGCTGATGGTGAGCCGGGTCGAGTACCCCAAGCCACGAGGCGTTCTCGCGGTGGCGATGCTCGGCTGGATCGTGGCGGCGATGGGTCTGCTGGCTGCCTGGGCGTTCGACGCGCCCGCCGGTCAGCTGCTGCTGCAGACCGGCTGTGCGCTGCAGATCGTGATGGCGGCGACGATCCCGCTGTTCGCCACGGCGCGCCGGGTGAACACGTTCCGTGACAACCGTCGCGAGGCGAGGGCCGCGCAGCTTCCGTAGAACAGTCACTGAAGTACGAGAGGGCCCGGGTGCGAACCGCACCCGGGCCCTCTCGTCATCTCCCGCCGCCTCTGGAATGATCGTTCGCCATGTCAGGGGGAACGCTTCACCAGCTGTTCGAAGACCGGGTACGGACCGAGCCGGACCGTACCGCCGTGATCACCGACCGCACCAGGCTGAGCTATGCGCAACTGGACGCCCGGGCCAACCGGCTCGCCCGGCATCTGACCGAGACCGTACGGCTGCCGCCCGGGAATCTGGTCGCCATCCGCACCTTACGCACCCCGGATGTGCTGGTCGCCGTCCTGGCGGTGCTCAAGGCGGGCGGTGCCTACACCGTCGTCGGGCCCGATCAGAAGACACACCCGGTCGTCGCCGATGCGCGGGCCGTCATCACTCATCAGCGGCATCTGGCCCGGGTCGACGACGGCAAGGACCGGCCCGTCATCACTCTGGACGGCGACGCCGCGGCCATCGAGGGCCGCTCCGGTGCGCCGTTCACCGAACCCGCCGCCGTGGGCTGGCGGGCCGGCGTGCTGCTCACGGCCGGGACCACAGGTGTGCGCCGCCCGGTGGGCATCTCGCACGAGCGGCTGAGGGCCGCGTACGACGCCTGGGCGGAGGTCTACCGGCTCGACGCCGGGGACCGGGTGCTGGTCACCGCCGCCCCGGACACCACCGAGTTCACCGCAGGCTGGATACGGGCCCTCGGCTCCGGCTCGACGCTGGTGTTGTCCCGGCGCGAGTCCTTCACCGTCGCCGACACCGATCCGGTGACAGCGGCGCGGCTGCTCGACAACAAGCGCAGTGTCTCGGGGCTGCGGCTGCTCGCGGTGGCAGGTGAACGGCTGCTGCTCGACGAACAGGTGCGGCTGGAACAGCGGCTCGCCCCGGGCGCACGGCTGATCAATGTGTACGGTCCGACGGAGGTCGCGGGATGCGGCACCTGGTTCGAGACCGGTCAGCTGCCGGGTCCGGTCGAGGACCCCGAGCAGCACGCGTACCTCGGCCTGCCGTTCCCCGGGTGCCACGCGCAGATACGCAAGGGACAGATCTGGCTGACGCCGCCGGACGGCGGGGACGCCGTGCCCACAGGGGACCTGGGGAGACGAGAGGGCGACGGGCCGCTGGAGTTCCGGGGCCGGACCGCGGACCGGGTCAAGGTGGGCGGCCGGACCGTCGACACCTACCGCGTGGAGGCGGCGCTCGCCGGGCATCCGCGCATCCGCGACAGTGTGGTCAGCGAGGACGGCGGGCAGCTGATCGCCTATGTGCTGCCGCACTCGGGCAGCGCGCCGAGCACAGCGGCCGTACGGAGCCATCTCACCGGGGCCGTACCGGCGGCGGACATCCCGAGGCAGGTGGTGCCGATCACGACGCTGCCGCGCAACAGCGCCGGGAAGGTGGATCGCAAGGCGCTGATACGGCCGCCGGTCCGGGCCGCGGGCAGCACGTCCGGAAGCAAGGGCGGCGGGGAACCGCTGGACGCCGAGGACTGGGCCGTCATCGGGCTCTTCGTCGCGGTTCCGGTGGCGATCCTGTCCTTCTTCTTCACGAACCCGATCTGGCCGGGCTCGACCGATCTCTCGCTGGTGCCCGGTCCCTGGGCCGGGTTCTTCCGCGGTCTGTACGTCTTCGAGAGCCTGGCGTTCGGGGCGGGCGTCGGCTTCCTGATCGGCGGCCGGCCGATGATGGCGAGCCGCGGCAAGCCGCGCGGGCTGACCACTGCGGCCCATCTGGCGATCGTGTGGCTGCTCGCGTCCTGGTGGCCGCAGGACAATCTGTACCGTCTTGCGGCCAAGCAGGACTGGCCGCGGCAGGCGGTGCTCGTCTACACCTTCAATGTGCCGCTGATGATCGCGGCGGGGGTGGTGGCGGCGTGGGCGGTCTGGGGCGCGACGAAGGCCAAGGCCAAGTGATCACCGGAACACGCCGCCCAGCTCGCGGCAGGCGGTCCGCACGAGTGCGTCACAGGCGTCCAGCCGGTCGGGCGTAAGGGCCGCGAGAAGCACACCGGCGTACGGATCCGGTGCGTAGCCGGCGGTCGGGATCGACGGGATGAGCACCGCGTCGATCCCGGCGCAGCGGTTTGTCAACTCCCTCAGGAAGGCGATCAGTTCGGCCTCGGGAAGGCGTGCGCCGAGCGGGATGCGGTCGACGGCCCGTACGAGATGGTCACCGCCACGGGTCTCGTCGAGCCGCAGCTTGACCATGAAGGCGGCGGACGGCCCGGTGAGGCGGAGGTTGGTCTCGGTCGGTGCGAGGCGGCCGTCGGGGCCGGTCACGAAGTCCACGTCGTACCAGCCCCGGTAGCCGTTCGCGGCGAGCTCACGGCCCACGGCGTGCCCGAACCGCACGGCGGGCGCGGCGAGTTCGCCGGGAACGGCGCCGGGGCCGACGGTCGCGCCGCGGTAGACGGTGTCGGCCACGTCCATGGCCGCGACGCCGACGTCGTGGACCTCGCCGTCGGTGGCCACCAGGCCGTCGTACGTCAGGTCGCCGGGCGTCTCGCCGCCGGTGACGAACTCCTCCAGGAGCAGGGGCCCGCGCGGCAGTGAGTGCGCGAAGACGCGGCCGGTCAGCACCCGTGTGCCCGAGCCTCCCGCTCCGTGCTCCGACTTGGCGACGGTGGCGTCGCCGGACCGGGCCCTGGCGGTGATCAGCCGGGCCGCCTCACGGCGGGTGGCGGGTGTCCACCGGTCGGGCACCGCAATGTGCGGATGGCCGGGAGCCAGGTGTGTGAAGAGGTCGTGGGAGGCGCGTTTGGACTCGTGCCGCAGGGCGTGGGGCGGGAGTCGTAGCCCTGACAGTTCGGCGGAGGCGGCGGTGTGGCCCCACGGGACGAAGGGCAGCCCGAGGTCGCGGAGCCGGCGGACGAGTGCGGGGCGGGCAAGGAGTCCGGACTCGGTGACCCCGTCGTACATCTCGACCTGTGCCCAGCCGAGCTGCCGCGCCACCATGCCGATCCAGCCGGCGGGCACGGGGTGCGGCAGGACGACGGCGGCGGGATGAGGGCTCGCGAAGAGGGCGAGGCAGGAGTAGTGGCCGGCTGCCCGCCGCGACTCGTCCGTCGCCTCGCCGAACTGGCCCTGGAACTCGGCGACATTGCCCAGATGCACCGCCCGCCGTCCGTCCGTCCAGGCCTGCGCCCAGTCGGCGCGCGGTGCCAGCCCCACCTCCAGGCGCGGCAGCGCCCGCCCGGCGCCCGGGACGGGGCGTGCGCCCATGGCCCGGTAGAAGGGCTCGGCGTTCGGATCGGCGTCGATGGCCAGCCGCTTGAAGCCCAACTGGCGTGCGGTGTCGAGGACATGCGCGTACAGGCTCCTGCCGACTCCGCCGCCGATCGCCCACGGTTCGACGAACAGCAGGCCCAGCTCACCGTCGGGTACCTCGCCCTCCAGAGACGCGACGCCGAGCACCGCGGTGTCGTTCTCCGCGACGACGATGCGGCGTGCCGTCAACTCACCCTCCCGGATGGTGAGTTCGTCACGGCACGCCGCCAGAAATGCCTCGTCGTAGCCCCAGTACGCCTTGGAGCGCACGACCAGGGCGGTCAGGGCGTCGGCTTCATCGGGGCGGGCGTCACGTATCCACACACGACGACCCTAGGCGTCCCCCGCGGCTCCCGCCCCGGACCCCGCCCCTCAGCCACCCGCCTTGTACGACTCCGCAGCCTTCGCCACGGTCGCCGGCTGGACCACCTTCAGACCTCCCGGGACCTTGCTGTCCGGCTTCATGATCAGGCTCTGCCGGGTCGAGGCAGCGGCGGGGTCGGAGAAGTTGTGCGCGATGCCGAAGCCGCTGTCGTACGAGGACAGGGTCAGCAGGGCCTTGTCGATGCCCGCCCTGGTCAGGTCCTTGGCCGCACACGCCTTCTTGAGCACCTCGCCGTAGACGCTGGCGGCGGTGTAGCCCGCGACCACGCCGTTGTCGAGCCCGTCCTTGGGATAGGCGGCCTTGTACTCCTTGGCGAGCTTGGCGGGACCGGCGCCCGGGTCACCGATGGGGAGGGTGGAGGCGGCGACGTAGTAGTCCTTCGTCAGTGCGGGTGCCGCCGGGGTGGCCAGCAGCTGCGGCGCGAAGGCGGAGTTGTTGCCGATCATGGGGACGTTGAAGCCGCCGGCCGCGGCGACGCCGACCAGCGAGGCCGCCTGCCGTGGTCCCGCGCTGATCACGACCGCTTTGACGCCTGCCTTCTTGAGCGCGGCGACCTGGGCGGTCATGTCGTTGTCGGTCGGCTTGATCTTCTGCTCGACGACGGTCAGCCCGGCCTGCGCGGCCGCGTACTTGGAGCCCGTCAGGGCGTTCTCGCCGTAGTCGCCCTCGAAGTAGACATGGCCGATCTTGTCGCCCTTGGCGATGCGCTTCTGGGTGAGGAGATAGTCGACCGCGTTGATCGTCTCGATGTCGTACGTGGCTCCCACGACCCGGATGTACGGGCTGCCGAGCAGCGAGGCCGACCAGGCCTGCGGCAGCACAAGTCCCTTGTCCTGGCCGTCGATACGGCCCTTGACCGCGGCGACGAAGGGTGAGCCGATGAACTGGGCGAAGCCGAGCACCTTCGGTTCGAGTTCGGTGTACCCGGCGACGGCCTTCTGCGGGTCGTAGCCGTGGTCCCGGACGGTGAGCTGGATCGTGCGGCCGCAGATGCCGCCGGCCGCGTTGGTCTGCTTCGCCCACAGCTGCTGCGCCTGCGTGACGCTCTTGCCGAGCGAGGCGTAGACGCCGGTCATGTCGGTGAGCACGCCGAGGGTGATGGTCTTGGCGGTGACGCCTTCGCCGGTCTTCACCCCTCCGGCGTCCTTCTCACCTCCGCCGCCGTCGGTGGCCTTCGAGCTGCATCCGGCGAGGCCGGCACCGGTCAGGGTCAGGGCGGCGGCCAGCGCCACCGCTGCGCTCAGACGTGACTTCATGTCTACTCCCGTGGGGTCTTGCGTGAGGTGATGAGACGGGTGAGTCCGCCGGGCAGGAAGAGGACGGCCGCTACGACCGCGGCGCCGTACAGATAGCGCGATGCCTCGCCGGGCGAGACGCCGCCCGTGCCGGGGGCGGAGACCAGCGGCAGGGTGTCGCTGTAGTGGGTGAGGAGCTGGGGCAGCAGAGAGACGAAGGCCGCGCCGACGACGGCGCCGGCGACCGTTCCGAGGCCTCCGATCACGATCATGGCGAGGTATTCGAGGGAAAGGATCACACCGAAGTACTCGGGGACAGTGCGCTGGAAGACCAACGCGATCAGTACGCCGGCGAGGCCCGCGTACATCGAGGACAGGACGAAGACGGCGGCCCGGTAACGGGCGACCGGGACGCCCATGACACCCGCGGCGATGCGGTGGTCGCGGATGGCGTTCATGGCCCGGCCGGGGCGGCTTCGCAGCACTCCGCGGGCGAAGAGGCCGCAGCCGAAGAGGGCGAGCAGTGCCACGTACCAGAGCTTCTCGGCGGACTGGAAGGGGACGGCCGCGACGACCGTCTCGCTGTCGTCGAAGTCGATGCCGAAGAGCGAGAGGGGCGGCACCGCGCGGCCGTTGAACCCTCCCGTCAGGTCACCGGCGTTGAAGAGGACGTGCTGGCCGATGAAGATCAGCGCGAGCGTGGCGATGCCGAGATACGCGCCGCGCAGCCGGCCGGCGATGGGGCTGAACAGGCCGCCCGCCGCACCCGCGACGAGCACTGCCAGCACGGCTGCGAGCCAGGTCGGCAGGCCGAGGCCGATGAGGCGGTGGCCGTTCTCGACGCCGCTGTCGCCCGCGAGGACGCAGTAGCTGTAGGCGCCCACCGCCAGGAAGAAGGCGTGCCCCATGGACAGCTGCCCGGTGGCGCCGGTGAGGAGGTTGATGCCGATCGCGCCGATCGCGGCCGCCATCGCGAAGAGTCCGGCCTGCAGCCAGAAGCGGTCGAGGTAGAAGGGCAGGACGAGGAGCAGGATGCTGCCGGCGATCCAGACGTACGCCTTGGGACTCTTCGCATGCGCCCAGGGACTCTTCACGTACCCCTTGAGGCTCTTGGCCACGATGGTCTTGGGGTTCTTCAGCGTCTCAGACACGGACGGGCTCCTTTGTGCCGAAGAGTCCGGCAGGCCTGAGCAGCAGGACGAGCACCATCACGAGATACGGCGCGAGATCGCCGATCCCCCGGCCCAGGAAGGAAAGTTCGCTCTGGTAGCCGGTGGCGAAGGACTCGGTGACACCGACGATCAGGCCGCCCGCGAGCGCCCCGGTGGTGGAGTCGAGCCCGCCGAGGATCGCCGCCGGGAAGGCTTTGAGCGCGGCGAGCGAGGTGGCGCGTTCGAGCCCCGGAGTCGGGAACACGGTGAGGAAGAGCGCCGCGACCGCGGCGAGCGCACCGGCGACCGCCCAGGCGGCGAGCGACACCCGGCCCAGGCGCACCCCCATCAGCGCTGCGGTCTCGGGGTTCTCGGCCGCCGCGCGCATCGACACGCCCCAGGAGGTGTACCGGAACGCGAGCAGGAACGCGGTGATGAGCAGGGCCGCCGAAACGAAGGCTGCGATACGGGTCTGCGCGATGGTGATGTCCCCGATGGTGACGACACGGTCGCCCCATGGGTCGCCGAGTGCGAGGACGTCCGTGCCGATACGGCGGGTGAGTTCGGTGGTCAGGAGGATGTCGACGCCGATGGTGACGATGGCCAGGACACTGTGGTCGGCGCCCCGGTAACGGCGCATGACGAGGAATTCCACGGCCGCGCCGACGACGGCCGCGCCCGCGATGCCGACGGCGAGCGCGGCCCAGAAGCCGATGTCGTCGTGGAGCACCGCGGTGACATAGCCGCCCGCGAGAAGCAGCGACGCATGGGCGAAGTTGACGACTTCGGTCGCCTTGAAGATGACGACGAAGCCGAGCGCGATCAGCGCGTAGACGGCGCCGATGGACAGTCCGCCGAGGAGGAGTTCCGTAAAGGTCGTCATGCCTGGGCCTCCGTTCCTAGGTAGGCCTGCACGACGGCCGGGTCGTTCTGCACCTGCGCGGGTGTGCCGTCGGCGATCCGGCGCCCGAAGTCGAGTACGGTCACGGCGTCCGCGAGCCGCATCACCACCCCCATGTCGTGTTCGACGAGCACAATGGATATGCCGAGGCTGTCGCGTACGCCCGCGATGACGGAGGCGGTCTGCCGCCGCTCGTCCGCGGTCATGCCGGCGACCGGCTCGTCGAGCAGCAGCAGCTGCGGCTCCATGCACAGGGCGCGGCCGAGTTCGACGAGCTTCTGTTTTCCGTACGGAAGGGCTCCCGCGGGCCGGTCCAGATCGCCGCCGAGCCCGACGAACTCGGCGATCTCCCGTACGCGCTCGTAGTGTTGGCGCGCCTCGCGGGCGGCGGACGGCAGCCGGAGACCGGCGGCGACAAAACCGGTGCGGCTGAGCCGGTGGCGACCGAGCAGCAGGCTGTCGGCGACGGTGGTGTGGGGCGGCAGGGCCAGGTTCTGGAAGGTGCGGGCAATGCCGAGCCCGGCGATGCGGTGCGGCGGCAGGCCGGTGAGTTCGGCGGCGCCGAATCCGACACTGCCGGAGGTGGCCTGGTAGACGCCGGACAGGACATTGAAGCAGGTGGACTTGCCTGCGCCGTTGGGGCCGATGACGGCGTGGACACTGCCGGGCTCGACGCTGAAGGAGACGGCGTCGAGGGCGGTGAGCCCGGCGAAGCGGACGGTGAGAGCACGGACCTCGAGGGTGGGGGGCGCTGTCATGCGGACCACCTGCGCAGGGTTCGTGCCTCGGCGCGCACCGCATCCTCCGCGGCCGTTTCGTCGACCACGCCCAGATAGCGCCGGCGCACCTCGTCCGAGGCGGCGAGCCGGTCCGCGGGCCCCTCCAGGGCGACCTCGCCGACGTCGAGTACGTACGCCGTCGAGGCGAGCCGCAGCGCGATGGCCGCGTTCTGTTCCACCAGCAGGACCGAGGTGCCGCTCGCGTTGATCTCCTGGACCGTCTCGGCGATCCGCGCCGCCATCAGCGGGGCGAGGCCGAGCGAGGGCTCGTCGAGCAGCAGCAGCCTCGGCCGGGCCATCAGCGCCCGGCCGAGTGCCAGCATCTGCTGTTCGCCGCCCGACAGCAGCCCGGCGCGCTGGTGGGTCCGGTCGGCGAGGACGGGGAACAGTTCATGCACGCGGGCGAGCGCCGCAGCGGTCTCCCGCCGCCCGCCGCGCACGCCCAGCGCGCCTGCCCGCAGATTGTCGGCCACGGTCATCCGTGCGAACACCTGGCGCCCCTCGGGGACTTGGACCACGCCGGCAGCGACGACCCGTGCGGGGCTCAGCCCGTCGAGAGAGCGGCCGTCGAAGCGGATACTGCCGGTGGCGCTGCCGCGCTGGAAGGCGAGCGTGCGGGAGATGGCGCGCAGCAGTGTCGACTTACCGGCGCCGTTCCCGCCGAGGACGGCGACGATCTCGCCGTCGGGTACGTCGACGGAGACATCGCGCAGTGCCTTGACGGGTCCGTAACCGACGGTCAGCCCGCGTACTTCGAGCGACGCGGCGACTGCGGCTGCGGCCATGCGGTACCCCTTTCTCCGGCTTGTCCTGTGAGGGCACACATCAGCACCGGGGAGGCGCACCGTCCACGCCGGACGGCCGAAACGTTGCCGATGACCAGCGTGCAGCGCGAGCATTGTGCTCCGGCACAAGGGCTGGCATCCTCCCGTCATGGGTGGCCACAGAGCGCGCACCGAGCGTGAATGGTCCGTCCTGGTGAGCGCCTCCGAGGTGCTGATGGAGCGCGTGCCGAGGCTGACGGACCAGCTCATCGAGGAACTCCGGTCCCATTCACAGCAGTTCGATCTCGCCGTGCCGCCCGACGAGCACTGGCAGCAGATCAACGAGGCGATGCGGTACGGCATCGAGGCGCTGGCCTCGCCGCGTTCGGCGCCGCGTCGGGACCTGAGCTATGCGCAACAGCTTGGCCGGCGGCGCGCGGAGCAGGGGCTGCCGCTCGATCTGGTGCTGTACGCGTACCGGCATGCGGGCTACCTCGTCTGGGACGAGCTCCTGGAGATCGTCTCGGACAAGGGACCGGAGGGGCTGCCGGTGCTGGTGCATCTGGCGTCCCACATGTGGGCCGGGGTCGACCGGCAGGCGTCGACGGTCGCGGACGCGTATCGCGGTACTGAGCAGGAGATGCAGCGGCGCAGCGACGAGCGGGTGCAGGCGCTGCTGGACGCGCTGCTCGAGGGCCGGTCCACGCCGGGCCTGGCGGCGAGCGCGGCGGCGGGTCTGGACCTGCCGGAGCAGGGGCGCTACGCGGTGGTCGTGGTCCGGGTGGAGCGCACGGCGGGGCGTGAGCCGTTCCACCGTGTCGCGGCGGCGGAGGGCATGCGGTTCTTCTGGCGGATGCGTACGGAGTACGAGGTCGCCGTGGTCGCACTGGAGGAGGCGGGGCTTACGGAGCTGGCGGCCGTGCTGCACCGGCACTGCCAGGGCCCGGGCGGGATCAGCCCGGTGGTGTCGGGCCTGGCGGACCTGGGCCTGGCCCGGCGCCTGGCGGAGACGGCACTGCGCACCTGCGGCCCGGACGCGCACAGGATCGTGCGCCTGGACGAACGCCTCCCGACGGCACTGGTGGTGAGCCAGCCGGAGCTGTCGGCCCGGCTGATCGCGGACGTGTTCGGCCCGCTGCTGGACCTGGACCCGGCGGACAGGGCGGTGCTGCTGGAAACGCTGGACGCCTGGCTGGACTGCGGCGGCTCGGCGGGCCGCGCGGCGACGCGGCTGTACTGCCACCGGAACACGGTGTTCAACCGCTTGCGTCGCTTGGAACAGCTGACGTCGCGGTCACTGGGACGCCCGCGGGACCTGATCGAGATGACCTTGGCGCTGGACGCGTTCCGCCTGACACCGGGGTGAGGGGGCATCGGCCGGGGGTGCCGCGCCGCGCCCGCAGTTGCGGGAAGGGGCGGGGAGGAGGCACCTCCCCGGGCCCACCCCGCCCGTCACGTCACGTCACGTCACGTCAGGAAGTCCCGCGCAATCCCCTCCGCCACCCGCTCCAGCAGCGGGCCCGCCTCCGCCATGCTCCTCGCCGGGTCCTTTTCCAGTTCCGTCAGGGCGTAGGCGCGGCGGATGCCCGCGCGGCCCAGGGCCTCCGGCGGGAGGGCGAGGCGACCGCAGACCGCGATGACCTCTTTGCCGGCCGCGCGGGCCGCGGACGCGACGCCCGCGGGGGCCTTGCCGTGGAGGGTCTGTTCGTCCAGAGACCCCTCGCCCGTGATCACCAGGGTCGCCCGGGCCAGCGCCGGGGCGAAGCCGAGGACGTCGAGCATGACCTCGATGCCCGGGCGGAAGCTCGCTCCGAGTGCGACGAGCGCGCCGTAGCCGATGCCGCCGGCCGCGCCCGCGCCGGGCAGGTCCGCCTGGGAGGGGCCGAGGACGGAGGCGTAGTGCGCGAGGGCCGCGTCCAGCGTGGCCACGTCGTCCGGGGTCGCGCCCTTCTGCGGGCCGTACACCGCCGGTGCGCCCTTGGGCCCGGTGAGCGGGTTGTCGACGTCGCTGGCGAGGACCAGCTCGACCTCCTTGAGGCGCGGGTCGAGCCCGGTCAGGTCCGCCGTGTCGAGTTCGCGCAGACCCGCGCCGCCCGGCGGGACGGGCGCGCCGCCCGCGTCCAGGAAGCGGGCGCCGAGCGCGGCGAGCATGCCCGCGCCGCCGTCCGTGGTCGCGCTGCCGCCGACGCCGAAGACGATGGTCCGCGCTCCCGCGTCGAGCGCGGCCAGCAGCAGCTCGCCGGAGCCGTAGGTCGTCGCGGTGAGCGGTGCGAAGACGCCTTCGGGGAGGTGCTGGAGGCCGGAGGCCTCCGCCATCTCCACCACCGCGGTGTCGTCCCGCAGCGCGTACGCCGCGGTCACGCTCTGCCCGAGCGGCCCGGTGACCTGCACTTCACGGCGTTGGAAACCGGCCGCCACCGCCGCCGCGACCGTGCCGTCGCCGCCGTCGGCGACGGGCAGCGTGTCGACCGCCAGACCGGGAACGACCCGCTGGAGCCCCGCCTTGACCCGCTCGGCGACCTCTACGGCCGTGAGCGAGCCCTTGAACTTGTCAGCCGCGACGAGCACTCGCGCGGGCTGAGTAACTGCTCCGTCCGTCACCTTGCTATCCCTTGCTTTCGAACAGGCAGTCGCGCCGAGGCGACCTTATCCGCCAGGTCTCCGGAGGTGCCACCCCCACCGAGCCCTAAAACGGGTCATAACGATAGAACCTGCCACGTCGGCGAATTCTCTGCGCCCACCACCGCGCGATTCGGCCGCCCTTTCGGTAAACCGGACGTATGGGACTGCATCAAGCGGAGCTCGCCGACCGGATTCTCGGCGGCTGGCTGGGCAGAATCGCGGGCAACATGCTCGGCAAGCCCGTGGAGCGCGGTGATCACTGGACGCGCGAGCGCATCGACCGCTATCTGCGCCGTACCGACGCACTCCCGCTGAACGACTACCTTCCCGGGCCACCGGCGGACGCGGCACCCGGCGAGTTCGAGCTGCGCCCGGAGTGGCGGCAGTGCGTGCGGGGCCGCATCCACGGCAGTTGCCGGGACGACGACGTGGACTACGCGATCCTCGGGCTGGATCTCCTCCAGACGCACGGCTTCGCGTTCACCACCGAGCAGGTGGGCGAGTTGTGGCTGCTGCGGCTGCCGTTCCTGCAAACGTTCACCGCCGAGCGGGCCGCCTACCGCAATCTCGCGAACGGCCTCAAGCCGCCGCTGACCGCCTCGTACGACAACCCGTACCAGGAGTGGATCGGCGCTCTCATCCGCGCCGACATCTTCGGCTGGACCAGTCCGGGCGACCCGCAGCGCGCCGCCGCGCTCGCCCGCCGCGACGCGGTGCTCTCGCACACCGGCAACGGCGTGTACGGGGCGATGTGGGCGGCGGCCATGATCGCCGCCGCATTCACCGCGCGCGGTCCACGGGAGGCCGTCGAGACGGCGCTGGACCGCATCCCGGCAAGCAGCCGCCTCGCCCGCACCGTCCGCCACACCACGGCGCTGTACGACTCGGGCACATCCTGGTCCGACACGCTCACCGAGCTGGAGGTGCGGACCGGCGGCCTCGGCTGGATCCACACCGTGCCGAACGCCGCGGTTCTGACGGCCGGACTGCTGTACGGCGCCGGTGACTTCAGCAGCACGATCGCTCTCACGGTCCGCGGCGGCCTGGACACCGACTCCAACGGGGCGACGGCGGGTTCGGTGGCGGGCGTACTGTGCGGCGCGGCCGCGATCCCTGCCCAGTGGACGGACCCGCTGGAGGACCGGGTAAGCAGTGCGGTGTTCGGATTCGACGGGGCCCGGATCAGCGAACTGGCCGAACGCACCCTCAGGTTGGCCACGGCGACCGATCAGGCGTCCGGTCGGGCGGCTGGTTAGGCTTCCGGCGTGACCACATCGGACTACGCCACCTACATCGCCTCCCTCCCCCGGATTCTCGCCGGCGCCGCGGTGCTGCTGCGCGACGACCGGGAGCGCGTGCTGATCGTCGAGCCCAACTACCGCAAGGGCTGGGCCCTGCCCGGCGGAACCGTCGAGTCCGACCACGACGAGACGCCGCGGCAGGCGGCCCGGCGGGAGACGCTGGAGGAGATCGGGCTGGACGTGGTGCCGGGCGCGCTGCTGGCGGTCGACTGGGTGCGGGGCAACGCGCGGCCGCCGATCGCCGCGTATGTGTACGACGGCGGTGTGCTGACCGAGGAGCAGCTCCAGGCGATCCGGCTCCAGGAGGAGGAGCTGCTGTCCTGGCGGCTGGTCCCGCGCGACGAGGTCCGCGCGTACCTGCTGGGATCGCTGGGCCACCGTGTCCTGGCCTCGCTCGACACGCTGGCCGCGGGGACCGGGCCGGTGGAACTGGTGGACGGCCTGCCGCCCGCCTGACGGCCGCCGCCCCAGGGCCGTCTATTGGCTCGCGGCCGCCACCGCGCGCTGCGTACGCTCACCGCATGACTCTGGTCGCGATCCTCAGCGGCGCCGGCATCTCCACCGACTCCGGCATCCCCGACTACCGCGGGCCCAACGGTCTGTGGCGTCGCGACCCGGAGGCGGAGAAGCTTGTCACCTACGACTACTACATGTCCGATGCGGACATCCGGCGCCGCTCCTGGCAGATGCGGCGCACCAGCCCGACCTGGCGCGCCGAGCCGAACGCCGCACACCGGGCCGTCGCCGAACTTGACCGGCGGCCCGGCTTCGCCGTCCGGGTGATCACGCAGAACGTCGACGGGCTGCACCAGCTCGCCGGCATGCCGGACCGCAAGGTGCTCGAACTGCACGGCACCTCAAGGACGGTGGTCTGCACCCAGTGCCACGACCGCTCCTCGATGGAGGAGGCGCTGAAGCGGGTCGAGGCGGGCGAGGAGGACCCGCCGTGCCGTGTCTGCGGCGGGATTCTGAAGTCGGCGACGGTCATGTTCGGGCAGCGTCTCGACCCGGAGGTGCTGGGCCAGGCGCTGGCGATCGCCAAGGCCAGCGAGGTGTTCATCGCGGTCGGCACCAGTCTGCAGGTGCAGCCGGCGGCGTCGCTGGCGGGCATCGCGGCGGAACACGGTGCGCGGCTGATCGTGGTCAACGCCGAGCCGACGCCGTACGACGAGCTGGCGCAGGAGATCCTCCGCGAGCCCATCGGGACGGCTCTGCCGACGCTGCTGCAAGGGCTCGAAGCGGGCTAGAACAGGGCGTTGTCCGGGGTCCCGGACTCGAACGCGAGCAGGCGCTGCTTGCGGTCGAGTCCGCCCCCGTATCCGACGAGGCTGCCCGTCGAGCCGATCACCCGATGACACGGGACGATGATCCCGATCGGGTTCTTCCCGTTGGCCAGACCGACCGCGCGGGATGCGCCCACGTTGCCGAGCGCCTCGGCCAGTTCGCCGTAGGTCCGGGTCTCGCCGTACGGAATCCGCCGCAGCTGCTCCCACACCCGCTGCTGGAAGTCCGTGCCGTGCAGCCGCATCGGCAGGTCGAACTCCGTCAGCTCACGGGCGAAATACGCCTCCAGCTGGCGGATCGCCTCGCCGAAGGGCGCCGGGTCCTCAACGCCGAAGGTCTCCTCGTCGGGCCGGTGACGCTGCTGGACCATGTAGAGGCCGCTCAGCTCCCCGTCGGTGGCGACGAGGGTCAGCGGGCCGTAAGGGCTGTCGACGACCGTGTACTGCTTGGTCATGGCTGAACTTCCTTATGCGGGGAGGCGGTTGATGGGGTGATCGTCGGTGGCCCAGAGGTACTGGACGGCGTACGCCCGCCACGGCCGCCAGGCCGCGGCACGCTCGGTGAGCGCGGCCGGGGTCGCGGGCATGCCGAGTTCGGCGGCCGCGCGGCGCATCCCGAGGTCGCCGGGGAGAAAGGCGTCGGGGTCGCCGAGTGCCCGCATCGCGATCACCTCGACGGTCCAGGGGCCGAAGCCGGGCAGCGCGGTCAGCCGCGCGCGGGCCTCGTCCCAGTCGCTGTCGATGCCGAGCCCCAGCGATCCGTCGGCGAGGCCGGCGACCAGGGTCGTGAGGGTGGTGCGGCGGCTCCGGGGCAGCGCCAGGGTCTCGGGGTCGAGTGCGGCAAGCGCTTCGGAGGACGGGAAGAGGTGGGTGAGGCCGCCCTCGGGGTCCTCGATCGCCCGGCCTTGGGCGGTGACCAGCCGCGCGGCGTGCGTGCGGGCAGCGGCCGTCGAGACCTGCTGGCCGAGCACCGCCCGTACGGCGAACTCCGCCGCGTCGACGGTGCGTGGCACCCGCCTGCCCGGGGCCTTGTCGACCAGCGGTGCGAGCTGTGGATCCGTACGCAGCTGGTCGTCGACGGCGACCGGGTCGGCGTCCAGGTCGAGCATCCAGCGACAGCGGCTGATCGCGATGGTCAGATCGCGCGGGTCGGTGAGCGAGAGCCGGCAGGCGATGTGGTCGGGCTGCGGCGTGAGGGCGACGATGCCGTGGCCGTACGGAAGGCTCAGCGTGCGCCGGTACGCCCCGTCCCGCCACTCCTCGACGCCGGGAACGCCCGTCGCGGCGAGATGACCGAAGAGGTTGCTGGGGTTGAGCGGTGCGCGGTACGGCAGCCGCAGCGCGATGACTCCAGGAGTCTGCGGCGGTGCGCTCCTGCTGCGGGCCGCGCGGGCGCGCAGGTCACCGGGTGCGAGCGCGAAGACCTCGCGGACGGTGTCGTTGAAGGTACGGATCGAGGAGAAGCCGGCCGCGAAGGCGATCTCGGCCATGGCGAGAGCGGTGGTCTCGATGAGGAGACGGGCGGTCTGGGCGCGCTGGGCGCGGGCCAGGGCGAGCGGTCCCGCGCCCAGTTCGGCGAGGAGCTGGCGCTCGATCTGGCGCGTGGAGTAGCCGAGGCGGGCGGCGAGGCCCGGTACGCCTTCGCGGTCGACCACTCCGTCCCTGATCAGACGCATGGCGCGGGCGACGGTGTCGGCGCGGGCGTTCCACTCCGGCGACCCCGGGCTGGTGTCCGGGCGGCAGCGCTTGCAGGCCCGGAATCCGGCCTGCTGGCAGGCCGCGGCGCTCGGGTAGAAGACCATGTTCTCGACCTTCGGCGGCACGACCGGGCAGCTGGGGCGGCAGTAGATCCCCGTGGTCAGCACGGCCGTGAAGAACCAGCCGTCGAATCGGGCGTCCTTCGACTGGACGGCGCGTACGCAACGCTCGGTGTCGGTGTGCATGGGTCAAGCATCGGGCACAGCGTGTGCTCGGGCTGGCGAGAAAACGACATCAACCTTCCGCTGCCAGGGCCGCGGCGAACTCCTCGTACGCCCGCTCGTCGAACAGTACAAACCGCACCTCGGAGACCGGCGCGGCGGCGGCCTCGCGGACGGTACGGATCGCGATCCGCGCGCCGTCGTCCATCGGCCAGCCGTAGATCCCGGTCGAGATGGCCGGGAAGGCGACGGTGCTCGCCCCCAACTCCCGTGCCACGCGCAGCGATTCGCGGTAGCAGGAGGCGAGGAGGCCGCTGCGGTCCTGTGCGCGCGACCAGACCGGCCCCACGGTGTGGATCACATGCGCGGCGTCGAGACGGCCTGCGGTGGTGGCGACGGCCTGGCCGGTGGGGAGGCCCTTGCCGTAGTGGGACGCGCGCAGAGCGCGGCACTCGGCGAGGATCTCGGGGCCGCCGCGGCGGTGGATGGCTCCGTCGACTCCGCCGCCGCCGAGCAGCGAGGAATTGGCGGCGTTGACGATGGCGTCGGCCTGCTGCTGCGTGATGTCGCCGCGGACGAGGACGATGGCGACCTGGCGGTGCGGTGTCATACGTCCATCATCGCGCGGGCACCACCCCGCCGGCCCGCGTTGCCGAGCCGGGCCGCGCTGCTCAGTGGCCGCGTTGGTCAGTGGGCCGCGCGCAGGACGCGCCACACCGCCTTCGCCGCGTGGTGGCCGGACATCCCGTGCACGCCCGGGCCCGGCGGCGTCGCGGACGAGCAGAGGAAGACGGCGGGATGCGCGGTCGCGTACGGCACGCGGGCCAGCTTGGGCCGCAGGATCGTCTGGAGCCCCGCGAAGGCTCCGCAGGCGATGTCCCCGCCGACGTAGTTGGCGTTCCGCGCGGCCAGTTGGGGCGGTCCCGCCGTCGCGCGGGCGAGCACGAGGTCGCGGAATCCCGGCGCGAAGCGCTCCAGCTGCCGCTCGATGACGTCCGTGGCGTCTCCGTCCCAGCCCGCCGGGACATGGCCGTACGCCCACAGCACATGCTTGCCGGCCGGGGCCCTGGACGGGTCGATCACGCTCGGCTGCGCGGTGATCAGGAAGGGGACCCTCGGGTCGCGGCCGCTCACCGCGGCGGTCAGGGCCGAATCGATCTCGCCGGCGGTCGGCCCGATGTGCACGGTCCCGGCCGCGCGGGCCTCCTTCGCGGTCCACGGGACGGGTCCCGACAGCGCGTAGTCGATCTTGAAGGCGGCCGCGCCGTAGCGATAGTGGTCGTACGACCTGCCGAGGCCCGCGATGCGGGCGAGCGCCGTCGGCGAGGTGTCGAAGATGTACGCGCGGGCCGGCGGCAGCTCGTCGAGCCGCTTGACCTCGGCGCCGGTGTGGATCGTGCCGCCCTGCTCGCGCAGATACGAGGCGAGGGCGTCGGAGATCGCCTGCGAACCGCCGCGCGGCACGGGCCAGCCCTTGGCATGCGCGGCCAGCGCGAACATCAGGGCGATGCCGCCGGTGGCGAGGCCCGAGGTGGGCGCGATGGCATGGGCGGCGAGCCCGGCGAACAGGCCACGGGCGCGCTCGCCGTCGAAGCGGCGCGAGAGCCAGGTGGCGGGCTGGAGCGCGGTCAGCCCGAAGCGTGCGAAACGATACGGGGCGCGGGGCAGCCCGTCCCACGGCGTACGCAGGAAGTCGGCGGCGAGCGAGTCCCAGTGGCCGAGATAGGGCGCGACCAGCCGGCGGTACGCACCGGCGTCCGTGGCCCCGAGCGACATCGCGGTCTCACCGACCGAGCGGCTGAGCACGGCGGCGGTGCCGTCCGGGAACGGGTGCGCGAGCGGCAGATCGGGCTGGAGCCACTCCAGCCCGTGCCGCGCCAGGGGCATCGCGGCGAACGCGGGCGAGCCGATGCCGAGCGGGTGTACGGCGGAGCACGGGTCGTGGCGGAAGCCGGGGAGGGTGAGCTCCTCGGTGCGGGCGCCTCCGCCGACGGTGTCCAGGGCTTCGTACACCGCCACCGAGAAGCCGCGGCGGGCCAGTTCGACAGCGGCGGTCAGCCCGTTGGGTCCCGCCCCCACGACGACGGCATCGAGCATCGACGGCACCTTCGGACTCCTTTGTCAGCCGATGGCCAAGGGCCCCAGGATATTCCGGCGCACCGACAGCGTCGGCGGCGGTAGCGTCCCGTCGGTGAACACCCTGATCGAAGCGATGTCCCAGCAGCTCATGGGCGTGCCCGGAGTACGGGCCGTCGCCCTGGGCGGCAGCCGGGCCCGCGGGACGCACCGCCCGGACTCCGACTGGGATCTGGGTGTCTACTACCGCGGTCCGGTGGATGTGGCCGGGCTGTCGTCGCTGGCGCGCGAGCTGACGGGCGCGGACGTGGAGGTCGCCGGGCCCGGCGGATGGGGCGCATGGGTCGACGGGGGTGCGTGGCTGTCCGTGGACGGCATGCGGATCGACTGGATCCTGCGGGACCTGGACCGGGTGGAACGCGTCTGGGCGGACTGCCGGGCGGGCCGCTACGAGACGGGCGTGCAGCCGGGGCATCCGCTGGGCTTCTGGTCGCCGGCGTACGCGGGCGAGGTGGCGCTGTGCGTTGTACTGGCGGACGCGGAGGGCGAGTTGACGGCGCTGCGGGCCGCGGCACAGCAGTACCCGGAGCCACTGCGCAGGGCGCTGATCGACGCGTCGTGGGAGGCGGACTTCTCCGTCACCGCGGCGTCCAAGTCGGCGGCGACGGGAGACGCGCTGCATGTGTCGCTGTGCCTGTCCCGCGCGTTCGGCATCCTGACGCAGTCGCTGCACGCGCACCACCGGGTGTGGTGCGTCAACGAAAAGGGGGCGCTGGCCTCGGCGTGCCGGCTGCGGGACACACCGGTGGACTTCCGCGCTCGGGTGGAGTCCGCGCTCCGGTCGCTGACGCCTGGGGCGGTCGCGGCAGCGGGGGAGCTGGTGGACGACGTACGTGCGGTGCTGCGCTGAGGCACCCGGTTTCGGTGAGCTCCCCGGGCCACAGGAGCCCTAACCCGCCCGTCCCCGGGTCTCACTGGCCCCGGAGCAGGTCCCTGATGCGCCCCGCCGTGGCCGCGTCACGCGCCGCCGTGAACGGGAGCGTATTGCCGCCCGCTATGCGGAATTTGTCTCCGGCGACCGTCACATGCGTACCGCCCGCCTCCGACACCAGCAGCAGACCAGCCGCGTGGTCCCACGCGTTCTCCCACGAGAAGGCGACCGCGTCCAGTGCACCGCGGGCGACCGAGAGGTACTCCAGGCCCGCCGAGCCGCACGGCCTGCCCTCGACCCCCGGGACGTTGAGACCGAGCAAAGCCCGCTTCTGGTCCGGCGTCGTGTAGTCCGGGTGCGACATGGCGACTTCGAGCACCGCGCCCGGCGCGGGTGAACCGGAGCGTATCGGCGTGCCGTTGAGCCGGGCACCGCCGCCGCGGACCGCGATGGCCATTTCCTCCAGCACCGGTGCGTACGTCCAGGACGCCAGCACCTCGCCGTGGAGCGCGAGAGCGACGAGCGTGCAGAACCCCGGCTCGCCGCGGACGAACTGCCGTGTGCCGTCGACCGGATCGACGATCCAGACCGGCGCGTCCCCCTTCAGCGCCTCGTACACGGACGGGTCAGCGTGCACCGCCTCCTCGCCGACCACGACGGAGCCCGGCAGCAGCGCCGTCAGGGACGCGGTGAGGTGCTCCTCGGCATTGCGGTCGGCCGTCGTCACCAGGTCGTGCGGACCGCTCTTCTCGACGATCTCGTGTGCGGCGAGCTGTCGGTAGCGGGGCGTGATCTCGGTGGCGGCCGCCTTGCGGACCGCCTCCTCGACGTCGGACAGGTCACCGGCCAAAAAGTCATCGATCATATGTCCAGCTAAGCATGGTCCGCTGACATCGTGCTGTCCGCTCAGCGCCCCACCGCGTAACCCTGCATTCCTCTCGGGTTCGCCGCGGAGGAGAGGATTCCGGTGTGTGGATCCCTGGCGACCGCGCACAGCCTGCCCTCCGACCAGGCATCACCGACGGTGACAAGATGACCGCGCCGCCGCAGCTCGGCGATGACATCGGGGCCGATCCGGGATTCCACGGTCACGCTCCCCGGCCGCATTCCGCGCGGATGGAAGGAGCCGGGAAAACTGTCGTTGTGCCAGTTCGGCGCGTCGATCGCGCCCTGCAGGTCGAGCCCGCCGCGTACCGCGGGGCGCAGCGCGACGGCCAGGAAGAAGTGCAGCTGCCACTGGTCCTGCTGGTCGCCGCCGGGTGTGCCGAACGCCATGACCGGTACGCCCTCACGCACCGCAATGGACGGCGTGAGTGTGGTGCGCGGCCTGCGGCCGGGGGTGAGTGAGTTCGGCAGACCGGGGTCCAGCCAGGCCATCTGGAGCCGGGTTCCGAGCGGGAAGCCGAGCTCGGGCACGACCGGGTTGGACTGGAGCCAGCCGCCGCTCGGCGTGGCGGCGACCATGTTGCCCCAGCGGTCGACGACATCGATGTGACAGGTGTCACCGCGGGTGCCGCCGTCCGCGGCGACGTCGGAAGCGAAAGCGGCGACGTCCGAGGCGTCCGACGCGAACCCGGCGACCGTCGGCTCCCCCGCGCCCGCAGCGGGAATCCCCATCGCGTCGTACCCGGGCTCCCCCGCGGCCACCGCGGTGGCGTGGGCGCTCATCTTCGGAGTCCGCCCGCCCGGGCTGCCCGGCCGGAGCTCGTACGAGGCCTTCTCGCCGACGAGCGCGCGCCGCGCGGCGTTGTACGGCTCGGAGAACAGCTCGTCGAGCGGGACCTCGGCCGCGTCCCCGTACCAGGCTTCCCGGTCGGCCATCGCCAACTTGCAGCCCTCGACGAGCAGATGGACGTACTCCCCCGATCCGTACTCCGGAAGCTCCTCGGGAAGCAGCGCAAGCTGCTGGAGCAGCGCGGGACCCTGGCTCCAGCCGCCCGCCTTGCACAGGGTCCAGCCGTTCCAGTCGAAGGTCGCGGGCGCTTCGTAGGCGGCGGAGAATCCGGCGAGGTCGGCGGCGGTCAGGGTGCCGGTGTGCCGCTTTCCGCTGGTGTCCATGGTGGCTTCGGACGCCTGCCGGACCAGCGCCTCGGCGATGAAGCCCGCACGCCACACCCGCCGCGCCGCCTCGATCTCGGCCACCCGGCCGCCGCCCGCGGACTCGGCCGACGACTCGGCGATCAGCCGCCGCCAGGTCGCGGCGAGGGCGGGGTTGCGGAAGAGCTCACCCGAGACCGGCGCGCGGCCGCCGGGCAGATAGACGTCGGCGGACGAGGTCCACTCGGTCTCGAAGAGTTCGCGGACACTCTCCACGGTCTGGCCGACACGCTCGACCGGCGGATGTCCGTCCTCCGCGTATCCGACGGCGTAACGCAGCACATCCGCAAGGGACTTGGTGCCGTGGTCGCGCAGCAGCACCATCCAGGCGTCGAACGCTCCCGGCACCGCGGCGGCCAGCGGCCCGGTCCCCGGCACGAGGTCGAGCCCGAGCGAACGGTAGTGCTCGATGTTCGCGCCGGCCGGCGCCGGCCCCTGCCCGCAGAGCACCTGCACCTCGCCGTCGGCCGGCGCGAGAATGATCGGCACCTCGCCTGCGGGACCGCACAGATGCGGTTCGACGACATGGAGGACGAACCCGGCGGCCACGGCCGCGTCGTAGGCGTTGCCACCGTCCTCGAGCACGGCCATCGCGGACTGGGAGGCGAGCCAGTGGGTCGACGACACCATGCCGAAGGTGCCCTGGAGCGTGGGGCGGGTGGTGAACATGAAGCCAGCCTCTCGCAGATCCTGCACCCACGGTCCTCGAACTTCCGCGGCACCCCGAATTCATCGGGCACGACGCAGGAGTTCGGCGTTCGTGCAGGCCGACCGCCTACGCTTCCGCGCCATGAGCGACTCTCCCGCCCCTTCCGCTTCCGCACTCTCCGCGTTCGGGGCAACAGGCCCGGCGACCCGTCTGCCCGGCGGCCAGGGGTCGACCTGGCGCTCGGACAAGCTGGTGCTCAAGCCTGCCGCGCTCGCGTCCGAGACGTCGTGGCGTGCGGGCGTGATGTGCCATCTGCCCGAGGCCGACGACTTCCGTGTGGCCCGCCCGGTCCCGGCCCGGGACGGCGCCTGGTCGGCGTCGGGCTGGGAGGCCTGGCGGCTGATCGAGGGAGCGGCCCCGGATCCGCGTCGCGCCGACGAGGTGATCCGGGCGGGCGAGGCGTTCCACGCCGCCATCGCGCATCTGCCGCGACCGCGTTTCCTCGGCGTACGGGACGACGCCTGGGCCCACGCCGACCGGCTGGCCTGGGAAGAGAGCGACGAGGCCCCGGACTTCGCGGTGCTGAAGCCGCTGCTCGCCGCGCGCCGCCCGGTCTCGGCCCCGGCTCAGCTCGTCCACGGCGATCTGCTGGGCAATGTCCTCTTCGCGGACGGCCGCCCGCCCGCGGTCATCGACTGGCCGCCGTACTGGCGTCCGGCGTCCTGGGCCTCCGCGGTCGTCGCCGTCGACGCCGTCTCCTGGCACGACGCCGGGCCGTCGCTGCTCGAGCGCTGGTCACATCTGCCGGACTGGCGTCAACTGCTCGTCCGCGCGCTGATCTTCCGTATCGCGACCCACGAATCGCTGGACGGCGGGACGGAGAGCACCTACCGCAAGGCCACGGACCTGGTTCTCGCAACTGCCTGACCCCGCACCGCTCCGGAGTACGATTTGCCCTGATCACCGCCGGCGTGCGGCGCGTCGAGCCGGAGGACTCAAAGATGCACGGCGAGTACAAGGTCCCGGGCGGCAAGCTCGTTGTCGTCGACCTCGACACGGTGGACGGGATTCTGCGCAACGTCCGGGTCGCCGGGGACTTCTTCCTCGAGCCCGACGAGGCGATCCTCGCCATCGACAGCGCGCTGGAAGGCGCGCCGGCCGACACGGGCGCGTCAGCCCTCGCTGCCCGTATCGACGCGGCGCTGCCGCCGGGCACGGAGATGTACGGGCTGACCACCGAAGGCATCGGCGTCGCCGTACGACGGGCCCTCGCGCACGCCACCGACTGGACCGACTACGACTGGCAGCTCATCCACGAGGAACCGCAGCCGCCCGCCCTGCACATGGCGCTCGACGAGGTCATCACCGCCGAGGTCGCGGCGGGCCTGCGGCCGCCGACGCTGCGGGTGTGGGAGTGGGGCGCGCCGGCGGTGGTGATCGGGAGTTTCCAGTCACTGCGCAACGAGGTCGATCCGGCGGCCGCCGAGCGGCACGGCATCACCGTCGTACGCCGGATCAGCGGCGGCGGCGCGATGTTCATCGAACCCGGCAACACGATCACGTACTCGCTGTCCGTCCCGGACGCGCTGGTCTCCGGCCTGTCGTTCGCGGACAGTTACGCCTATCTCGACGACTGGGTGCTCGGCGCGCTCGGCGAGATGGGCATCAAGGCCTGGTACCAGCCGCTCAACGACATCGCCACCGAGGCCGGGAAGATCGCGGGAGCGGCGCAGAAGCGGGTGGTGGGCAGCGGCGAAGGGGCCGTGCTGCACCATGTGACGATGGCGTACGACATCGACGCCGACAAGATGCTCGAAGTGCTGCGCATCGGCCGGGAGAAGCTCTCGGACAAGGGAACGAAGAGCGCGAAGAAGCGCGTCGACCCGCTGCGGCGGCAGACCGGTCTCCCGCGCGAGGTCGTCATCGAGCGGATGATCGACTCGTTCCGCGGGCGGTACGGGCTGTCGGACGGCAAGGTCTCGGACCAGGAGATGTCCAGGGCACGGGAGTTGGTCGCGAAGAAGTTCGGCACGCGGGAGTGGACCGCGCGCGTGCCGTAGCCGAGAAGGCGTCCGGGGCCGGAAACCGGTCGCCGTGCTTGACGCATCGCACATACCGCCGCAATCGTCGGCGATGGTCGCTCTCCTGGCCCTCCATCACGGACGATCGACGATCAAGGCGGTCCACAGATGCACATCGTGATCATCGGTGCCGGAATCGGCGGGCTGAGCCTCGCTCAGGGACTGCGGCGCGCGGGCATCGACGTCGCCGTGTACGAGCGCGACCGCACCCGTACGGAACGGCTGCAGGGCTACCGGATCCACATCGCGCCCTACGGCTGCCGCGCCCTGCACGCCTGCTTACCTCCGGATGTCTACGACCTGTTCGTGTCCACCAGCGGCCAGGCCAACAGCACGCTCGCCTTCTTCACCGAGAAGCTCGACGAGTTGATCACCTTGAACACCACCGAGATCGGCATGGACACCGATCATCCGACGGACACCTTCAGGTCGGTCAGCCGCATCACGTTCCGCGAGGTCCTGCTCGCCGGACTCGGCGACGTCGTGCACTTCGGCAAGTCCTTCACCCACTACACGCACGAGGCCGACGGCCGTGTCACCGCGCATTTCTCGGACGGTACGCACGCCACCGGCGATGTCCTCGTCGGCGCGGACGGCACCAACTCGGCCGTCCGCACGCAGTATCTGCCACAGGCCGCTCACCGCGACACCGGAGCGGTCGCCGTCTCCGGCAAGGTGCCGCTGGAGAGCGAGGCCGCGCGGCGGCTGCCGCGCCCGTTCAGCACCGGCGGGGCGATGGTCCTCGCGCCACACGGCTGCTCGGGCTTTCTCGCGGTGCACGAGTTCCGCCGCGACGAACGCGGCCGGGCCCTGAGCATGTCGCCGGACTACGGCATCGATCCTCAGCTGCTGTTCGACAACACCACCGACTACGTCATGTGGAATGTGCTCGCCAAGTGGGAGAAGCTCGGCGACCGCAAGGCGGTCACTGCGATGACGGCCGAGGAGACCCGGGCCCTGGTGCTGCGTACGGTCGCCGACTGGCATCCGGACCTGCTGCGGCTGATCGAGGAGTCCGACACCGGCACCGTCTCGGTCCATCCGCTGCACACGTCGCAGCGGCCCGACCCGTGGCAGCCGAGCAATGTCACCGTGCTCGGCGACGCGATCCACGCCATGCCGCCGACGGCCGGCGCGGGCGCGAACACGGCGATCGTCGACGCCGATCTGCTGTGCCGCCGGCTGATGGCCGCCGCTGACGACAAGGACCTCACCAGCGCGGTCGGCGCGTACGAGAAGGCCATGCTGGACCACGCCTTCGCGAAGGTCGCGGCGGCCAACCGGAATCTGGAACAGGGCGTGGCGGACAACCGGTTCGCGCTGGCGGGCTTCCGCACGTTTCTGCGGCTGGCGAGCACGATCGGCCCGATCCGCCGGAAGATGACCACCGCCATCGCGCAGTAGAGCCCGGCGCCTACAGTCCCGCCTCGTGGTGGTCGACCGCTCCCCGCGCGACCAGCAACAGCGAGTCGACGAGGTCGTCCGCCGTGCTTCCGGTGGCGAGGCGGCGCAGTTGGAGGCCCATCACCAGCGCGACCGTCGTCGACGCGAGGCGTTCGGCGTCCGGGACGCCGAGGCCGGTGAGGATCTGCGCCGCAAGACGGTCGTACGCCGCGAACGCCTCGGCCGCCGCCTCCCGGAGCCGCTCGTCCCTGCCTGCCTCGACATACAGCTCGAACGGGGCGATGTGTTCGCTGTCGAAGGCGGTGCCGCCCGCCACCTCGCCCGCGAGCGCGGCCGCGCCGCCGATGTCGATGCCCTCGCTCTGGCACTGGTCGGCCATCGCCGTGAAGCGGCGGGTCTCCTCGCGCACGAAGTGCAGCAGGCTCTCCCGCAGCAGCTCGTGCTGGGTCTCGAAGTGGTACGTGACCGAGCCGAGCGAGACCCCGGCCTCCTTGGCGATCCGCCGGTTCGTGACCGCCGCGACGCCGTCCTTGCCGATGATCTGGAGGACGGCGGTGATGATGCGCTGCCGGGTCGGACCGGAGCGGGCGGCGTTGGACATGACGGTCATTGTTCCACCGGTGCGCTCCTCAGCGTCGCGGGGGCGGGCGGGCGCTTCTCGTACCAGCGCCGGTCGGCCTCCAGTTGGGCGGCGAGCGAGATCAGCTTCTCCTCGCTGCCGGCCGGGCCGAGCAGCTGAGCGCCGACGGGCAGTCCGTCGGCGGTGAGTCCTGCCGGGACGTTGACACCGGGCCATCCGAGGACGTTCCAGGGCCAGGCGTACGGACAGGCCGCCGCCATCGTCGCGTTGGTACGCCAGGTGCCGAGTCCGTCGAAGGTGCCGATGCGCGGCGGCGGCGCGGCGGTCGTCGGCGCGAGGACCACGTCGTAGGTGTCGAAGATCGCGCCGATCCTGGCGTGCTGGCGGATCTCGCGGGCGCGGGCGGCGCGCACCACGCGGCCGCCGAGCCGACGGCCGGAGCGCATGGCGTTGCGGGTGCGCGGGTCGAGGAGTGCGGGCTCGGGGTGCAGGGCCGCGATCTCGGCGATGCCGGAGGTGGCGCGCGGTACGAAGGCGAGGCCGATGAGCCCGTAGCGCGGGCGTGCCTCCTCGACATGGTGGCCGAGCGCCGCGAGTGCTTCGGCGAGTTCGGTGACGGCCCGGCGGACCTCGGGGTGCGGGGCGGTGCGGGTGAGGGTCAGCGGGGGCCGCCAGGCGAGCGCGATGCGCAGCCGGCCGGGGTCGCGGCGGGCGGCGGCCGAGGCGTCGACGGCGTCCGGCCGGTGCAGGTCCTGGGCATGCGGGCCCTGCACGACATCGAGGAGCAGTGCGGCGTCGGCGACAGTGCGGGCCAGCGGGCCGTTGACGGCAAGGCCCTGGAAGGCGTCGGAGTACGGGTGCAGCGAGACGCGGCCGCGCTGCGGTTTGATGCCGACGAGATGGGTCCAGGCGGAGGGGATGCGGATGGATCCGGCACCGTCCGAGCCGAGCGCGGCGGGCACGAGCCCGGCGGCAACGGCGGCGGCCGATCCACCGGACGAGCCGCCGGGTGTGTGGTCGGTGGACCAGGGGTTACGGGTCGCGCCGAAGGCGGGCCCTTCGGTGAAGGGCCACTGGCCGAGCTCGCAGGAGTTGGTCTTGCCGACGATCACGGCTCCGGCTGCCCGCAGGCGGCGGGCCGATTCGCCGTCCACGGCGGCGGGTTGGGCCTCGCCGCGGCAGCCGAAGAGGGTCGGCAGACCGGCCACGTCGGTGTCGTCCTTGACGGCGATCGGCACGCCGAGCAGGGGCAGCCGCTCCCCCGCGGCCAGCCGCCTGTCCGCCTCGCGGGCCTCGGCGAGTGCCTGTTCGCCGCGGACCCAGCGGAAGGCGTTGATGGTGCTCTGACTGGCCTCGATGCGTTCGACGGCCCGCGCGACCAGGGACTCGGACGTGATGTGGCCGTCCCTCAACTCCCCCGCGAGTTCCGCCAGTCCGCCGAAATCGTCTGTGGACACGACCGCCCTGCCTCTCTATTGTTCGTTCGAACGAACAGAACTGGAGGGTAACCAGATGCGCATCACCGGAGCAACCGTCCTGCTCACCGGAGTCACCGGAGGCATCGGCGGAGCGCTCGCCGCCGAACTGTCCGCCAAAGGCGCGAAGTTGGTGGTGTCCGGACGTCGCGCCGACGCGCTGGCGCCGTTCGCGGACCGCTACGGCGCGCGGACGATCCTCGCGGACCTCGGCGACACCGACGATGTCCGCCGGCTCGCCGACGAGGCCGCCGGTACGGACATACTGATCGCCAACGCGGCGCTGCCGTCCAGTGGTGATGTGCTCGACTACACGCCGGAGCAGATCGACCGGGCCCTGGCCGTGAACCTCCGCGCGCCGGCGATGCTGGCGCGGCTGCTTGCCCCGGCGATGGTGACCCGGGGCCAGGGCCATGTCGCCTTCGTGGGCTCCCTCTCCGGCAAGGCCGCGACCAAGTCCTCGTCGCTGTACACCGCGACGAAGTTCGGCCTGCGCGGTTTCGCACTCGCCTTCCGCCAGGACCTGCACGGCACGGGCGTCGGCGTCTCGATCGTCCAGCCGGGTTTCGTACGGGACCTCGGCATGTTCGCGGCGACCGGGTCACCTACGCCGGGCGGTGTGCGCACGGTCTCGCCGGAGCAGGTCGTGCGCGGAGTCGTACGGGCGGTCGAGCGCAATGTGCCCGAGATCAACGTCGCGCCACCGGAGTTGAGGCTGCTGACGGCGATCGCCGCGCAGTTCCCGGGCTTCGCGGAGAAGGTGCAACGGCGGGCGGGCGCGGAGCCGACGGTCCGCGGCATCGTCGAATCCCAGCGCGCCAGCCGCTGATCGCGGGGGTCGCCCGGATCCGTCTGATGCCCGCGCCTCCCGGCGGCCCTGGCCCGCGCGACCGGGCCGGACCGCCGGAGCGGGACCGCCGGAGCCGGACCGCCGGAGCGGGAATCCGGCACCGGCCGGACCAGCGGCTGCCCGCCCGAGCCAGTCGCGTCAGGCTCCGGCGCGCGCCCGCCCCGGCCGGGGCGGGCAAGCCGAACGGCCGGGCGGGCCGACGAGCCCTTACCGCGCCCCCATACCCGCGCCTCCGGCGCGGACCCGCATCAGCACCATGTACAGCGCCATCGACGCCGCCAGCCCCACCGCCCAGCCGTAGTCCGCCAGCGGCTTCAGGAAGGGGATCAGCCCGTCCTGAGGGAACGGGCCCTTGCCCGGTTCCGAGTGCGAGCCGCCGATGGCCAGAACGCCGCCGACCACGAATGCGGCGACCGCGCGCAGATTCCAGCCGGACGTGTACCAGTAGCGGCTGCCTGGCGTGTACAGGCCCGCCAGGTCGAGCACCGTGCGGCGGATCAGCCAGTAGTCCGCGATCAGGATGCCCGCGACCGTGCCGAGCAGGCCGCCGACCACGCCGAGCCAGGTGAAGATGTACAGCTCCGGCGTCTCCGTGAGCTTCCACGGCATCATCAGTACGCCGACGACACCCGCGATCAGCGCTCCCGTACGGAAGTTGATCAGCTTCGGCACGAGGTTCGCCAGGTCGTAGGCCGGCGACACGACGTTCGCCGCGATGTTCACCGAGATCGTCGCGATCAGCACGGTCACCAGGGCGAAGAGCAGACCGAAGACATTGTCGGTCTTGGCGGCCAGCGCGACCGGGTCCCAGACCGCCTCCCCGTACACCGCCTGCGAGCCGGAGGTGACAAACACCGACAGCAGCGCGAAGAGCGTCATCGTGGTCGGCAGACCGAGCGTCTGGCCCCAGATCTGGGCGCGTTGTCCCGCGCCGAAGCGGGTGAAGTCCGGGATGTTCAGCGACAGCGTGGACCAGAAGGCGATCATGCCCATCAGCGACGGGAAGAAGACCGGCCAGAAGTCCGCGCCCCAGCCCAGCTTGGACGGCTGGTCGAGCAGCGGGCCGAGGCCGCCCGCCTGCACGGCGATCCACACGAGGAGCACCAGCGCGCCGACGATGACAAACGGCGCCGCCCAGTTCTCGAACCGCCGCAGCGTCTCCATCCCCCGGTAGATGATGGCGAGTTCGAGCACCCAGAAGATCACGAAACAGACCCACAGCGTCCACGGCTGCCCGCCGATCTCCGCCGCCTTCGTCCAGCCGCCGAAGATCTTGCCGAGCAGGATGAAGATGCCCTGGCCGCCGATCCAGGTCTGGATACCGAACCAGGCACAGGCCACGGCGGCCCGGATCAGGGCCGGCAGATTCGCTCCGCGCAGGCCGAACGACGCACGCGCCAGCACCGGGAAGGGAATGCCGTACTTCGGTCCGGCGTGCCCGGTGAGCAGCATCGGCGCGAGCACGATCAGGTTGGCCAGCGCGATGGTGAACACCGCCTGCTTCCAGTCCATACCGAGCGCGACCAGACCCGATGCCAGCAGCCAGGACGGGATGTTGTGCGCCATCCCGACCCACAGTGCCGCGAAGTTGTAGGTGGTCCAGCGGCGCTTTGCGACGGGGACGGGCAGCAGATCGTCGTTGACGAAGCGGTTGTCGGAGAGGACCGTGCCGGGCGCGAGCTCGACACGGTCCCCATGATCCGCTATTGGGCCCTCCGAGGGGGCGGGCGGTACGGTCGCTGTCATGGAGGGCCCCTTCAGCGGTTGAGTGCCGGGATGATCTCGGAGCCGTACGCGTCGATGGTCGCTTCCTTCGCGTCGTGCATGTTGTAGACGGCGAACTGGTCCACGCCCAGCTCGCGCAGCGCCGTGAGCTTCTCGATGTGCGCCTCGGCCGGGCCCAGCAGACAGAACCGGTCGACGATCTCGTCCGGCACGAAGTCCGTGGACGGGTTTCCGGCACGGCCGTGATGGCTGTAGTCGTAGCCCTCGCGCGACTTGATGTACGAGGTGAGCGCCTCGGGCACCAGGTCGGAGTGCTCGCCGTAGCGGGCCACCAGATCGGCGACGTGGTTGCCGACCATGCCGCCGAACCAGCGGCACTGGTCGCGGGCGTGCTCCAGGTCGTCGCCGACATACGCGGGGGCGGCGACGCAGATGGTGATGGACGCGGGGTCGCGTCCGGCGTCGGACGCGGCGGTGCGCACGGCCGTGACCATCGACTCGGTCAGATACGGGTCGGCGAGCTGGAGGATGAATCCGTCCGCCTTCTGGCCGGCGAGCGCCAGGGCCTTGGGTCCGTACGCCGCCATCCACACCGGCAGCTTTCCGTCCCGCACCCACGGCAGTTTCAGGTTCTGCCCGCCGACGTCGGCCTCCCGCCCCTCGGCGAGATCACGGATCACGCCGATCGCCTCGCCCACCCTGGCAAGCGTGTTGGGCTTGCGGCCGGCGACGCGCATCGCCGAGTCGCCGCGCCCGATGCCGCACACGGTGCGGTTGCCGTACATGTCGTTGAGGGTGGCGAAGGTGGAGGCGGTGACCTCCCAGGTCCTGGTGCCCGGGTTGGTGACCATGGGTCCGACGATGAGCTTCTGGGTGTGTTCCAGGATCTGGCTGTAGATGACGAAGGGCTCCTGCCACAGCACAGCCGAGTCGAAGGTCCAGCCGTAGCGGAAGCCGTTTCGCTCCGCGCGCCGCATCAGTGAGACGACGGCGGAGGCCGGCGGGTCGGTCTGCAGGACGAGTCCGAAGTCCATGACGGGGAGCTCCTAGTTCAGGTACTGGCAGGTGCCTCGGGGGGTGTACTGGCCGTGTCCGGCCCGGCCGGTGAACTCCCGCTGGTCGATGACCACTTCGCCGCGCGACAGGACGGTCTCCACCTGGCCGGTGATCCGCTTGCCCTCGTACGCGGAGTAGTCGACGTTCATGTGGTGAGTCTCGACCGACAGGGTCTGTTCGGCGTGCGGGTCGTAGATGACGACGTCGGCGTCCGCGCCGGGCGCGATGGTGCCCTTCTTCGGGTAGAGGCCGAACATCCGGGCCGGTGTCGCGCAGGCGATCTCGATCCAGCGGCGGCGGGTGATGTGCCCGTCGACGACGGCCTGATGGAGGAGATCCATCCGGTTCTCCACGCCGGGCAGCCCGTTGGGGATCTTCGAGAAGTCGCCGCGGCCCAGCTCCTTCTGCCCGACGAAGCAGAAGGGGCAGTGGTCGGTGGAGACCACCTGGAGGTCGTTGGTCCGCAGTCCGCGCCAGAGGGCCGCCTGATGTTCCTTGGGCCGCAAGGGAGTCGAGCAGACGTACTTCGAGCCTTCGAAGTCCGGCTCGGCGAGGTTGTCGGTGGAGAGGAAGAGATACTGCGGGCAGGTCTCGCCGAAGACGTTGAGCCCCTTGTCGCGGGCGGTCACGAGCTCGGCGACGGCTTCCTCGGCGGACACATGGACGACGTACAGCGGCGCTCCGGCGACCCGTGCGAGCTGGATGGCGCGGTGCGTGGCCTCGGCCTCGAGCAGCACTTTGCGTACCTCGCCGTGGTAGCGCGGGTCGGTCTCACCGCGCGCCAGGGCCTGTTCGACGAGGACGTCGATGGCGATGCCGTTCTCGGCGTGCATCATGATCAGCCCGCCGTTGGTGGCCGAGCGCTGCATGGCGCGCAGGATCTGGCCGTCGTCGCTGTAGAAGACGCCGGGATAGGCCATGAAGAGCTTGAAGGAGGTGATGCCCTCCTCCACCAGCAGATCCATCTCCTTCAGCGACGACTCGTTGACGTCGGAGAGGATCATGTGGAACGCGTAGTCGATGGCGCACTTGCCGTCCGCCTTGGCGTACCAGGCGTCCAGCCCCTCTCGCAAGGCGCGTCCTTGGGACTGCACGGCGAAGTCGACGATGGTGGTGGTGCCGCCCCAGGCGGCGGCCCGGGTGCCGGTCTCGAAGGAGTCCGATGCGAAGGTGCCGCCGAACGGCAGCTCCATGTGCGTGTGGGCGTCGACGCCGCCCGGGATGACGTACTTGTTGGTCGCGTCGATGACGCGGTCCGCGGTCCAGGACTCGGCGACGGCGGAGCCGTGCGCGGCGAGCGCGGCGATCCGGCCGTCCTCCGTCAGCACGTCGGCGTGGATCTCGTCCGCGGCTGTGACGACCAGGCCGCCGCGGATCAGGGTGCGGGTACTGCTCATTGCTGGTGCGCTCCCTTACGTACGGTCTACTGGACGCTGCGCAGGGCCCTTTCGAGGATCGCCGCGCCCTCTTCCGCCTCTGCGACGGTCAGGGTCAGCGGCGGGGCGATGCGCAGCACGCTGGTGTTGTGGCCGCCGCCCTTGCCGATCAGCAGCCCGCCTTCGCGGGCAGCCTCCAGCACGGCGGAGGCCGCTTCCGGGTTCGCCTCGTCGGTGCCCGGTTTGACGAGTTCGATGCCGACCATCAGTCCGCGGCCGCGGACTTCCCGCACCAGTTCGCTGCCCGCGCCGATCGCACGCAGCCGCTCGATCAGCAGTCCGCCGACGCGGCGTGCGTTGCCCTGGAGGTCGTGCTCCAGCAGATACGAGAGGTTGGCCAGGCCGGCGGCCATGGTGACGGGTGAGCCGCCGAAGGTCGAAATGGAGTTGGCGTCCAGCGAGTTCATGACATCGGCCGAGGCGACGACGCCGCCGATGGACATGCCGTTGCCGATGCCCTTGGCGAAGGTGAGTATGTCCGGCGGGCCGTGCTCGGCGTGTGCCTGCCAGCCCCAGAAGTGTTCGCCGGTGCGGCCCCAGCCGGTCTGCACCTCGTCGGAGATCCACAGGATGCCGTGCCGGTCGAGGACTTCGCGGAACGCGGCGAACAGACCGTCGGGCGGTGAGGTGAAGCCGCCGACGCCCTGGACGGGTTCGGCGATCAGCGCGGCGACGTCGCGGGTGTGGCCGAGCAGGTCTTCGAGATCGGCCACGCAGGCCTCGATGAACCGGTCGTCGGACAACTCGGCGTAGGGACCGCGGGTGCGGACGCCGCCGTGCACGTACAGCGTCTGCAGCGGCGAGAGGTTGGTGGGCGACCAGGCGCGGTTGCCGGTGATGGAGACCGCGGAGAAGGACCGGCCGTGGTAGCTGTTGCGCATCGCCAGGATCTGGTTGGAACGGCGGTAGCCGGTGGCCAGCAGCAACGCGGTGTCATTGGCCTCGGTGCCCGATGTGGTGAAGAAGACCCGGGCGTCCGGGATACCGGAGAGGGTCGCGATGCGCTCGGCGAGCTCGACCATCGGGCGGTTGAGATAGAGCGTGGACGAGTGGATGATCCGGCCCGCCTGCTCGCTCACCGCCTTGGTGACCTCGGGCAGCGCATGCGCGGTCATGGTGGTGAGGATGCCGCCGAAGAAGTCGAGATAGCTGTTGCCGTCCGCGTCCCAGACATGGCGGCCCTCGCCGTGCGTGATCTCGATGGGCTGCCGGTAGTAGAGCGCCACCCAGTCGGGGATGACGGCCTTGTGCCGGTCGTACAGGTGGGTCACGGCTGGACCAGCCCCTCGTACGCGTCCGGCCGGCGGTCCCGGTAGAAGGCCCACTGCTGGCGCACGACGTCGATCAGGTCGAAGTCGAGGTCCCGTACGACCAGTTCCTCCTCCTTGTCGCTGGCGACATCGCCGACGAACTGGCCGCGCGGGTCGACGAAGTAGCTCGTGCCGTAGAAATCGTTGTCGCCGTACTCCTCCTGGCCGACGCGGTTGATCGCGGCGATGAAGTACTCGTTGGCGACGGCCGCTGCGGGCTGCTCCAGCTGCCAGAGATAGCTCGAAAGGCCGCGCGAGGTGGCCGACGGGTTGTACACCAACTGGGCGCCGTGCAGGCCGAGTTGACGCCAGCCCTCAGGGAAGTGGCGGTCGTAGCAGATATAGACGCCGACCCTGCCGACCGCGGTGTCGAACACGGGCCAGCCGGCGTTCCCGGGCTTGAAGTAGTACTTCTCCCAGAAGCCCTTCACCTGCGGGATGTGGTGCTTGCGGTACTTGCCGAGATAAGAGCCGTCGGCGTCGATCACGGCGGCGGTGTTGTAGTAGAAACCCGCGCCCTCGATCTCGAACACCGGGACCACGATCACCATGCCGGTCTCGCGGGCGAGCTCCTGCATCCTGCGGACGGTCGGCCCGTCCGGGACGGGCTCGGCCCAGCGGTAGTGCTCGGGCTCCTGGACCTGGCAGAAGTACGGAGCGTTGAAGACCTCTTGGAAACCGATGACCTTGGCGCCCCGGCGGGCCGCCTCGCGGGCATGTTCCTCGTGCTTGGCAATCATGGATTCGGTGTCGCCGGTCCAGGTCGCCTGGACAAGTGCGGCGCGTACGACAGTGGCCATGAGCTGCTCCTTCGGCGCGGCGTCAGAGAGCTTCTACGCACGTAGACAAGTGCGTAGGAGGAGAACGTAAGCCCCGTCACACACTGGGGCAAGACCATCGTCGTTAACCGGCAGAGTCGATCATGTTTCACACCCGAGCGGTCCACAACGGACGGCTTCAGCCTCCGAGGTGGCCCGCCACGCGCAGCGCATGGACAAGATCGCGTTCATGGTCCGGTGACTGGATGCGGGCGACGGCCAGCAGATGCGGTACGAGCCGGTGCGGATCGAGGTCGGCGATGGCGGCCACCTCCTCTGCGGTGTGCAGCTGTGCGAACGCGGTCAGTAAAGCCCGCGCTTCCGGGCCTCGAGTCTCATCTTCCAGCGCGAGCACGGCTTCCGCGATCTCACCGGCGGGCCGGGCCATGCCCTGGCGCAGCAACTGCCTGCTGTCCTGGGTGTGACCGGCGGCCGCGAGCGCTCCGGCGGCCGCGGCAAGACCGAGGACCGGCTGCGAGGCGGCCTCCCAGAGCAGGGTGGCCCAGTCGGCCTCCAGGCCTGCGCGGTGCAGTTCCGCGGCGAGCACGGGCAGCCAGGGCGCGGGCAGTGCGGCGGCCTCGCAGAGCACGGCGTGCGCCTCGCCGCCGCGGCCCTCGGACCGCAGCCGCACGAGCGCGGCAACGGTGTCCTGGGCGGCGCGGCGGGCTTCCTCGACGGCAGCGGCGGACGGGAAGGCCGCGGCCGGCGTCTCCTCGGCGGGGGCGGCGCCCCCGTATCGCGCACCCCGGGGCACGTCGTCGGCGACGGGCAGCACGGGCACGGCGACGATCTCCACGCCGCCATCCTCCACCTCCTCCTCGACCCCGGCGAACCGGGCTCCCCCGCGGGGCCTCCGCTTCTTCCTTTTGGCGGCGGGGGCGGGCGGGTCCGTGCGCTCGGGACCGGAGCGCGTCGCCTGCGGAGGCACGCGCTCTCCGGCCGGTTCAGCGGCCGCGGCCTGAGGCCGGAACCATCCGTCCGGGACCGCCGGCTCGGGCCACGAGGTGTGCGTCTCGCGGACAGGTTCCGGCGCGGGCCGGAACCACTCCTCGGAACTCGGGTGACCGCCGGGGGCCCCTCCAGGGTCGCGGGTGTGCTCGGCGAAGGCGCGGTCGTCCGGGAGGGCCCCGAGCCTGGCGCGGAGTTCCGCGACCCGGGCCGTCGCCCTCGCGTGGTCGTCGCGGATCCATTCCAGCTCGTTGACCTGCTGCTCCGCCTTCGGCGTACCCGCCGGTTCGGTGGCCAGGCGGCGCATCAGTTCCTCTTCGCGGCCCATCGCGTAGATCAGCTCGCGGCGCATCAGCTCAAGCCGTTCCGCCAGCGCCTCACGCCCGCCCGGCTGTCTGTCGTACGCCGCTGCCGACGCCGCGTGCAGTTGCCTGGCGCGAGGCGTCTCCTGCGCCGCGAACGCCGTTCCGCGCGCCATCGCCAGGTCCTGGAACAGCGATTCGACCACGTCCCACGGCGGGATCTCCACGCCTTCGAGGCATGCCCTCATGCCCTCGGGGTCGCGCCCCCAGAAGACGCCGTACCAGCCGCCGTCGGGGTCGAGCATCGCGACCAACCCCTTGAGGTATCGCGCGAACACTCCGGTCTCCACCGGAAGTTGATGCACCGTCACCGCCGCCCCACCTGCCTGCCCGACTGCTACCAGTCAAGCGGCATTCGACATCAGTAGTGTTACGGCCCTGCTACGCGCTGTTTTCAGATGGTTACGGCGATCCCGGTGTGCGGTCGCTTGCCGAGCCGCGCGAGGGTGGCGGGCCAGTCCACCAGCCAGAACTGCCAGGTGTACTTCCGGGAGAGAAGTTTGCGGATCGCCGCCGTACCGGCCGCGTCGAGGAGTTCTGCCGTGCCTTCGGCGGTCAGTGCGCCCTCGGCGATGCGGCCGCGTGCATCGCACACCGACACGACCACGCGCTGGTCGTTGCGCAGCCGCTTGACCTTCCACGAGTCGGTCCGGCTCCAGACGTACAGCTTTCCGCCGTCCTCCACGAACCAGACAGGAGTAGGGACACCCGTTCCGTTCTTGCGGAACGTGGTGACGCTGATGTACCGGGCGGTGGCGAAGTCCTCGGAAGTCACGGCGCGAGACTACTCCGAGCCCCTGCTCGCGACAGCCCCCGGGCTCATGACGACGGCGCCCGGCCGCGGCGGGACGCCACGGCCGGGCAGGGAGCCGGGAGAGCGTCAGGACGTGGCGGTGATCGTCGAACCGCAGTCGAAGCGGCTGGTCTTGCCGTTGACCGTGTTGCTCAGGCAGACGGTCAGCTTGACCGTGCGGCCCTCCCACAGGTCGGCGTGCGTGTAGTTCGTGCAGTTGCCGTTGCCCGGCGTGAAGTACTTCTCGAAGGTGCCGGTGTACGGCACGTCGTTCAGGCCCACGGGCCAGGTGGCAGTGCCCTTCAGCCAGACACCGAGAGCCCTGGTGTCACAGGCTGTCAACATGCCCCGGCCCCAAAGGACAGGACTTGAAGGTAGCACCCAACTGGCTGCTGGGTTGGCTCCTCCGTCCAGACACCCCTATGGGGTGGCAGGGGCGCGTGACTCACGCCCCGCAGTCCACACGTCTCGCCGCGTGCGGCAATGTTGTGGGACGCGTTGTCGTCCGCGTTCGCCAGGAACCCGCAGGCCCGGCACGCGAACGTTGCTTGATCGACGCGGTTCTTCCGGTCGATGCGGCCGCACCTGGAGCTTGCGCCGCAGGTCGAGCTGGCGCTTGCGGTGCCGATTCAGGCCGCGCCCGGCGGCACGGTAGCCGGTGGACGTGGTGGCGATGTTGACGATACCCAGGTCCACGCCGATGAACCCGTCCGGGTTCTCATTGACCGGCGGTTCGGGAATGTCGCACACGGGGCACACGTCTCAAATCCCGGGTCGTCACTTGTAACGTTCCGCGCCCTCGCCGCACTGAGGGGTATGAGCTACGACGACCTGCGTGCGCTGTTCCTCAACTGCACGCTGAAGAAGAGCCCCCAACCCAGCCATACGCAAGGCCTGATCGACGTCAGCGCGCGGATCATGGAGAAGCAGGGCGTACGGGTCGAGCACCTGCGCCCCATCGACCATGAGATCGCCACGGGCGTATGGCCGGACATGACCGAGCACGGCTGGGGCGCGACGCCTGGCCTGCGCTCTATGAGCAGGTGATGGCCGCCGACATCCTCGTGGTTGGCGGGCCGATCTGGCTGGGCGACAACAGCTCGGTCGCCAAGCTGGTCATCGAGCGGCTCTACGGATGCTCCGGCCTGCTCAACGAGGCCGGGCAGTACGCGCATTACGGACGCGTGGGCGGATGTCTGATCATCGGCAACGAGGACGGCGCCCAGCACTGCGCCATGAACGTCCTCTACAGCCTGCAGCACCTGGGCTACACGATCCCGCCGCAGGCGGACGCCGCGTGGCTGGGCGAGGCGGGCCCCGGGCCCTCGTATCTCGATCCCGGCTCCGGCTCCGGCGGTCCCGACAACGACTTCACCAACCGGAACGCCACGTTCATGACGTGGAACCCCCTACATATGGCGCGGCTGCTCAAGGACGCCGGCGGTATTCCGGCGCACGGGAACCAGCGCTCCGCGTGGGACGCAGGGTGCCGGTTCGATTTCGAGAACCCTGAGTACCTCTGAGCCGTAGTCGTGGGTGCCGCCGCCGTACTGCGGCGCAAGCACGTCGCCTGAACCCCGATTCAATTCACCTGTGAAAGGCCGATCATGACCGTCGAATCTGTGGAGACAGTCACCCCCTGCGCGTACCCCGGCTGCGACATGCCGGCTGGGCCCTCCGCGCCGGGAGCCCAGGCCGCTGCACCGAGGTACTGCGACCACCCCGAGCACAACGCCCTCGGCGCGTTCCGGAAGTTCCGCGCCAAGCGCAAGGAGCGCAAGGAGGAGAAGCGCGTGGCCTCCGAGTCCAAGAAGGCTGCCAAGGAAGCGGAGAAGGCGGCGAAGGCTGCGGCCGTCCCCGCTCAGTCGGTACCTACGGGGTTCGCGCAGGTGCCGGGCGCCGAGGCCGTGCCTTCGCAGCCGCAGCAGACTCCCGCTGTGCCGGCGTTCGAGCTGGCGATCGAGCACGTGCCGGTGGAGGACATGACCAGTGAACTGGCGCCCGCCGACGAGGCATCTCTCGTGGATGACTTGGCCGCGATGCCGACAGCCGGCGCCACCAGCGCGACCCACTCCCGCGATGACATCGTCGCGCTCATCGAGCAGCTCTCCGCCGATCTCCCGGTCTACATCGAGGAGTTGGCGATCATCACCGACTCTGCGGCCGCCGAGGCCCGGATCGAGACCGTCACCCGCGCCTCCGCGCAGCGCATCATCGCCGCCGAGGGGCGCGCTGCTCTCGCCGAGGAAGCGGCCGACATGGCCGTCGCCGGGCTCGACCTGGCTCAGGAGAAGTTCGACGCGGAGACCACCGCGATCCGCGAGGAGGCGGACCGCAAGGTGGCGGACGCCGAATTCGTACGGGCGGAGCTGGACCGCTACCGGGTGCGGGTGAGCGAGCTCGAGGTCCGCCTCGATGCCGTACGCGACGAGGCCGATGCGCTGCGCAGGGAGCGGGCCGGAGGCGTTTCCCTAGACAAGCAGCCGGCTTCCGAGGAGCAGCACGCGGACTCCGAAGAGCAGCACATGGGCTCCGAGGAGCAGTAGACCTCGACCGCACGCGAACGGCACCGCGGAACTCCCTTCCGCGGAGCCGTTTTCCTCCGACCGCCCTCCTCCTCCCCCCGAACATCTCGTATTTCAGAAACGGAACCCTCATGAGCCGAACCAAGCGCCCTGTCCTGTGGATCACCACCGCGGTGGTCGTCGTCGTGGCGGCCGTCGGGCTCTATCTCTTCCAGCCGTGGCGGCTGTTCACCACGAACACCGTGAACGAAGCAGCCCCCGTCGCCAGCGGCCAACAAGGCGCCCCCTCACAGCCGTTGGCCGTCGGCGACTTCATCTCCCATGAGCACGAGACCAGCGGGTCCGTGGAGATCCAACTCTTGGCCGACGGCACGAAGAACCTGCGTCTGACGAATCTGCGTACCTCCGACGGCCCGGCGCTGCACGTCTGGCTCAGCGACCAGCCGGTCGAACCGGACGGTGGCGGCAACTTGGACGACGGCAGCCACGTCGATCTCGGCGACCTGAAGGGCAACGAGGGCAACCAGAACTACGCGATCCCGGCGGGCACCGACCTGAACAAGTACTCCACCGTGACGATCTGGTGCGAGCGCTTCAGGGTGTCGTTCGGTGCGGCCCAGCTGCAGGACGCCTGACAAGCCCGCACGTGAAAGCAGTGGGGCCGGTGGCGGTCGCCACCGGCCCCACTGCTTTCACGCATTGGACCGTGCATCGAAGAGTAGGTCCGGCAGCTGATCGACGGCGTACCACAGGGCACACGAACCCCGAACGGGACCAATTCGCGTTCGAGGGAGGCGTTACGCCGGAATACGGGGAGCACAAGAACTCCGTGAGCAGGCAGCTCGTATAGCAGGCTGGCATGAGGGACCAGCGACCTAAGGGTGACGGACACTGCGCGTCACTGTGGTGAGGGCTGCGCTTGCCGGATGAGAGCAGCTGAACGCAAGATTCGGACAAGAGCGTTCCTGGATGCTCGCCACTGTGCGCCGGCCCGACCTGCGGCCGGTGCAGAGGCGTTGACTCCGACAGAGGGAAACTATGCAGAAGACCGCTCTCAAGACATGGTCCGCCCGTCTGGCGGCCACCACGGTGATTGCGGCGACAGCCGCGCTGATCCCTGCAGGCTCTGCCCAGGCGGGAACTCCCCATATCTTCGCGCTGTGCAACACCGGACGGAACTACGACGTGCGGGTAGACATCAGGAGCTCCAACCCCCGCGTTCAGAGCGTCACCCAAACCGGAATCAAGCCCGGCAAGTGCTGGAGCGCTCACCGGCCGTTGGGCACTTCGGACCACGTCGTGCTGACGTCGAGCAACGGATTTGGTCAGAGGCACGTGTTCGGCTGGTTCGACTACGACCCCCGCCAGGGCGTCAGCGTGCACACCAGGAATAGCAACTACCTGACTGTCGCCTTCAGCAAGTGGTGATGGAGAGCCGGGGTCGGACCACCGGGTGACACGTGCCGGAACGAACGCGAGAGGAGTCCCGCGCACATCGCGGGACTCCTCTCGCGTTCAGAAGAGGGGACGGCCGGCGCAGCGGCCTGTCCCGAGAGCCCTGCGGGCTTCTCAACTGTGGTGATCGGGGACGTGGCGGACGGAGGGGATGCAGTGTTGATCACCGCACGGTCCCGGAGCGCCCGGTGTCCAGCCCGATGTGCGGGACGCTGACCGACGCCCCGCCACGCGAGGAAGGCACCGACTTTCCCGCCAGTACAACCCCGCGCAACATCCTTTAGGCCACCAGCACGGGAACGAGCAGCGCCACGCAGATGATCAGGCTCCACAGTGCCGGCGACTCGGTCAGGGTCTGTGTGTGCCGTGCCGCCGCACGTGCCGCGCTCGCTTCGCTGCGGGTCAGGTACCAGGGGCTCACCCGCTGCTCCAGACGCTGATAGGAGAAGCCGAGGACCGCCCCGTACGCGAGATGGCCGATCAGCGAGGGGAAGGACAGCGCCAACGCGCCGGCGCTCCACTGGATCTCGGCGCCGAGCAGCAGGGGAAGCAGCGTGACGTTGCCGAGGATCCACCAGAGGAAGCCGTACGAGGCTCCCCAGCCGATACCCGAGGCCGGTCGAAGCTGCGACGGCGGAAGAACAACGCGTTGGTGATGCCGATGAGTTGGGAGATCAGCAGGTGCAGGACAACTCCTACGGCCGTCGAGTCCGAGCCGACCAGGGACGCGACGGTCGGCAGGAATCCCACGGCGACCAAGACTCCGGTGAAGATGATGCCGCCGGCCAGACCGGCGATGACGCCGTGCCAGAGCGAGATCACCCGGCCGCCGGTCAGGCGTGCCTCGCGGTTGCGCCGTACATCATCGGAGAACACCGCACGTGACAGCCCGCCCAGCCGGCAGATCAGCAGGGCCGTGCCGGCGCCGAGCAGCACATGGCCCGGAAGTTCGGCGGTGGCGGTGCGCACCGCCGTCGCCGACCACTGCAGACCGCGGCCGTCGAGCAGCGGCTCGGCCGTCACCGCCGCGAGCAGCCACCACACGAATCCGAAGGCCGCGCCGCGGATGAGGGCGGGGCCGGTGCCCTCGCGGGAGTCACCGAAGACGATTGCGTACGAGGCTCCGAGCAGGGCCCGGCCACGAGGGCCCGCCAGGAGAGGCCGAGCACGGGGGCGACGAGGATTCCGGCGATCGTGGCAAGCACAAGAAATTCAAGGCTGAACTTTCTTTTCCTGCCTGCCAGAAGAACGAGCACGGCACCGTTGCGGCTCCGTAGGCGAGGTGGCCGAGGAGGCTGGGGATCAGGGCACGGGCCGTGGCCACATCCCAGGCCACCGGGTCACCGAGCAACACCGGCAGCAGGGTCAGGGGGCCGAGGAACCACCACAGGAACCCGTACGCGAGTCCCCAGAGCAGCAGCTCCTGCTGGCGCGCCACGAGCACCCCGAAGATGGCTCCGATCACGGCCGCGATCAGCAGGTGGACTGCGAAGCCCAGAGCGGGTGAATCGGCGCGGACGAGGGCGGCGACGGTGGGCAGGAAGCCGATCTGCGCCATCACCGCGCCGAAGACCAGACCTCCGACGAGGCCGGCGAGCGCTCCGAGTGCGGCGTTACGCATGACGGTTCTCCTTCACAGGAACAGCGGTTTCCAGCCTGGTTCGAGGGCTCGGCGCCGGCCTTGGTCGACAGGGCGATGTCCCTGGGGAAGGCGAGATCGAGCGCCCAGTCGGCCATCACCCGCAGCCGCTTCTCCACACTCGGCAGCTTGCTCAGATAGACTGAGCGCCACAGCGCCCAGGCGAGGAACCCGGAGACGCGCCGGCCGAAGATCTCACCGGCCGCGGTGCGGTGCCCGAGCGAGACAAGGACCCCGAGCCCGCCGAAGCGGAACGGGGAGGGACGGCGTCCGCCGAGGACCGCGGCGATGTTCCCGGCGACCGCCTTGCCCTCGCGGAGCGCGTGCTGTGCAGTCGGCGGGTAGACGCCGCCCGTGGGGTCGGGGATCTTCACGCAGTCGCCGAGCGCCCACAGACCGTGGACTCCGGGCACCTGCATCGTCGCCTCCACGGTGAGAGGCGGCGGCATGACCTGCTGCACCAGCGGGTTGGGCCGGTTGCCCGCGGTCCAGGCCAGGGTGCGCGTGGGGATGGTCTCGCCGGAGGTCAGCGTGATGTCCTGGGCGGTGGCCGTGGCCACTCGTACGCCGAGGCGTACTTCGATGCCGCGTCCGCCGAGTTTGCGCTGTGCGTACAGACCGAGGCTCGCCGTCAGTTCCGGCAGCAGCCGCTCGCCGGGGTGCACGATCACGAAGCGGGGCTCAAGACCGTGCAGCCGCGGATAGAGGTGCAGCACGTCGTGGACGAGGTCGAAGAGTTCGGCGGCCAGCTCGGTCCCGGCGAATCCGCCGCCCGCCACGACAAAGGTGAGGAGCCGGACCTGCTCGGCCGGGTCCGGTTCGAGGTCCGCGCGCTCCAGGGCACCGAGGACGTGGTTGCGCAGGCGGGTGGCGTCCTCGATCGACTTCAGCGGGAAGGCATGCTCGCCCACGCCTGGCAGGTCGAAGTAGTACGGCACCGCTCCGACGGCAAGGACCAGCTGGTCGTACGGGACGCGCAGCATCCCCTCGCGGCCTGCGGAGACGTAGGCGTTACGGGTCTGTGGGTCGATGCGGGCCACGCGCCCGTGCAGGAAGTTGACGTGGTCGAGTCCCGCGCGTACCGGGGCGCTGACGTGTCGGGCCTCGACCGTGCTCGATGCGACGCCGACCAACAGGGGCGTGAACAGAAGGAAGTTGGAGTCGCTGATCAGCGTCACATGAGCGTCGAGCCCGCGGCCGATCCGTCGGTCCAGCTCACGCGCCGCCCCCACACCGCCGAAGCCGCCGCCGACGATCACCACATGGGGCTTGGTCCGTGCGGGCGCCGGCTTCGGTGGCCGCCACAGCGCGAGGGCGTGCAGGGTGAGCCCGGCGAGCGCGCCGGACAGGGCGGCGCCTACCAACTCTTCGAAGTGCGCGACGGCCACGGCGATGGTCCAGGACGACTTCTCGGCCTCGAGGGCGGGGGCGAGCGTGAGGGTCCACACGACCCAGTCGAGCAGACCGATAAGGAGCCCGACGGAGAACGCCGACCCGTTGCTCTGCCGATGGTCTCGAAGAGCAGGCCGAGGAAGGCCCCGAACACCACCGTGTGCACGGCCCACATCACCCACTCCGGACCGGTCACGAACGCGACGAGCGCGCCGGCGGGGAGTGCGGCGACGACGCCGTACAAGATTTTTCTGAGCACAGTCATGAGGTCTCCGGTAGCCGCATGGCCTCCACCCCGCGGGGAGTGGGGCGAAGGCCATGCGAGATCTGAGGGCTCCAGCGCCCGCTTCCGAAGAATCAGTGCGCGCAACCCTGCCGAGCGTTACAAGTCCCCTGGGAAGGAAATGGAGTCGGCTCGGTGAGAGGTCCGGAGAACTTGAGTGAGGAATATCCGGAGAAGAGGAGCAGCGAGGCGGAATTACTGTCGCTGCCAGTCCCGGAACGCGCTGAGCAGCTGCTGCCTGGCGTCCGGGGAAATGCTGTCGGGGGTCAGTTCCCCCGTGGTGGCGATGGTCTGCCGGAACTGGTCGAGATAGTGCTCGCAGCCGGAGCATTCGGCGAGGTGCTCGATGAAGCGCCGCTCGTCGTCGTCAGGCTGGGCACCATCGAGGAAGCCGGTCACCAGCTCCACGAAATCAACGCAGTCCATACCCGCCCCCTCCCGTCGCGACGTCCTGGGCACCCGACAAGTAGGCCTCCAGCTTACGACGAAGGAAGGCCCGGGCCCGATGCAGGAGTACACGTTGGTTTCCGGGCGAGATCTCAAGGAGGGAGCACACCTCCTCCGACCCGTATCCGTCGACGTCACGCAAGGTGACCACCGTCCGCAGCCGCGGCGGGAGTTCCTCCATCGCTTCAGCGATCACTCCTCGGACTTCACCGCGCAGGACGTGTTCCTCGGGGACGTGCCAGTTGCGGGGTTCCTGCCCGACGGCCCAGTGCCCGGCGTACTTCTCACCTTCCGGCCGGAACCATGTGGCGTCCGCTGTCGGCCCCTCGTCCTCCTGCTGCAGGCTGGTGAAGGGAAGGGTCTTCTTCTCTTTCACACCACGCGCCTTGGCGGTGTTGACGAGGATCCGGTACACCCACGTCTTGAAGGAGGAACGGCCTTCGAAGTCGTTGATCCCCTTGATGACCGCGAGCCAGGTGTCCTGCACCGCCTCCTCCGCGGGGGCTTTGGTCGACACGAAGGAGAGGGCGAGCCGGAGCATGCCACCCGACCAGGAGTCGAGCACCAACGCGAACGTGTCTTCGTCGCCGTCCCGCAACCGCTGGACCAGAACCTCGTCCGGCGGCAGTGGTCGCACCCCCGCCATCCGTCTCCCCCTTGCTCCACACCGATTCGAGGGCTCAGCCTAGGGCAGCCCCGGCCCGCGAAGGGACGGGCGGCCGCGACGGTAACACCTCGGTAAGACTCTGAACTCAGCGACAACAGCCGGGTTGAGGACCAAGTCCCCCGCACAAGGTCATACGAAAGGGCGGGCGCCCGAACGCGAGCACCCGCCCCTCACTCGCAACCGATCAAACGCCGCCCGCTACAGGACGACCTTCGCGATCGTCACACTGCCCGAACCGACAGCCGTGCCCTTGCCGTTCAGCACGCGCACCTCGCCGAAGAGCAGTCGTCCGGCAGGCGCGGGAACAGCGGCGACGACCTCGGCGGCAATGTCCGTGGACGCACCGTTGTCCAGGTGGAACCGCGCGGAGCTGTCGACCTTCAGCTCGCCCAGGGCCGAGGCGTAGTACACATCGAGGTAATCGAACTGTGTCCTCCCGGTAGGAACGTAGTAGCCGACGACCACGATGAAGTACTTGCCCGCACGCGGGTTGCTCAGCGAGATCTTCTCCTCGGAACTGGCGGTGAGGGCCTCGGCGAGGACCTCGCCATTGCTGTAGATCAAGGCCAGGTCGAGGTCGGCCGATCTGACCGAGGGGTTGCCGATCTTGATGTCGAGCCGTTCGGCGCCGGCCGGAACCGTGACGGTGTGGATCGACTGCCCGTTGTGAATGATGGTCGGACGCGCCTGCTTCGACGAACCCAGCGCGCCACCGACGAGCTTGCCGCCGGTGATCGGAGCAAAGTCGTTGCCGACCTTCCAGTCCACAGTGGCCGGCGTGCCGATCTTCGCCTCGGCGACGGTCTGGACCGCCGGGTCGAAGGTGACACCGAGCGCGGAGACGCCGAGCTCGTACGGGTTGTCGAGCAGCGGTGACGTACGACGGGCCTCGACCTCGATCTCCCACACACCCGGCTGCGGGTTCGTGTAGGAACGCACGTCGGAGCGGCAGGTGTTGGCCGGGTTCTCGTAGTTGGCGTAGCAGAACGGAGAGCCGGAGTCATCGACCGGGTAGCCGTAGGGGTGGATCGAGATGAAGCGGGTCTGGCTGCCCGTGTTCAGACCGCCGAGTGCGACCTCGAGGACCTTGGTCCCCTTGGGTACGGTCACGAACTGCGACTTGTGACTGTTGCGCTGCACGGAGCCGAAAGCCTTGTACGTGTACGAGGGGTTCGCCAGATCGTCCGCCGCCACGACGGTCGTCATGATCTGACGGTCGACACCTTCGGTGCGCCGATCGTCCAATTCCAGGATCGCGCTGTGTATGCCCGCAGACCTCGGCTGCGCGGAGACCTTCACCGTCCCCGGTCGAGCGGCAGCCACCCATCGTCGTCGCCGACGATACGGAACGTGCCGTCGTTGTTCTCCAGGTCCAGCTCGTGACGGACCGAGCGGCTGGAACCGGACATGCGCGTGACGGTGATGTCGTACGTCTTGGATGCGCCCGCCTTGAGGCCGCCTTCACGGTCGTACAGGCCTGTGCCGGTTCCGGGCACCTTCAAATACTGGTCGATCGCGGTGTCGACCGGCGCGGAGACCTTGTAGTCGTGGGCCGTCGCACCGTCCTCGATGGACTCCCACGCGTCCTCGATGTCGATGAGACCCGCACCTTCCTCGTGCGCCTTGACGCCGGGGATGTGGTGCGCGGTCGAGGTGAGCGCGGTGCGCAGGGTGAGCGCCGAGAGCTCGATCTTCCGCTGCTTCGCGGCCGAGAGGAGCAGCGCCGAGGCGCCCGCGGCCTGCGGGGACGCCATCGAGGTGCCTTGCAGCATCGAATAGCCGGCCGGCAGCGTGTAGCCCGCCCCGGGGACCGCGCTGCCCGGCAGCCAGGTCGGCGTGGTGTTGATCGACGCACCCGGAGCCGTCAGGGTCGGCGTGAGGCCGCCGTCCTCACGCGGACCGCGCGAGGAGAACGGCATCATGGCGTACTTCTTCTCCACGCCCGAGCCGTAGTTGGCGGCCCAGGTCTCCTTGGAGACGGTCGCGCCGATCGAGATCGCCTTGTCGGCGAGCGCGGGGTCGCCGATGGTGTTGGTGCCCGGGCCGAAGTTGCCGGCGGCGATGACGAACTGGATGCCGTACTCGTCGATGAGCCGGGTGTAGAGCACGGAAGTGGCGTCCTGGCCGTCGTTCAGCAGCTCCAGGCCGCCGATCGACATGTTCACGATGTCCACGCCTCGGTTGGTGACGAGATCGATCATGCCTTCGGTGAGCGCTACGTTCGTACAGAGGCCGCCCCATGTGCACGCTCTGGAGGAAACCAGCTTGGCGCCCGGCGCCGCACCGTTCATCCGGCCGCCGAACAGCGAGTTGGCCGCGGTGATGCCGGCGACGTGGGTGCCGTGCTCGGACTCGATGAGGCCGATGTTGACGTAGTCGGACTTGTCGCCGGCCGCGTTGTAGACGACGTCCTTGCGGATCTCCGCCACGAACGGGACGCGCTCGGTGACGTCGGTCGCCGGGTCGTCCGTGCCGAGTTAGCCGACCTGGAAGCCGTCCTTGTACGGCTTCATCGCTTCGTCGTTGGTGAAATCGGCGTCATCGTCGAGGTCGACGCGTACCGTGCCTGCGGCCGCGTCGTAGAGCACGCCCCAGCGGTCGGTGGTGTCGCCGTCGCGGTTCAGGTCGCCTTTCGCCTCGCCGTAGGTGGCCGTGGACTCCCAGAACCATTCGATCCGGTAGCTGCCCTCGGGGGCGGTCCAGGTGCGGTCGCCGAAGGTGAACGTCGGTCCGGAGACCGCGTTGTCCATCTGTCGCCAGGTGTTGTCCCCGTCGATGACCGGGTCGGTGGCGGTCACCCAATCGACGATCTTGCGCTCACCCGTGGTGGTCTTCTGCAGTGCGGGGTGGCCGAGGTCGACACCCGTGTCGAGGATGCCGATGGTCACGCCGCGGCCGTCGGCCTTCGGGTTGTCCTCGACGAATTCCACCGCGCCCGTTTCGAAGGACGGGTTGTACGGGTTCTTCGCGGGCGTCCGCTTGTCGGGCGCCGGGTACTCGCCCGGTGCCGTGTTCCCGTGGTTCCTCGCGCCCTTGGCACGGTCGCCCGCCGGCGTCGGGTCGTCCAGCTCGATCTCCCGGAGCAGGTCGACACCTTGGACCGAGCCGAGCGCGGTCACGTCATTGATGGCAGCTTCCGCGCTCGCTGTCGGGATCGTCGCGCGGACATAGCCGAGCTTGTCGTTCGTCTTGCCGACCACGGCGCCCTTGACCTCGTCGAAGGTCTTGGCCGCCTGCTCGGTCGCCCCCTCGGTGGTGGCCACCATCACGGTGACCGTCTTCTCACCCCCGACCTCGGCCTGGGCCAGCAACTTGGCATCGTCGGAGCCGAGCTTCTCGGCGGCTGCGACGCTCGGAGTGGGTTCACCGTCCGCGTAGGCATCGGCGGCGGGGGCCTGCAAGGGTCCGGCGGCGCCGAGCACCGCAACAAGCCCTGCCGACACAGCTATTCGGACCGCGCGTCTTGCACCCGGTCTTGGTGCACGCGGAGATTCGAGCGTCATGGGAATCCCTGGACATTAAGGACGAGGAGTCACGAAAGGCCGGTCATCGAATTCGAGGACCGGAGGGCCGCTCACACTGACGCAAGTGCCTGTTACTTGAGGAGAGCTTGTCCCGATACACCTATGGCGTGGCGCATTTCCGCCATACGCCATCGGTGACGGGTATGGGCAATCTCGACCAAATTACCCTCGCTCAGACCAAATTGATCAGCTGTCAGTTCACGCACATGTGCGCCCAGTGACGAATTACGGGACACGGCGCGCAGTCGCGAGGAACGAAAGCAGGGTTCCGACAAGCCCCGACAGGCGACGCACAAGAAGGCCGTGTTCGGCCGATCGCAGACAAGCGGGCAGGGGAGGCCCGTTGAACGATGACGGTTCTCTTCAAGGTCGAACTCCGGCCGCAACCGATGCGTAGTCGGCGGTGCCGATCAACCCCACGACGAGAGGATCACCCACACATGAAGCACGTCCGCCCACGGAAGTTCGGGCGTATTGCGGCAACCGCCGCCGTCGCCGCCGCGGTTGGCATTGGAATCTCGGTCACCGCCCCCGAGTCCGCCCAGGCTGCCACGGTCAGCGGCCTTATCAAGAACCACGCCACGAAGCGGTGCCTCGACTCCGATACCGCCGGCAAGGTGTACATACGCGGGTGCCAGAAGGGCAACCCACATCAGACTTGGGAAATCTCCAGCGACCCGGTCCCCTCGCACGCACGCACCGCCCCGGACGGGCGCTCGCGATTCCAGATCCGCAATCGAGCGACCCAGATGTGCCTCTACATCGCGGCATCCGGCGGCGTGAAGGGCATTCTCGGAACCTACGACTGCGCTTCGGCTCGACCCGAGACGATCTGGATCGACGGTGCCGGCACCAGCTTCAACAGCGTGCACTGGCGTGGATGGCATGGCTTTACGGGCGATCGCCCGTTCTGTGTCACCAGCTACACCCACGCGGCCACCGTCGAGCGCTGCAACTACTCGGCCGCCAAGCAGCGGTGGAGCAGGGTCGCATGACCTCAGGTTGATCCCTCACCGAGGTCCGGTGAAGGCGGTCCCGACAACGACGCGGGCGCACCAGAGCGCGCCCGCGTCGTTGTTGCGTCGTCGATCGATCGCGGCACGGGTCCGTGTCCACCGGCACGGCAATTACGGGACAACCAGTCAGAAATGGCGCAGATTCGAACTGTCATCCCTAGCCGTCCAGGCGATTGAATGCTAGGTCACAACGCCAAACTCCCTAAGGAATTGCCGATGACCTCGCAGCCACGCCTATCGAACGAAGAAGGCCACTCCCCCGTCCCAGGGGACTTCGACTCACCCCCAGGCGCCACGGCGGCTCCCGCCCCGGCCGGCGGCGGTGACGAGTTGAAGGCCGGACTCAAGAACCGCCATCTGTCGATGATCGCGATCGGCGGTGTGATCGGCGCCGGTCTCTTCGTCGGCTCCAGCTCCGGAATCGCGACCGCGGGTCCCGCCATCCTCGTCTCCTACGCGATCGTCGGCGTGATGGTCGTGCTCGTCATGCGGATGCTCGGCGAGATGGCCGCCGCGAACCCGACCTCGGGCTCCTTCTCCGAGTACGCGGACCGTGCCCTCGGCCGCTGGGCGGGCTTCTCGATCGGCTGGCTCTACTGGTTCTTCTGGGTCGTCGTCCTCGCCGTCGAAGCCACCGCCGGCGCGATCATCCTCGAAGGCTGGATACCGGCCGTCCCGCAGTGGGGCTGGGCCTTGATCGTGATGGTCGTCCTGACCGCCACGAACCTGGTGTCGGTCGCCTCCTACGGCGAGTTCGAGTTCTGGTTCGCCGGGATCAAGGTCGTCGCGATCGCCGCGTTCGTCGTGATCGGCTTCCTCGCCGTCTTCGGCATCCTGCCCGGCTCCGACAACCCCGGCGCGGGCTTCGCCCACCTCACCGACGCCGGCGGATTCCTGCCCAACGGCGCCGACGCGATCCTCACCGGCATCTTGCTGGTCGTCTTCTCCTTCATGGGCAGCGAGATCGTCACCCTTGCCGCCGGTGAATCCTCCGATCCGCAGCGCGCGGTCACCAAGGCCACCAACTCGGTGATCTGGCGTATCGCCGTCTTCTACCTCGGCTCGATCTTCGTCGTCCTCACCCTGCTGCCCTGGAACGACAAGTCGATCGTCGAGAAGGGCTCCTACGTCGCGGCCCTGGATTCCATCGGCATCCCGCACGCCGGCCAGATCATGAACGTGATCGTCCTGACGGCCGTCCTGTCCTGCCTCAACTCGGGCCTGTACACCGCCTCCCGTATGGCCTTCTCCCTCGGCAAGCGCGGCGACGCACCCAAGTCCTTCGGAAAGACGGACGCGAACGGCGTGCCCCGGGCCGCGATCCTCGCCTCCGTGGTCTTCGGATTCGTCGCCGTCTTCTTCAACTACGTGTGGCCCGAGACCGTATTCGCCTTCCTGCTGAACTCCTCAGGTGCGGTCGCCCTGTTCGTATGGCTGGTGATCTGCTGCACGCAGCTGAAGATGCGCGGCATAATCCAGCGCGAGTCACCGGAGAAGCTCGTCGTGAAGATGTGGCTCTTCCCGGTACTGACCTGGGTGACGATCGCCGCGATCTCCTTCGTGCTCGTCTACATGCTCTTCGACGATTCGGGCCGCGAGCAGGTGCTCCTCTCGTTGCTGGTAGCCGCGTTGGTCGTGGGGATCGCGGTCGTACGTGAGCGGGCCTCGGCACGACCTTGATGCGCGCCAGGCGGCAATGGGGGCCACGCTCTGTGCACGGGCGTTGTCATTTCGTTAGTCCGCTGTCTGGCTCGGCCATCGGGCTGCCCATAGGATCCGCCGTATGGACAAGAACCAGCCGCGCCCTGGCCCGATCGGTGCGATAGTCGGCCGCCCGAGCTGGGTGGGCCGGACCTGGGAACTGGGCGTGCTGGACGACATGTTGACGTCCCTCAGGGCCGGTATGGGCGGATGCGTCCTGGTCGAAGGGCCGCCCGGGATCGGCAAGACCTCGCTGGTGAGCGAGGCGGTACGGGCGGCCGATTCGGACAACGTGCTGGTGTTGCGCGGGAGCGCGGATGAATTCTGCGTCAGCCTGCCCTTTCAGTTGATCACCGAAGCGCTGCGACCGGTCCAAGGGGTGGAACCGGCGCAGGAAACCGGGTCGCTGTGGGGCGCCGGTGCGCGCGATCCCCTCGCCGCTGGCGTACAAGAGGCACTGGCACGAGTGGAGCGTGCCTGTGCCACGCAGCCGGTGGTATTGATCGTGAGTGATCTGCAGTGGGCGGACGAGGCGAGCCTGACCGTTCTTGGGTCACTGATTCGGTTGACCGCGCAGATGCCTCTGCTCCTTGCGGGAGAGCTGACGACCGGGTCGACGCGCGACGAAGTGCATCAACTCCGGCGGGCCATCACCGCCCGGGGCGCGGCGACCATCACGCTCGGGCCGTTGAGCGATGACGACACCGTCCTGCTCGCGGAGCATTTCCTGGCCGCGCCGGTTTCGGACGACGTGCGCGCACTGACGCTGGAAACGGGCGGAAATCCCTTGTTCGTACGGGAGCTGATCGCCGCCATGGTGCGCGAACGGCGCATCGGTTTGCGCGAGGGATCGGCACATCTGGTCGGCGGTGAGACCGAGGGAAGCCGGCTGCCGAGCTCGTTGGGGGCGGCGATCGCAGACAGGGTCGGATACCTGGCGAAGGACACCTTGGAGGCGCTCCGCGCAGCCAGCATGCTGGGCACCACGTTCGAAGCCGGGGAGCTCTCCACAGTGCTCGACTGGCCGGTCGAGCGGGTCATCGAAGCACTCGACGAGGCGACCGCCACGGGGGTACTGAGAGACGCCGGCATCGCGACCGAGTTCTATGCACCCCTGCTGCGGCATGCTGTGTACGCATCGATACCGCACTCGGTACGTGGCCTCCAACACCGGCATACAGCACGCAAACTCCACGAGGGCGGCTGGCCAGTGGAACGGGTCGCCGCCCACCTCGCCCTGGCCGGCGGCGTCGCCGATGAGTGGACCATCGACTGGCTGTGCGCCTGGGGAACCGCACTGCTTTACCGCGCTCCCAAGCTGGCCCGGGAGGTAATGCAGCATGCACTCGAGGCGCTCGGCTGGAACGACTCGCGGCGTGAGCCACTCGAATCGGTCCTCGCCATGGCCGCGTATCTGCGCGGCGATCCCCAGGAGAGCGAGGAACTTGCACGGCGGGTTCTGGCCCGTGCAAAGGACGTTGACCATGCGGGAGAAATGGCCTGCATCCTGGCCTACATGCTGGCGAACCAGGCCCGCACGGCTGAGGGACTCGATTTGGTGACCAGCGTCACACAACGCTGGGAACTGCCACCGGCTTGGCAGGCCCGGCTGGGCTCGTTGCACGGATTGATACTCGTGCTGTCAGGCACATGGGACGAGGCCGTCCTGAGGCGTGTGAAAGAAGCGCGGAAACTCGGCCGAGAACTGGGCGATGCCCGGGCCATCGCGTATGCATGGCATGTGCTGAGCCTGTGCTACGTGCGGCAGGACCGCTACGCGGAAAGCCGTGCCGCGATCGAGGCAGGACTGGTCGCCGCGGCCGATGATCCGCAACTCACAGACATCCGTCTCATCCTGCTGTGCAATGTGACGACGGAGTACGCCGATGCCGACGAGCTCGACCGAGCCTGGGAGAGTGCACGTACGGCCCGCAAGATCGCGATCGAGACAGGCACCACCCGACTCCATTCGGTGCTGAGCCGGACAGCGATTCTCGCGTACGACAGCGGAGCCTGGGACGAAGCACTGGCAGACCTTGAGACAGCGGGCGAAGCGACCATGGTCGAGTACCTTGCCGTGCCCCTGTACGGACTGACAGCGTTGATCAAGTTGCGTCGCGGCGAGCTGGATGCAGCACAGGTGTACCTGGACCGGATCGGCGAGCCGGGCCAATTGAAGCCCCCTGTCTCGTTCGCTGCAGAGGACATCTGGCGCGCACGGCTGATATGGGCCCACATGGTTGGGCGACAGGACGAAGTGCGATCGATCTTGCGCCGCGCGTGTGACGACGCGTTCCTGAGCGAACTGGAGGACTCCTTCAGGCTGTTGGCACCCGGAGTGCGGCTTGCTCTGTCCATGGGGAAACAGGACCTGGCAGCGGATCTGGTATCCGCGGCACACCGCAAGGCGGAGCGGGACAGCCGCCCGAGAGTGCACGCCACCGCGCTCGTGTGCCAGGGACTGTTCGACTCCGATCCCGGCCCACTGCACGAAGCGTTGGCCTACTACCGAAGCGTCGGAAGAGTCGCCAACGCGGCTGGCTGTGCCGAAGACCTGTCGGTGGTACTGGCCGGAAGCGGGGACATGGGGGGCGCGAAGGCGGCGATGCGCGAGGCGGCAGAGGGCTTCCTCGCCCTCGGAGCTGCCGGTGACCTGGACCGGGCGGATGCCCGATGGTGTGCAGTGGGCCTGCGGCGCGGCGCTCCGGGCCGCAGACAGCGGCCGACCACCGGCTGGGATTCGCTCACACCCACCGAGCAGCGCGTCGCGGAATTCGTAGCGGACGGGCTCTCCAACCCCGACATCGGCGAACGCCTCTTCTCGTCACGACGCACCATCCAGACCCATGTCACCCACATCCTCGCCAAACTGGGCCTGCGCTCACGCAACGAAGTCGCCCACGCCATCGCCGGCCGTCCGCGCCCGGCGACAGCCTCCTGACCGGCAGAAGGCCACCGTGAACAGCACGAAGCCGAGCGGCACCCTAGTCGCATCACTCCACGACGTGGGGCCGCTCGGCGTCGGCAAGCTGGTCTCCCAGGTGCCGGGCAGTTTCCACAACCAGGGACGACCGCTCTCCATCGAGCACAGCCCGACCGGCGCGCAGCTGACCTCCTCCTCTCCCGCGGCCGACCCGCCGAACGCATCGGTCCCGCTGCGCGAGAAGTGATCTCCGGCTGCTGCCGGTTGGAGCCTGCTCGTTGCTACTGCCTCCCCGGCAGCAGCGTCCCTGGTTCGGCCGGTGCGACTTCCACGGCCTCGACCTTCGGGTTGCGCTGCTGCCGTTTGGACACCCAGGTGGCGAACCAGGACAGAAGCATGCACATCCCGATGTAGATCGGCGAGATCACCATCACCACGGGGATGAACGGCAGATCGTAGTCGAGATTCGACGCGATGAGCTTGCCCGCTTGGAGGAATTCCTCGTAGGTGATCAGGTATCCGAGCGAGGTGTCCTTGAGGGCCACCACGAGTTGGCTGATGATGGCAGGCAGCATCGCCCGCACCGCCTGCGGCCCGAGCACGTAGCTCATCACCTGCGTCTTGCGCATTCCCAGTGCGTACGCGGCTTCGCGCTGGCCGCGCTCCACCGAATTGACGCCCGAGCGGAAGACTTCGGCGAGTACCGAGCCGTTGTAGAGCGTCAGTCCGGCGACAAGGGCGGGCAGCGGCTGGACCGTCAGCGCCACGAAGATGAAGAAGATCATCACCAGGACCGGCATGGCCCGGAAGAACTCCACGATCAGCGTGGAGAGCCAGCGCACCGGCCGGTGCTCCGAAAGCCGCCCGACGGCGAGCAGCGCGCCGGGAGCGCAGCGCCTCACAGATGAACGCCGAGGTGTAGCACCCGAGCGCCAGGATCGCGAACACCTTGAAGGGCAGCACGCAGCACCGCGAAGAACAGCAGCGTGAGCGGGGTGTTGCCCAGGACGGTGACCCACACGGTGCCGAAGATCCGGAAGGAGCCGACCGGCGAGACCCGGAAGGACGCCATGAGGAAGCCGAGGACGAGCGCCAGGATCGAGGCGTAAACGGTCAGTTCGACGGTCCCGAGGAAGCCCTCGCCGTAGGTGGAGAATTTTCCGTCAGTACGTTCATGCCGGCCCCCTCAGCTCGCCGGGTAGCGGTCGATGGGCGGGGGTGTGGGCGCCGGTACTCCGGACAGGCCGAGGGTCGCCTCGTACGCCTTCTTCCAGGTGCCGTCCTTCTCCAGTGTCGCGAGCGCATCGTCGATGGCGAAGCGCAGTGCGTTGTCGCTGCGCGGTACACCGATGCCGTAGGGCTCCTGAGAGAAGGGTTTGCCGACCATCTTCAGCTCGTCGGGCACCTTCGCCGCATAGCCCTGCAGAATCGCGTCGTCGGTGGTCACGGCGTCGACCTGGTAGGTGAGCAGGTTGTCGACGCAGATCGAGTAGGTGTCGTACGCGACGAGCGTGGCCTTCGGGTAGTCGGCCTGGATGCGCTGGTAAGGGGTCGAACCGGCCGCCGAGCAGACCTTCTTGCCGACCAGATCCTCCGGCCCCTTGATGTCCTCCTCGTCCTTGCGTACGAGGAGGTCCTGGCCCGCCATGTAGTACGGGCCGCCGAAGCCGACGAGCTTCTTGCGCATGTCGTTGATCGTGTAGGTGCCCACGTAGTAGTCGATCTGGCCGTTCTGCAGGGCGGTTTCGCGGTTGGCCGAGGCGATCGTGCGGAACTGGATGTCCTTCGACGCGAAGCCGAGGGATGCGCCGATCATCTTGGCGATCTCGATGTCGAAGCCCGAGTAGGTGCCGGTCGCCGGGTCCTTCTCGCCGAGATAGGGCTGGTCCTCCTTGGCGCCGACGATCAGATGCCCGCGGCGCTTGGCCTTGTTCCAGGTGCCGGAGTCGGGCAGCGAGAAGGCGCTGTCCACTTGGTACTTGGGCAGGTCCTCGGGCTTGGGGCCCTTGGTGGGCGGGCTGCCTTCCTTGCCGCACCCTGCTGTTGCAGCGAGCACGGCGAGCAGCAGCGCCGCGAGCACACGTGAGTTACGCATTCCTTGAATCCCGTCCCCCGTCAGTGCTTCAGGATCTTGGACAGGAAGTCCTTGGCACGGTCGCTCTCGGGGTTGTTGAAGAAGTCCTCCGGAGCGCGGTCCTCGACGATCTTTCCGTCGGCCACGAACACGACGCGGTTGGCGGCCGAGCGCGCGAAGCCCATCTCGTGGGTGACGACGACCATCGTCATGCCCTCACGGGCGAGCGACTGCATGACCTCGAGGACCTCGTTGATCATCTCGGGGTCGAGGGCCGAGGTGGGCTCGTCGAAGAGCATCACCTTGGGATTCCTGGCGAGTGCGCGGGCGATGGCCACGCGCTGTTGCTGACCGCCGGAGAGCTGCGCCGGGTATTTCTCGGCGTGCGCCTCGAGCCCTACCCGGTCGAGGAGTTCATGCGAGCGCTTGTCCGCCTCGTCCTTTCTTGCGGCCGCGCACCTTGACCTGGGCGAGCGAGACGTTCTGCAGCACCGTCTTGTGTGCGAAGAGGTTGAAGGACTGGAAGACCATCCCCACCTCGGCCCGCAGCTTCGCGAGGGCTTTGCCTTCTTCCGGGAGCGGCTGCCCGTCGAGGCTGATGCTGCCCGACTGGATCGTCTCCAGCCGGTTGATCGTCCGGCACAGGGTCGATTTGCCCGAGCCGGGCGGCCCGATGACCACCACCACCTCCCCGCGTCCGACGGTCAGGTCGATGTCCTGGAGGACATGAAGCTTCCCGTAGTACTTGTTGACGTCACGCAGCTCGATCAACGGATCGACGGCCATGTACGGACCTGCCCGCTTATCGCTGTTGAGTCCGCGCAAACTATTCAGCGCAATATGGGACTTAACAGTCGACACGCGCGATTCTGGCATAAACCGTATTTAGGCAAGACTGCGTTGCGGGTTCGCTACTCAGGCCTCAGAGGCCTCCGCGTACACCTGCGACAACTCCGGTGCGCCGCCCACAGCCCAGTCCAGACCTGCCTCGACGACCTGGATCTCGCGGCCGGAGCCGAGCCTGACCACGGGATGACCGCCGGGCCAGACATGCCACGTGGCGCCCGGCACCGTACGTACGACGACGGTGCCGAGGTAGAGACCGGCGTCGTTGCCGAGCCAGGGCAGCAGCTCCGGATCGTCGCGCCAGCGCGGGAGCAGCTGGTCGAGCGCCTCCGAGGAGGTGGGAGAGTCGTCGAGTTCGAGGCCGGCGCCCTCCGCCTGTGAGCGCAGCAGTGCGCATTCGGAGAGCAGCTCGGCCACGCCTTCGGGGTCTTCCTCGAAAGCGGCAGCGAGGGGTGCATCGCCGCGGTCGGCCGCGTGCTTCCTGCGCCACCTATCCACGAAAGGGATATTCATGGGCCAAGACTCGCATCCGTTGCGGCTAGGCACCACAGGGCACGCAGGCTCCGCCAAGCAAGTCAGGGGCGAGGAACTGCGCCTCACCCCTCAGATGGTGAACTCGCACCAGACGATCTTGCCGGGATCGCGCGGACTCACGCCCCACTTGTCCGCAAGCGTCGATACGAGGAGCAGGCCTCGGCCGTCTTCCACCTCACGCTCCGGCCTGAGGCACGGCGGCACGCATACGGCATCGACGCCTGGGCCGCTGTCGTGCAGCTCGATGCGCACGGCATCGGCGTGCCGGTAGAGGTGGAGCCGGAAGCCGCGGCCGGGTGGGACACCGTGCAGCAACGCGTTGGTGGCGAGTTCGCTGATGCACAGCAGGATGTCGTCGGCGCGGCCGGCCACCTGCCAGTCGGTGAGTGCTTGGCGGCCGAAGAGGCGGGCTCGGGGGATCGAGCGGCGGTCGCGGGGGTAGAACGCCTCGCGCAGGTAGGGGAGTTGAGGTTCCTGGTTCATGCGGCCACTGTCACCGTGGGTGACTATCGTGGGGCAGGGCGTCAGGTCGTACATCTTGTTTGTACGAGTTGTGTACGGGCGCGAGCGGTTGCTGTGGGGACCATACCGATGGTGTCCGTCAAAGCGGAACAAGCTCAGGACTGCAGATCATGCCCATGACTAGAGTGCCACATGCGGGACTAGCTGGCCCCATGATCCTCCTGGAGACACCCGAACACGATCACGTGGCTTACCTCGAAGTACACCGCCTTAGCTTCCCCGTGGACGATCCGGACGAGGTGAGTGTGTATCAGCTCAAATATGCGATGCTGCGTTCGCAGGCGCTTTCGACCGACCAGAGCGCGAGCCTGCTGAACGACCTCCTGGGAGAGTCATGAACTGGTTCAAGTCGAGCTACAGCAGTGACGAGGGCGGCTCCTGCATCGAAGTCGCCTACAACTGGCGCAAGTCCAGCCATAGCGGCGACGAGGGCGGCTCCTGCGTAGAGATAGCCGCCCACCCCGCCGCCATCCACATCCGCGACTCCAAGATCCCCGAGGGGCCGACCCTCACCGTCTCCCCCGCCTCCTGGACCGCTCTCGTCAGCCTTGCCGCCCGCTAGACCCCGTGGCCGGAGCAAGCCCGATGCGGGCGAGTGCGTCGACGCAGGACGACAGCAACTCCTCTGAGGCCGCCGGCTCTGGCGGGCCACCCGCAGCGGCTACCGCGTCCCACGACTTCGTACAGGACAAGACAGGCATGTTCTCCTCCAAGTAGTGCTCCAGAACCGTCAGTTGCCGCGGAGGCCACTGTTCTGTGAACAGAGGGGTGAACGGTGCGATGGGGGATTCCGGTTGGCGTGCGCAGTGATCGGCCAAACGCTCGATCCACTGCTTCAGGGGCAGCGACTGCACTTGGTAGCCGGCCGAGTTGAGGTGGTCCACCAGTCGAGGAAGCAGCGCGTAGCGCGGGTTGTTCAGGTGGAAGGCTTCGCCGATCGCCGGGCGCTGCAGGGACAGGATGACGATCGCCGAGGCCACGGTGTCCACGGGGATGAAGTCCAGGGGGAGGCCGCAGTCGGGTGCGGCGCCCACGTCCACGAAGGAACGGAACAGGCTGATGAGGAAGCTGCTCGTGTTCCAGGACCCGGTTCCGGAGTGACCGCTGATGTCATGGGGCCGGTAGATGGTCAGCGGCATTCCTCGGCTGGCCGCCTGGCGTAGCAGCTCCTCGGCGACCCATTTCGTCTCCGGGTATCCCATGTGGAGCAGTTCGGGATGGGCGGGGGTGGAGTGCTCATCCACCCGGTGTTCTCCGCGCACGCCGTGTGAGGAGAACACCGCCTGGGTCGATACGAAGTGCACGGGTGCGCTTCGAGCGGCGGCCGAGAGGCGGATGATCTCGCGGGTGCCCTCGACGTTGACACCCTTGAGCAGCTCGTAGGGGTAGAGGAAGTTCACCCATGCGCCGTTGTGGTAGATCACGTCGACGGCGTCGACCAGTTGGGCATAGCGGCCGGGGACAAGGCCGAGGCGAGCTTCGCCCAGATCGCCCGCGAGGCCGATGATGCGTGAAGCGTCGGCGTCGGACAGGGGAACCGCGTGCTGATGGGCAGCGGTCAGGATCCTGTCGTGCGCGTCGGCATCGTTCCGGGCGCGGGCCAGGCAGTAGAGGGTGGCGGACGTGCGGTCCAGGAGTTCACGGACGAGGTGTACGCCGAGGAAGCCGGTGGCACCGGTGAGGAGGATCGCCCGCGGCATGCTGCCTGTGGGGCGGGAGCCGGGGGTGAACCGCAGACCAGGGTCGAGGGCACTCTCGGCGGCAAAGTCCGGCACGGCCCGCGGGGCGAGCCGGACGCCACCTTGGGCCGACGCCTTGACCGCTGCCCGCGCCTCGGCCGCCAGTGACGACACATCCGGAGTGGCCAGCAGCGTGCGCATCAGGCGACCCACATGGCCGTTTCCGAGGCCCAGGTCTGCTGCGAGCCTTGTACACAGGCGCGCTGCCAGCATGGATGTACCGCCGGAGTCGAAGAAGTGGTCGCGGGCGCCGACACTTTCCACGTTCAAAACATCGGCCCATATGTCGGCTACACGACGTTCCATGGCATCTCGGGCAGTCACGTCTCTGCGGACCGTCTGCGCCAGTTGCCGGGCCGCAAGCGATTGCCGGTCCACCTTGCCGTTGGGCGTCCGGGGCATGGTGTCGAGTTCGACGAGGAGGGCGGGGACCATGAAACCGGGAAGTGCCTTCTCCAGTGCGCGCCGTAGCGCGAGAGGCTCCAGCTTCATCGGGGCCGTGCCCACCACATAGCCCACAAGTCGCTTGTCGACGGACTCTCCGTGGGCCACCACCACGGCCTGCTTCACGTCGGGCAAATCGGTCAACGCGGCCTCGATTTCGCCGGGTTCCACCCGGAACCCTTGCACCTGGACCTGCTCGTCAGCTCGGCCCATGAAGGCCAGCGATCCGTCAGCGTGGCGGCGCACCAGGTCGCCGGTGCGGTACATGCGCCGGCCAGGTTCTCCGAACGGGCAGGGGACGAAGCGTTCCGCGGTCAGCGTGGGCCGGTTCAAGTACCCGCGGGCGAGTCCGGTGCCGGCCACGTACAGCTCCCCCACCTCACCGTCCGGTACCGGCCTGCGGTTCTCGTCGAGCACATAGCAGTCCGTCCCTTCCACAGCGCGGCCGATCGTCGGCGGGTCAGCGGCTCGTACGGGGTCGCTGATCGTTGCGCACACGGTGGTCTCCGTGGGTCCGTACGCAATGATCATTCTGCGATTTCGCGACCACTTGGCCACCAGGCTCTGAGGGCACACCTCTCCCCCGACGGCGAGGGTACGTACGGTGGGCAGCTCGTCCTCGCGCAGCAAGGCCAGCATCGCGGGCCCGAGGAAGAGGTGCGTGACGCGCTCACGTGCGCATACCTCGGCGAGTCCCACGCCGGGCAGCGCGCGCAGCGTCGGCGCCACGACGAGCGTCGCTCCCGTCAGGAGGGCCATGCTCAGCTCCCAGAACGCCGCGTCGAACGACGGGGAGGCGAAGAGCAGAACCCTGCCGGCCGGTGAGAGGTCGAGTCGCTGCCGGCTCGTCTCTGCGAGGTTCTCGATGCCGTGATGGGTCACGACAACGCCCTTGGGTGTGCCGGTCGAACCGGACGTGTAGATCACATACGCCGGATGGTCCGGTCGCAGAGGAGCAGAGCGGTCGGCATCGCAGAGGTCCTGACCGTCCTGGCTCTCCAACCTCTCGACGGTCACACGGTCGTCCAGGACGAGTGGTCCGTCCTCCTCGCCGGCCACCGGCAGGGCGTCGCGGTATCCGCTGCTCGTGACCACCAGGACCGGACGCGCGTCGGCAAGCATGTATGCCGTCCGCTCCCGGGGGTAGTCCGGGTCGACCGGCAAGTACGCGGCGCCCGCCTTGGCCACCGCGAGCACGGCCGTCACCAGGTCGATGCCGTGCGTCAGGGCGAGGGCGACAATCCCCTCCGGGCCCGCCCCGCGCGCCACCAGCAGGCGGGCCAGCCGATTTGCCCGAGCGTTCAGCCGGCCGTACGTCAGCCTGCCTTCCGGCGAGGTCACCGCCAGGGCGCTCGGATCCCTCCGCACCTGCCGCTCGAACAGCGTCGACAGCACCGGACCCCTCACAGGGGATACCTCGCACGCATCGACAACTCGTCCCTGAATGTCCACTTGAGCCCCCAATGCTCTCGCGTGCCACATGACATATTCACGCCACGCACGCCACGGCTCGTCGACCGGATGCCTCAGTATGAGGGGCAGCGAAACGGGAGAACCCTCCTGCCGGCCGCCAGGGTTCACCTCGCCCAAGTCGACTGTGGCAATTTCAACCACGCCCGGCTCCGGTCAGTGACCTGCGTCGTACAATCCGTCGCATGGATGAGAACCGGCCACGCCCAGAATCGATCAGCTTGCCTGCTCGCAGTCAGGGCTGGGTGGGGCGGTCCGCCGAGCTGGCGGTGCTGCGCGAGCTGCTGACGTCGCTGGGGTGCGGTATGGGCGGTTGTGTCCTGGTGGAGGGATCGCCGGGGATCGGGAAGAGCGCGCTGGTGAGTGAGGCGGTGCGGTCGTCCGCTGCGGGGGATGCGCTGGTGCTGCGGGGCAGTGCGGATGAATTCTGCGTCGATCTGCCCTTCCAGATGATCACTGAAGCTTTGCGGCCGGTGCGCGGTGAGGCTTCCGCACCAGCGGCGGGATCCTTGTGGGGTGCGGGCGCACGCAATCCGCTGGCCGCCGGCGTGCAGCAGGCTCTGGCCCAGGTGGAGCGGGCGTGCGCGGTACAGCCGGTGGTGCTGGTCGCGAGTGATCTGCAGTGGTCGGACGAAGCGAGCCTGACGGTCCTGGGCGGACTGACACGGTTGACCGCGCAGTTGCCGCTGCTGCTGGTGCTGGAGTTGACGACTGGTTCCACCCGCGATGAGGTGCATCAGCTTCGTCGCGCGATCCTCTCCCGAGGGGCGGACGCCATCGCCCTGGGACCCTTGAACGCCGAGGAGACTGTGCTCCTCGCGCAGCAACTGCTCGGCCTGCCGCTGGCCGCCGACTTGCGTCAATTGACGCTGCAGACGGCCGGAAATCCGCTCTACGTGCGGGAATTGACGGCCGCGATGGTGCGCGAGCAGCGCCTCACGGTACGCGATGGCCACCTGCACCTGATATCCGATGGCACGGCCGGCGCCGCCGAGCGACTGCCGGGGTCACTGGGTGCGGCGATCGCGGACAGGATCGGACATCTCGCCAAGGACACCTTGGAGGCGTTGCGTGCGGCCAGCATGCTGGGCACCACCTTCGCTGCGGGAGAGCTTGCAGCTGTGCTCGGCTGGTCGGTCGAGCGAGTATCCCACGCCTTCCACGAAGCAGTGGAATCAGGGGTGTTGAGTGACCAGAGGGCGGACACCGCGTTCCATGCACCGCTGTTGCGACAGGCACTGTACGAGTCGATGCCGCCGACGGTACGCAGCTTGCGGCATCGACAGACGGCGGAGGTCCTCAGCGCGGGTGGTTGGCCGGCAGAACGTGTAGCGGCCCACCTCTCTTTGGCCAAGGGCACGCCGGACGAGTGGACCATCGCGTGGCTGGGTCAGTCGGGCACTGATCTTCTGTACCGGGCTCCGGAGTTGGCGCGTCAGCTGTCACAGCGTGTGACGGAAGCCATGGTCTGGGACGACGAACGACGTGAGCCCTTGGAAGCGGTGCTGGCGATGGCCGCGTTCCTGCGCGGCAAATCCCAGGACTGCGAGGCCATGGCCACCAGGGTCCTTGCCCGCACCCAGGATCCCTCACGCGCCGCGGAGATGACGTGGCTCCTCGCCTATTCACTGCTCAATCAGGTACGCGGGTCCGAGGCCATTGAGACGGTGGCCTCGGCTCCGAAACGCTGGATGCTGTCATCGGAGTGGGACGCCAGACTGCGCGCGCTGCACGGCCTGTTGCTCTACTTGATGACCGGCCCGACCGACGAAACCCGACAAGTGCTGAACAAGGCGCTGGAGTCCGGCCGCACCCTCAACGATGCTCAGACCATCGCGTATGCGTGCCATGCCCTGCGGGTGTACTACTCGGGGCTCGGTCGGCACAGCGAGAGCACCCCCTACCTCACCGAAGGCCTTGCCGCAGCGGCCAGCGACCCGCAGTTGACGGACGTCCGGCTGCTCATGCTGGTGAACAGTGTCGCGGCCTGGGAAGATCTCGACCAGATCGACCGGGCCCGGGACAGCAGGCGCACCGCACTCAAGCTCGCGATGGAGGCAGGCACCGCACGGCTCCATAACGTGCTCGTGATGAGCGCAACTGTCGCGTACAGGTTTGGATCCTGGGACGAGGCGCTCGCCGACCTCGAAGCGGCAGAGGAAGCCCCCATGATCCACTACACCACCGAGCTCGGATACGGACTCGCAGCGGTGATCAAGTCGCATCGCGGCGAGCTGGATACCGCGCGGGACTACGTGGAAAGGATCGGCGATCCGGAGAAACTTGCCCCCAGCGCCTGGATCGCGTCCGAGGACATTTGGCGTGCGCGCTTGGCAGTGGCAGACGCGGACGGTCAGCAGGAACAAGTGCTCGCGATCCTGCACCGCGTTTGCGGCGACAAGTTCCTGACCGACTTGGAGGACTCGTACCGCCTCTGGGCCCCCGTGACCCGTGTAGCCCTGCGCTTGGAGGAGCGAGGTCTGGTGGCCGGCCTCGTGGCCACGGCGACCCGCGAGACGGAACGGGACGCTCGCCCCAAGGTCCGGGCAGCGGCGCTCCACTGCCAAGGAATGTTGACCGCCGACCCGGAGCCGTTGCGCGAGGCGCTCGCCTACTACCGCCGGGTCGGACGGGTCGAATTGGCCGAGTGCGCTGAGGATTTGTCGGTTGTGCTGGCCACCGCGGGAGACACCGCGGGCGCGAAGGCGGCGATGCGGGAAGCGACAGACAGCTTCCTCGCACTCGGAGCAGTTGGCGATCTGGACCGTGCCGACGCACGGTGGCGCGACGTGGGATTGCGCCGCAGCACACGCGGCGGCCGGAATCGTGCGGCACACGGCTGGGAAGCTCTCACCCCCACCGAACAGCGGATCGCGGAACTGGTCGCCGAAGGCTTGTCGAACCCGGACATCGGCGAGCGCCTCTACAGCTCACGCCGCACCATCCAGACCCACGTCACCCACATCCTGGCCAAGCTCGTGCTGCGCTCACGCAACGAAGTCGCCCGCGCCATCGCCGACCGGCCCGAGTCGGCTGGGGTGTCCTGAGGACCGTGGAGAGGCTCGGCCCGCTGCCGGGTCGGATCAGTACGCGGCAGTGAGGGTCAGCACGAAGACCAGCGCGGCGATCATCAGGCAGAGCACGACGGCACGCATCACACCCCCGCTCGTTCGTGTCCCGGTGCGAGCAATCCCTGCTGCCACGCCAACGCGATGGCGTGGGCGCGGGTCTTGGCGCCGAGCCGGTGATACATGCTCCGCACAGTGGTCTTCACCGTCTCGATGGAAACCCCTAACTGCTCGCCGATCTCCGCGTTGGTCGCACCGGATGCCAGCCAGCAGAGGAACTCGAAGCGACGCGCTGTCAGGGTTACCGGCGGACGAGGTTCCGGGGTCAGTCGAGTGAGGAGCCTCTTGCGGTAGGCGTAGTCCACGAGCGCGGCATGCCGGTCGGTCGCGTCGATACGGGCCGCGCGTGCGGCCCGTACGAGCTCCCAGCGCACTGTGTGCACACTCAGGTCCAGCTCCTGGGCGATGGTGTGCCGGGTGTGGCCGCGGGCAAGGCCGGCGATGATCTTGATCTGTTCCGGGGTCATACGGAGGCTCCGATGTCAACGTGGGGGAAGCGCGGGTCACTTCGGTCTACGTCCCGCCGACCTCCTGTGGTTCGGAGCTGGACACCGGAGATGCGATTTCGCCCGTACGGCCTTGAATTCAGGGCGAGTTCAGGCCGAGGCCATTGACGCGCGTCCCTGCCGCCTCCCTAGCTTCATGGCGCATCCTTCGTCACGCAGCCAACGGGAGGGGACCTTCGTGCGCCCAGGTCTATGGGGTGGGGTCGTGATCCTTGCGCTGGTGGCCGGCATGGCGCCGGCGGCCGGCGCGGTCGCGGCGGAACGGAATGCTCCTCGGCCGCTTGAGCGGTTCTTCGACAATCGTGCGATCAGCGACGATTCCGCGCCGGGCGAGGCGGACTTCGACGGTTCCGGGGCGTCTCTCTCGGCTCAGGATCTGGCCGCGGCCGGCTGGACGCCCGGCCGTTCGCTCTCCGTCGACACGACGCGGCTGCGCCTGCCACGCACCGAGCCAGGCGAACGGGACAACGTGCGTGCCGATGGGCAGTCCGTACAGGTGCATGGCCGAGGCGAGATGTTGTCGTTCCTCCTGGCGGGCACGGGTGGTGACGCGAGTGGATCGGGGCGGGTTCGGTACCGCGACGGGTCCTCCTCCACGTATCGACTGACCGCACCGGACTGGCGCTCGGGGCCTCTTGCGACCAAGTCGGTGGCGCTGCCGCATGTGAACACCCCGGACGGTCAACTCACCGAGAAGGCACGCCTGTACGTGGTGTCGGTGCCGTTGACGCGCGGGCGCGAGGTGGCCTCGGTGGAGCTGCCGCGCGATCCCGGCATCGCCGATCTGCATGTCTTCGCCCTGTCCGTACGGGAGACGGCGCGCGGCTGGACGGGCAGCTGGTCCGCATCGGCGGCCGGATACACGGCGGTCGGGCCATGGACGGACCGGACGCTGCGGCTCGTGGTGCACACCTCGGTCGGTGGTCCGCGGGTGCGGATCAACCTCGCCAACACCTTCGCCGGTACGCCGGTACGCATCGGATCGGCAAGCGTGGCCGTGCAGGACGCCGGCGCAGGGGCGCGATCGAAGCCGGTGGACCTTGAGTTCGGTGGCGGGCGCGGCATCGAAATCCCCGCCGGCGCCCAGGTCTTCAGCGATCCGCTGGACTTCGACGTGCCCGCCGACACCAGTCTGCTGGTCTCCTTCCACCTGCCCGGCACGGTGAGTGCGGCACCCGTACACACACGCCACAGGGGCAACACGACTCCCGGCGCGCGACAAGGAATTCGCAAGCGCGTCCCGGAGGATTGACAGGGGTGACAACTCCAGGGGGTTCGATGGACGTGCGCCGTTGGCGTCGGGCGGACGACGCCGAGGATCAGGAAGACGCCTGGGACTCGCAGTGGGGTGGCGGGCTGCAGTTCTACGGTGCCGCGGGCGCGCCGCCGGACAACAGGCCGCTGTTCCGGACTCCTCATCAAGCGCTTGAGGACGCGGTCGTCTCGATCGTGAACCAGGAGCGGGCCAAACACGAGCTCGGTCGGCTGCGGATCGAGGAACGGCTCCGCACCTCGGCCCGGCTGCACAGCAGGGACATGGCCGAGCACGAATTCTTCAACCACGTGACTCCTGAGGGCGTCACGCCGGATCAGCGGATGGTGGCCGCCGGGTACCTCCTGCCCGCCGCCGAGAACATCGCCATCTACGGACTCGACCCGCTAGGTGTCATGCGCGCCTGGATGAACAGCCCGCCACACCGTGTGAACATCCTGCGCCCGCTGGTGCGCTGCATCGGCGTGGGGATCCATCAGGATCCCCATGAGCCGATCGCCTGGTGGACGCAGAACTTCGGCTATCTCTGAGCCGGCGCTCAAGACAAGGTTTACGCAAGGGTGTTGAGGTCCTATGTACGTGTCCGTCAGCACAAATGGCCCGAAATTACGATGCGTGTGGGGTGGATCGATGATGGCTCGGCGCCCTCGACGCGCGCGCGTCCACCGCACGCAGTGCCACGTGTGTTCCTCCGTGGGGAATGATGGCGGCGAGTAATGGTGGCAACGGCAGTGTTTCGGATGGCGGCTCGGGTGGGTCGATTCCTGGTGATCTGACGTTCACCGAGGAGGAGAAGAACACCTACTACGCGTTGTTGGGTGAGAAACCGCCGAAGGCCAGCGAGACGATGGCGTTCAACAGCAGCAATCCGATGCTGGACGCCGCGAACGCGATGCTCGAGATCGCGTACATGCTCCGCGACTCCTACGGCAAGGCCCGCGAGGGGCTGCCGCAGTCCGCGTACGACCAATATGCCGCGGCGATCGGTCAGTTGACCGGTGAGGGCGGCACCATCGACCAGCTGGAGCGGTTCAAGCGGAACCTGGTCGCGATGGCGGACGGGCAGGTCGAGCAGGCCCGCAATGTGCAGGGTACGAAGTGGCAGTTGATCGCCGAGTTGATCGCGTTCGCGATCGAGTTGTCGTTTTTGACGTCGGTTCTGGCGTTCACCGGCGGCGCGTCGATGACCGAGATCCTGCTGCTGAAGATGCGGACCCGTTTCGCGCTGCTGCTCACCGTCTGCCGGATGCTGACGCGGGCGAATGTGCTGCCGGCGTTCGATGAGGGCATTCAGGAAGTGTTCATCGAACTCTCGGTGCAGGGCGCGCAGATCAACTTGAACACCGGGCGGGCCAAGCCCAAGGGCATCGACGGCATCGACGTCGCGAAGTCGTTCGTGCTGGGTCTGGCGGCCGGGTATGTGGCGAGCGGTATCGCCGACGGCATCGCGATCGGGATCAAGAGCCTCTATAAGGACTTCTTCGACCACAGCAAGTTCGGCAGCGAGATCCTCCACGAGTTCGGCACCATTCCCGGTGAGGGCATCGGCGAGGCCACTGCCGGCTGGTTCGTGAACGGTGCGTTCGACGGCAACTGGACCAAATTCGAGAGCGACCAGATCCTGGGCGGCATGGTCAGTGCGGCCACCACCATGCTCGTCTTCGGCGCCGGCATGGCGCTCGGCGGCTACCTGTACAAGGCGCACTTCAAACCCCGCCCCCACTTCGGCTCCCACCAGCTCAACAAGAACTTCCCCTTCGGCAACGGGTTCGGCAGCGGCTTCGGAAGCAACCACAAGTCCCCCCACACCGAGCACACCGCCGGGCTGCAGGACTCGCCGTACGACCCGCCGCCCCTCTACCCCCGGCCCCCCGCGTACACCTCGCAGCCCGAGACGGTCGGACCACCCGACTTCGCGGACCTCGACCCCTTCCCATCGGAGTCGGAGGGCAACGGCAACATTCCGCCGCCGCTCCCATCCCTCTCCCCGCCCCAGACCAGCATGGACCCGAACCCATCGGGCACGGAGCCGGATCCGGACACCACCGGGCCCGACGACGGCACCCTCATCAACACCTCCACCAACATCAGCCCCACAGACTCCAACCCGAACCTCGAAGAGACGAACTCGGAGCTCAACGACGGCGTCTTCAACAGTCCTCTGCACCTCACCAACAGCCCCCACCACCGCCACTCACCAACTCCCCCCTCTCACTGCTCCATCTTCCCCAGGGCGCCACCTCACCCGATCCCGCCCACGCCTACTTCACCGCGGACGACGGCGGGCCACTCTTCGGCGACACCCCCTACGAACTCACCAGCATCGTCCCCGAGTCCACCGCTGCCGCACCTGCCACACCTGCCACCATCCCCACGACGGCACACATCACCACCAACCCCCTCCACGCCCCTGCTCAAGCGTGGATCAACACCCTCAACTCCCCTCACCTCGACCTCGGCGTCCCCGACACCCCCGAGGAATTCATCAACTGGCTCGCCCAGAACGTCACGTCGGCCGACCTCCCCACCACACACCCCCTCCTCACCACACCCACGGTCGAGCAAGCCGATCGGCTCACCGACTACGGACTCACCCCACGCCGTAACACCGAGATCTCCCCCACCGCCCTCTTCGGGGAGCTCCTCACCACCGCAACCAGCACCGCAAGCCAGACACCCGACACCAGGTCGGAAACCGGGACCGCAACCCCCGAGCCCGACCACACCAACATCACCGACGTCACCGGCCTCCCCCACCTCCTCGCCACCACCGCCGCCTCCGTCGTCGCCCGCATCCACGACCTCACCCTCAGCCTGGTCAGCACCGACTTCGCCACCGGCACCACCACCGAGACCAAGTTCGGCGCAGACCCGCTCCCCCACGCCGCTCTCATCCACGACGGCTCGGCTTACAGCACCGCCATCCCCAGCACCACCTACGGCAGCGGATACGACACCTCATACGACACCAAATCCGCTCTCGGGGAGATCGAAGCCGCCGGCCCTCTGGCTCCCGACACGTTTGCCAACGCGGCACCGGACGTGTGGGACGAGCCCTCCGCAACCGTCGGTTCGTCCCCACCAGAAGCCGGCCAGGCCGCTCAGACTGCTCCAGCCGATCCGGATCCGACCGACTCGAGCCCTCAACCGCCGTCTCCGCCGAAGTCCCTGGACTTCCTGCTGCAGGACGACACGCTCCTGCGCGACAGCAATGGCCGTCCTACCGGGCGCACTTGGGGCAGGCTGCCCGCCGACATGGCCGGCGCGGTAGACACCTCGATGCAGCACTGGTACAGGCTCGGCGACGACGGCGTCCTCTATCCGACCGATCTCCTCACACCCCCCGTCTGGGGACATCGGGGCGCATGGGTCATCGCTGCCGAAGCCGATAACGAGGGAAACCTCATCGACGCCTCCGACAACCTTCTCGGCAGGCACGAGGACATCGCCGAAACCATCTTCAACGACCCGGAGCGCCGAGAGCACGCAGCCGGACTCCCGGTCCTCTTCGCCATCGGCTACATCGCCAGAGGCAATCAGAACCTCCAACGCGCCACCGCCACACGCCTCGAAGACCCCAACTACGGCCTGTCAGGGTTCGGCGGATTGCACATGATCCAAGAGGGCGACAAGGTGACCACGGTCGTCAGTCTCGCGGACGCCGCCCCGGTGACCTCGCCACATGGAAACGTGGTCCGATTCGACGAACCCGCACATATTCTCCCCGACCAGGAGCGCGAAGCCTTCACCGCCCGCGACTCGGCGGCTACGGTCTCCCGCGGCGATGTGGCCTACACGCGCGTCGGCGACGTGGAGGACGGCACGTCCGGCCTCGTCATCGCGACCGATCTCTTGCGCGAACGAGAACGGGATGCCGCGCGAGTACTGTCCTGGCTGAGAAACGGGGCATGGCACCGGCCCACCGCGCTCGTCGAAGGAAAAGCACGCGATGCCGGGGGAGAGATTCACGTCCCGCCGCTCGACGCCGACTACCGCATGGTCATGGTCCACGGCCTGCCCGGCCTGGTGTGCGTCCCCGTGCCGCCCCGTACGCACATTTGGAGCGCCAAGGACGCCGGCCGATTCTTCGGGACCCTTCGTGAGCTCGCCGAACAGCCTGGCCATGTCCGGATCTGGCTGCGCAGCTGCTATTCGGCCACCGCAGGCGACGACCTCGGCGACTGGCGACCCCACAGTGGAGCCGAGCCGCCGCCGGTGGACGATCCGCTCCGTACCCTCGCCTTCGCCCAGGAGTTCGCCAACGTCAGCCGACGCAAGGTCATCGGCGACACAAAGGAGTCCGGAGCGACCACCGAGGGGCCGACGCTACGGCAGGGGATGAGGGGGGAGCGGGGTGAGTATGTGTTGTTCCTGCCTGAGCCGCTGGGCGACGAGCTTGACCGTCTCGCCCAGGACACGGGCCTGTACGCCACGCATGGCGATAGTGCCCGGGAGACCATGCTGGTCCTCATCCGCGCCCTGCGCCAGATCTACGGTGCGGAGGTCGCGCAGCGGGACGACTACCACGACCTCCTCAACAAGGTCGTTGCGCTGGAGCAGGCCCATGCCAGGGATGTGCTGTCGGAGCTCACCTTCCAGTTCCGTATCGACCTGTGGAATCACCTCGCCAACCACGTCAAGTGGAACGGCTTCAGCCCCGACACCCCGGACACCGCCCCCAAGGCACCCGGACCCATCGACCCCCACACCGCAGCACTCAACTGGGCCTGGACCAAAGCCAAGAAGGACCACCCGGACCCGCTGCACACCTGGACACCAGGCCTCAGCGCACTGCTCGATGCCACCGGGGCCCCCCGCCGTGACCTGCTGCCCTCCGCTCTGGGTGACTTCCCCCGCCCCGGCCGCGCCAAGAACGTCCCCATGCCGCCGGAAGTACGTAATGCACGGGCAGCATGGGCGCTGGCAGACGCCGAACTCTTCCTGCAGTCCTCCCCCCACGAACCCACCATGGCGGCCTGGGGACGACGCGTGCTCCACCTCGATCCGAAACTCTCCTGGGACCCCGCCGTCCACCGCGTACTCCTGCGCAATCTGATCGCCAAGGCATACGAACAACGCCACGACCCCGCCGACTTCGCCCTCCTGACAGCCCTCCACATCTGGCAGGACAGGTTCCGGACCACCTTCCCGCCCCTCGATCCGGATACGAGCAAGCACCTACAAGATGTCCAATGGGACCTCTCGGGCGGCGGCATCGCCCGCTATCTCGGGATGGACATCGGGCGCTACTTCCAACAGCACCCGAGCGGCGATACCGCGCCGACCGAACAAAGGCCACCCTGGTCGACGGACATCCCTGACCGTCCCCTCGTCATCAGGGCGGCACGGGATTCCACCATGCGCATCAAGGTGCGTCTCGGAGCAACCACCTAAGCCCTGGAGGAGGACGAACTCGTCCACCTCCTGGTCACCCTCGACCGGACGCTCCGCGGACAGGACCAGAAGCGCCCCTTGCTCCTCGTGATGGAGAAGCCCGGCGGCCTCCCGCAGAAACTCGCCGACGCCACCGGACGGGCACCCCAGGCCACAGCACCACCTCCAGTGGAACCTGACCGGACATCGCCTCTCCGGCCTGAACACCACCGAGTTCGTACGCCACGACCAGCAGGATGGCGTCAGCACGCAGAGCACCGAACAGGCTCCCTGGCCGACGGATGTCCAGCCGCTCGTGATCATGGCGGAGCCCAATCCGGACCAGACCATCACCGTTGACATCCGCGGAGAGACGTACACCGTCTCCGAAATCCAGCTCGTCCATCTCCTGATCAGGCTCGATTCCACCCTGCAAGGCATCCACCAGAAGCACCCCATCGTGCTCGTCATGAAGAATCGCGGCGCCCTGCCGCAGAGACTCGCCGACGCGACAGGACGCCTCGTCTACTTCTACGACGGACCCCTCACCTTCAAGCCGAACCCGAGCGGTGGCCCGTCCCGGATCCACTTCCTCGAACGCACCGACGGACGCCCGCAGGAGTGGCTCCGCGCCGCGTGGCACAACATCGAACTGGCCCCAAAGGTCAAGGGGGCGCTCGCAGCTGTAGGCGAGCCCTCCATGACCGCAGCCCCGCCAACGCCATCTACCTCAGCCCCAGCAACCATCCCTGCCAGTGGCCCACTTGCCAGTCCGGCCGCCGGCATCACGCCCGGAAAGGTCCTCCGGGAACTGCTGAGCCACGACAGGCTCCTGCACGATCCGAACAATCAACCCACCGGGCGCCGCTGGACATACAAACCGGCCGACGCGCTCAGGACCATCGACACATCAACGCTGCACCACTACACGGTGTACAACCCCGGAGGCCACCTCCAACTCTCCCGCATGGACGAGCCACCGTGGGGCACTAACGGTGCCTGGGTCATCGTCGCCGTCATCGACGAGCACGGCCGCATCCTCGGACCGAACGGCGAGAAGCTGAGCCACGAGGACATCGCCGAGACCATCGCCGCAGACCTCAAAGACCGCCCGCACCTCCCCGTGGTCTTCGCGATCCCCGGCCTCGCCAACCGCAGCCCGGGACTCCAACGCGCCACAGCCAGACGCCTCAAGGCAGCCAACTGGGCCCTCGCCGGCTCCGCCGGGCTCCGCACCAACCCCTTCAAACCCACCACCTCATCCATCGCCCTCGACGACGACCCCCGCAACGAGCAGAAGCCCGTCGGCAGCGTGATCCGCTTCGACGAACCCGCAAAGACCGTCGCCGACCAGGACGACGAAGAGTTCACTGATATTTACGGCGTCACCTTCACGCGCAAGGACGTGGCACATAGCAGGGTCGGCGACCGCCACGGCACGCCAGCGCTCGACCATGAACATGTTCCAAGCCGGACGGACACGAAGCGTCTGCAGCACTTCAGGGAATTCACGACAGAGCAGCCCATCGTCCATGTAGCCGGTGTGCCATGGCATGTCGGGGAAAGGAGAACGGTCGATCCGATCCCTTCGGCCGTCCGGATCCTCTCCCTCCACAGCGGCGCAGGCATCGCCAAGCTCACGGTCCGGGGCCGAACGACAGTTCTGAGTGCGGCGGAGGCAGGCCGCTACTTCGGCACGCTCCAGGAGTTCGCCGAACTGCCCGATGGCGTGGCCATCTGGCTGCAGGCGTGCCTCGGCGATCAGCCCGGTGAGATATCCCGGTACTTGGGATCGGCGGCTGGTCGGGGGAGCCGGCCGGTGGACGACCCGCTGCGTACCGTCTCCTTCGCGCAGCACGTCGCCAACCACAGCAGACGCTACGTCAGCGGAGCCGACCGGATCACCGGCTACGGCGATACGTTCCGAGTCAACGAATTCCTACCCGACGGCAGTGTGATCGGTGACCGCAGATGGGTGCGGCCCGAACCCACCCAAGCCAAACTCGACGCCCTGGCATGGGAATACGGGCTCCACGCCGACAAATACTCCGAAGTACCGGATACCACCCGCGAGACGGTACTCGCGCTGTTCCGCGCCCTGCGCATCCAGTACGGACGGGACATCGAGGACGACGAACCCCGCTTCAACGAACTCATGAACGGCATCGTCGCACTCGACACACTCCGCGCCTTGGACCCCCTCGGCCAACTCACCCCCTTCCGCCTCGACCTCTGGAACCACCTCGCCCGCGAAGTCCAACGGACACACCCCACCATCGACAACCCCCACACCGCCGTCCTCCGCGTCGCCCTGCGCCGGATCAAAGAAATGCGGGGCGACCACGGACTGCGCGGCCTGTCACCCTCACTCGACTCACTCCGTGGCCCAGGCGGCAACAGCACCCCGAGCAACGGGCATCTCCAGATCGCACTCGGAAAGTTCGAGCGGCCCGGGTATGAACTGGGCAAGTCGCTCCCCGAGGAGGTCGTCCGGGCCCGGGCGCTGTGGGCCCTCGCCGACGCCGAACAGCTGCTTCGTACCACCTGGGGAGCGAACATCGCAGCCTGGGGCCCTCAAGTACTGCACTTGGCACCCGGCACCCCGATAGAAAACACCCACCGCGCACAAATCGGCATCCTGATCGCCAAAGCGATCGAGCAACGCCTCCCCGCGACCAACCCCACCGTGCTCGCCGCACTCCGCGCCTGGGAGAACGGCATCGCAAGCAGGATCTACTCCGCCATCGCGTTGAATCGGCCCGGCATCGTCCACTGGAACCTGGTCCGCAAGCCGGACCCAGAGCCACAGGACGCCCACCGGGTCCTGAAGGCCGCAGCCGGTGAACTACACGATCAGCCCGCTCCGTGGGAATCGGGCGACAAGCCACTCTTCCTCTGGGCCGAACGCAACGACGACGGACAGATCCCCTTCCCCAATGTCAGCACGCACCCAAACTGGATCACCGACGACGAACTCGTCGAACTCGTCACCACTATCGACGAGACCCTCGCCGCCCACCACCAAAAGCACCCCATCGTCCTCGCCATGCCCAACCCCGGCACCATCCCCCAACGCATCGCCAACCGCACCGGCCGCCACGTCCACTACTACGACACCACCACACCCCAACCCACATGGAAGAAGGCCATCTGGCACCGCTTGACCGAGAGCAAGCCCACCCAGGCAACTACAGCCCACACGACCACCCTCGGGGAGATCGACGACGACGTATCCGACGCCGAAACCGAGGACAGCGGCTACGTAACCGGCGACGACACCGACACCTACACCCAGTACGAGGCAGAAGTCCTCCCCGAACTGTTCTCGCTCGCCGAGCTCAAGGCCGCCCAGATCTACCTGGCCCCCGAGATCGAGATGTACGCCGAGCTCGTCGCCGCCCCGCTCCCGGCCGGCGACCTGAAGCTCACCGAGGAGCAGCTCGGCCTCCTGCGCGCCAACCGCGCCCGCTAGGCACCGCCCGGCGTGGATCCTCCCGGCATCTCAGCTTGATCAGAGGCCCATGAGCCGGCCCCATCAGCCCAACGCCGCCGCACTCGGATCCCGCCCCGCGATCTCCGCAGCCACCTCGCCCCGCGACCGCAACCCCAACTTGGCGAGAATATGGGTGACATGGGTCTGCACGGTGCGCCGCGAACAGTACAGACGCTCACCGATATCGGGGTTGGACAAGCCGTCCGCCACCAGTTCCGCGATCCGCTGCTCGGTCGGCGTCAGTGATTCCCAGCCCGCGGCCGGCCGCTTGCGGCTGCCGTGCACTCCACGCCTGAGGCCGGCCTCGCGCCAGCGGGCGTCGGCACGGGCGAGCTCGCCGGCTGCGCCGAGTTCCTGGTAGCGCTCGACGGCTACGTGCATGTGCTCCTTGGCCTCTGCCAATTCCCCTGCTGAAGCAAGCAGTACGGCCAGGTCCGCGGCGCAGGAGGCCTCGTCCAGGACACGACGGGCCCGTTTGAACAGCGCGAGCGCCTCACGCATCGGCTCGGGATCTTCGTTGTACAGACCCTCGCAGTGGAGAGCCACGCCGCGCACGACGGACCGTTGGTCCTTGACGGCCTGGCGTTGCGCGTCGTCGAGCAGATCGGCGGCCACCTCTTGCTCTCCGAGGCGCAGCGCGAGGCTCATCCCGGGGGCGAGCAGCCGGTAGGCGTCCTCGACAACCGTGTGGAAATCCTCACTGCGGACGCGGTGCAGTATCGCCTTGGCTTCATCGGTCGCGCCGCGCACCTCGGCCAGCGCGAGCCGTGCCTGCCAGACGGTGCCCAGGACCATCCATCCGCTGGGGGGCAGGTCATCCGGGTTGCCGACCTGAGCCAAGTACTCCTCCGCGAGCGACAAATCGCCGCGTTGCACGCTGATGAGTGCAAGGACAGCCTGCCTCAGCAAGGTGAGGTAGGGCGCGGCCGGCATTTCACCGGCCAGCTCCAGATCAGCCAGTGCCTCGTCCCAGAGGCCGATCGAGTACGTGAAGGTCGAGCTGGCGGTGAGCACGCCGCCGAGGCGTGCCGTGCCTGCCTCCAGGGCGAGTTTGCGCATTTGCCGCAGGCGTTCGTGAGCGCGGTCGACCTCGTCGACGGAGCTCTCCAGGTGCAGGGCATTGGCCAGGAGCAGGAGTTGTACGTCGGTCAGTGCGGGGTCGGTGCCTGCGGCGTCCAGTCCGATCTGCAGCAGGCGGCGTCCCTCGTCGTACCGGTGCTCGCGCAGGTAGCGGACCACAAGGGAGTTGGTCGTGTACGCGATGGTCTGGGCGTCGCCGAGAGCGTTGCCCAGTTCCATCGCCCGCTGGAGTACCGGCAGTGACTCCTGACAGGTCAGATCCTGGTCCACCGCGGTGAGGATGAGACCGTGCAGGGCGCAGAGCCGGGCTTCCCAGACGGGGGTGAGCGCCCAGCGTTCACCGGCGGAGGTCACGGCTTCGATGGCCTCGACCGGGCGGGACTGCTGCAGCAGGGCGTAGCCGAGGATCCAGGTCATCTCGGCGGCGCGGTCCGGGTCCTGGGTATGGGCGAGTAGTCGAGTCGCGATGACCTCGCACTCCGGGAGCTTGCCGGTGAGGTAGTCGGCCATCGCGTAGATCGCTTCGAGCGTCTCGCGCCGTTCATCGCCCCAGGGCAGCGCGTCGGTGGTCCCGCGCAGCAGGCGCCTGGCCAGTTCCGGGGCGCGGTAGAGGAGCGCCGTGCCGGAGGAGGCGAGCCAGGCCAGGGTCCAGTCGTCGGCCGTGCCGCCGACGAGGCCCAGTTGTGCGGCGATCCGCTCGGCCGGCCGGCCATGGGCATCAAGTACCTGGGCGATCTGCCGGTGTCTGAGGGCACGCACCGGGGTCGGCATCGACTCGTACAACGCACGCCGCAGCAGTGGCGCCTGGAACTCGATCACCTCACCTGTGTCCCGCAGCACTCCGGTCGCCGAGGCCTCTTCGAGCGCCCCGGCGACACGCTCGGTGGGCCAGTCAAGGACGGCCTTGAGCTCGCCGGAGTCGAAGCTGGCGCCGAGCATGCTGCAGGCTCGCAGACCTTCCAGGGTGTCCTTGCCCAGATGGCCGACGCGGTCGGCGATCGCGGCTCCGAGCGAGCCCGGCAGGCGCTGCTCGGCTTCCGCTCCGGGGATGAGGTCGGCCCGCCCTGCCTCGATCGAGACGAGATCCTCCCGTACGAGGTGTGCGATCAACTCCCGTACATACAAAGGGTTTCCGCCGGTTTCCTGGCAGAGCTTGCGCAGCCGTGGGGCCAGGGTCGCGCCGAGAAGTTTCCCGCCGAGCGCAGCAGTGTCCCTGGCGGGCAGCGGACCCAGCGTGACCACGTGCGCGCCCCGGGCCAGGATCGCCCGGCGCAGCTGAAGTACCTCGTCCCGGCTCGAGCCGATGGTGAGCTCGCCGATGAGCAGTAACGGCACCTGCGCCGTGAGCCGCATGAGCGAGCCGAGCACGGTCAGACTCGCGTGGTCCGCCCACTGCAGGTCGCTCGCGATCACTACCACGGGCTGCCGGGCGCACTCCCTTTCCACCCGCGCGAGCGCTTCCTGCACTCCGGCGAGCTCGGGGCTGCGGGCGCTCGCTCCCCACAACGTGCTGACCTGCGGGGCGGGATCGACGCCGCGTACCGGGCGAAGGGCTTCTGTAATCATTTGGAAAGGAAGACTGACGCAGAATTCGTCCGCGCTTCCGCGGAGAATGAGTGCGTCGGTTGCGCCGGCGACCCGTACCGCCTCGCTGACCAAAGCGCTCTTGCCGATCCCCGAGGTGCCCTCCACCAGGACACAGCCGCCGACTCCTCTTCGGAGCGCCGTCAGAAACCGGCCGATGGACGAAAGTTCCTCGGATCTCCCCACCCACTGCGGGCTGCCCGCTGACGAGCCTCTCACCACGGGGGACCGCTCCATTCCGTCCATACCTAATCCTATTCCTGCCATCACTGCCCGGGACTTCCCGCGAGCTGACGAAACGATGACGTCGCTGCGACGCTCTTCCCGGGCAAGCGAAAGCCCCCGGCCACGGCCGGTCTCCTGACGGAAGACCTGCCGTGCTGCCAGGGGCTCTACGCCGGTCAACGTGCCTGCGGGGCTTGGCCGTTCACTGGGTGCTGTACGGAACGAGCGCGGTGGGCTTGGTGCTGTACGGAACGAGCGCGTTCGGCTGAGGCTCCTTCGCCTTTGTGCCGGTCTGCGTCTGCGTTCCGTACGGGTCGGCGACGTAGGTGCGGTAGGGCACCAGCCGCTGCGGCTTGGATTCGGTGGATCGGTCGGAGTCGAGGTCGGCGCCGGCGGGGTCGACGTCCGTCTCCGGAGTGGTGTGGTCAGTGCCGTTGCCGCCCTGTACGGCTGCGGCGGAGGTGGCACCGAAAGCCAGTGCCGAGGCGACTGCGGCGCCACCGACGAGTGTCCGCAAGAATTTCCGAGTCACGGTCGTTCCCCTCCGGGGGTGAGGTAAGGCGTGGGGAGTGACGAATCACCTGCACGGTACGGAGATCAACACAAGTCGGCAAACCGCGAGCACCCAAGACAACAGGCGAGAGGGGTCATTCCCACATGGCTCTGGTCTGCACCATCCCCGGCAGAAGCCCGGTGCCCTCGTACCGCGTCAAACAAGCAAGTGCGGCCAATTATGACAGGGGCACTTCATCGTGCGATTGCGGGTCGAACCAGGCACGAAAACGGCCGACATGGGTCCGGACGGTGGGGCATGAACAGGACATCCGGCGAGGCCGAAGCGATCAGCTCGCGGCCTCGCCGGCCGACCGGTCCGCGCGCATACGGGCCACCTCGTTGCGCGAACGCAGACCCAACTTGGCAAGAATGTGCGTGACATGGGTCTGCACGGTGCGCCGCGAGGTGTGCAGCCGCTCGCCGATGTCGGGATTCGACAGGCCTTCCGCGACCAGCTCTGCGATCCGCTGCTCGGTCGGCGTCAGCGACGCCCAGCCACTGGCGGGACGCTTCCGGCTGCCCTGCACGCCACGGCGCAGGCCGACTTGGCGCCAGCGCGCGTCCGCCCTGTCAAGCGCACCGGTCGCGCCCAAGGCGAGATAGCCCTCGGCCGCTTCGAGCATCGCAGCCCGTGCGCCTTCGGTCTCGCCGGCCTCGGCGAGCGCCACCGAAAGGTCCTCGGCGCACTCTGCGGCATCGACCGGACGTGTCGCCGAGCGGAAGTACTCCAATGCCTCGCGCAGTGCATCGGGGTCCCCCTCATGGATCCCTTGGCACTGCTGAGCAGCGGCGGCCATGACCGCTCGGCTGTCCTCTTGGCGTGCTGTGCGCGCCATGGCCACCAAATCGGCTGCCAAGTCCGCCTCTTCGAGTCTCACCGCGATACGGACGGCGGCAGCGAGGAGACGAGGGTGGCCTTCCGAGACACCCGCGAAGTGCCCGTCCGCAATAAAGCGCAGCATCGCCAGGATTTCGTCCCTGCGGCCTTGCACGACGGCCAGTTCGAGCCGAGCCCGCCACTGGTGACTCGAGTTCAGCCGGGCGACGGGAATCATGGCGTCCGGGTCGCCGATCCTGTCCAGATTGGCCTGCGCGGCCGCGAGTTCACCACGCTGCATCTGGATGACCGCCGCGGTTCCGTACCCCATGATGTTGGCATAGCGGTCGGGCAGCTCACCCACCATCTCCAAGTCGGCGATCGCCTCGTCCCACTCGCCCGTGGAATACGCATAGTCGGCAGTGCTGACGATCACGACGCCGAGGCGGGCCGTGCCCACTTCGACCGCCAGCTTGCGTGCCTCACGGGCGCTCTGCGCGGCCAGGTCGACTCGGTCGACGTTGCGCCAGTGGTAGATGCTGTTGCACAGCAGCAGCAGGCGCACATCGGCCACTTGAGGGTCGGCACCCGCCGCCGCAAGGCCCTCTTCGAGGCATCGCCCGGAACCCTCGAAGTCATGGGCCATCGCCAGCCGGACGAGCTTCGCGTTGCAGGTGTACGCGATGGTTTGGGCGTCGCCCAAGGCGCGGCCGCGCTCAAGGGCCTCGCGGGTGACGGCTTCCGCGGTCTCATCACTGACGGCGTTCAGGATCACGCTCTGCAGGGCGAGGAGCCGGGCTTCCCAGACCGGCGGCAGATCCCAGCGACGGGCTGCCGCGGTGACCGCCTCGACTGCCTCGGCCGGACGCCCCTGGTGCAGCAGGGCGTATCCCATGATCCAGGTCATCTCGGCGGCATGTGCGCCGTCCTGCGTGCTCGCGAGCACCCGGGAGGCGAGCGCTTCGCACTCGGGCAGCTTGCCGCGCAGGAACGCGGCCATCGCAAGGACCGCCTCCAAGGGTTCGCGGCGTTCGTCTCCCCAGCTCAGCTGATCGGTGGCGCGCTGCAGCAGATCGCGGGCGAGCTCCGGCACGCGATAGAGCAGCGCCGTGGCGTGCGAGGCGAGCCAGGTGAGCGTCCACTCGTCAGGGGCGCCGCTCGCTGCCGCGAGGTGGGCCGCGACGCGTTCGGCAGGCCAGCTGCCTTCGCTGAGGACCTGAGCCGTACGCCGGTGCTTGAGGCCGCGAACCGAGGCCGGCATGGACTCGTACAACGCGTGGCGCAGCAGGGGTGCGTGGAATTCGGCGGCAGTTCCGGAGTCCCGCAGCACGCCAGTCGCGGCAGCCTCGCCAAGCGCCTCGCCGACCCGTTCGGCACTCCAGCCGACCACGGCCGCGAGCTCTGCCGACTCGAAGGTGGTACCGAGCATGCTCGCGGTCCGCAGGACCTCGTACGTGTCCTTGGACAGATGCCCGATGCGGCCCGCGATCGCAGCGCCAAGAGAGCGGGGCAGTTCCTCGTCGCCCTCGGCTCTCGCAGCGAGCTCGGCGCGCCCCTCCAGGATTTCGATGCGCTGCTCACGTACGAAGGAGGCGGTCACCTCCCTTATGTACAGTGGGTTTCCACCGGTCTGAGAAATCAGCCTGCGCAGGCGGGGCGCCAGAGGAACGCCGAGGAATTCCTGCGCGAGCCGCACGGTCTGCTTCGGGTCCAATGGGCCAAGGCGGAGGCCGTGGCCGCCACGGGACCGGATCGCGCGCCGGAGCTGATGGACCTCTTCGCGGGTGGACCCGCTCGTCAGCTCGGTCAGCAGGAGCAGGGGCAGCTGGTCCGTCAGCCGCGACAGCCCGCCGAGCACGGTGAGGCTGGCCTCGTCGGCCCACTGCAGATCGCTCACGACGAGGACCACCGGCCGCAGCGCGCAGGCCCGCTCTACATATGCCAGCGCCTCCTGTACGCCGGCGGCCAGCGGATTGCGGGCGCTCGCGCCCCACAGCGATCCCTGCTGCGGCAGGGACTCGGACACCCGCACCGGCCTCAGTGCCTCGGAGATCAGCTGAAAGGGCAGACTGACGCAGAATTCGTCCGCGCTCCCCCGCAATACCTGCAAGGCGTCCCGGCTCGCTCTGCTGAGGGCCTCGGTGACCAACGAGCTCTTACCGATGCCGGGCGGGCCTTCGACCAGAGCGCAGCCGCCCGTGCCACGGGTCAGCGTAGTCAACAGCTCCTGCAGCAGCGTCAGTTCGGCCTCCCGGCCGACCCATTGCGCACTGCCGGACCGTGCCTGTAGCGACCTCGGGTACGACTGCTTCTCGTCCATAGCACCGGATCATAGGCTGGCTTCACACCATTTGAGTTAGGTCCTGCTCTAACGAAACCATGACATTGAGTCCGTCTCATGTGGCGCTTCACACCCACCTCAATGGTGGTGTCAAGCGGCAGGCTCCACGACAACTTCACCTCGTGCGTCGTACTCCGCCTCAAGCTCGCCCACGAACTGGTCAATCGCCGAGTAGGTGACATGCCCGAGGCACACCACGCCCACCTGGTCGCCCGACCCCGCCAGATGCCACCTTTCAGCGAGGCGGCTGCTCGGCCGTGGCAGGGTCACGGTCAGCGAACCTGGAGCGCGGCGCGGTGCCGCGCCCGCTTCGCTGAGCCGGCGCTGGGCGTAGACGGCCGTCTCCAGACATCGGTTGACATACGCGGCCACACCGGCCCGGCCGAGCCGCCGCAGGGCGGCCCACACCAGAATCGTGGCGAGGGCCAGCTGCGTCCTCGGCCCGAACAGGCCCTCTGCCGTGGTGTAAGGGCCGGCGGTCGGGGACGTCGAGATGCTCGTACGGGAAAGAGTGAGGCTCCACGGCAGCGGCAGTCCGAGGAGGCGGTGGGCCGATAGGGACACGGAGTCGGCACCGTGCGGGAACGACCAGGCCGGTTCGGACGGGGCGTGGGCGGCGACCATGCCGCCCAGGGTCGCGTCAGTGTGGACGTACACCTTGCCGGCCGCGGACGCGGCGGTGCGCAGCGCCTCGATGTCGTCGACCGCTCCCGTGGCGACCGTGCCACACGTGGCGAGCACGATCGCACCTTCCCGTCGGCCTCGATCGGCGCGCGAGAGCACGGCTCGGCGCAGCTCGCCGGCGTCCATGGTGCCGTCGGGCCGAGTGGGTACCGTCACGAGCTCGGCGCCGAGCTCGACCGCGGCGGCAAGCACGGCGTGGTCGACGCGGTCGCCGAGGTAGACCGGCGCGTGCTGCAGGCGCCGGACGGCGGTGGCGAGGCCGAGCAGGACCGCCTCCGGCTCGTTGGCTGTCACCTGGGTACGCACGAAGCGCGGTGCCCGGGTGAGTTCCTTGAAATACTGACGTACGCAGTCGTCGAACAGGGCCACCCGGTCCTGTAGTTCGACGGAGGGGGTAGTGTCGCTCACGTTGCACAGGAACGCCGCGAGAATCGGTGTGAGATGCTCCACGCCGCGCTCCTGATTGGCGGCCAGACCCAGCGAGTGGCCCCGGTCGGCGCCGAGATGTTCCAGCATGTCGAGGAGACGCAGGGTGTCGACTTCGGTGACCACGGGCTGGGCCCCGATCGCGAGGGCTTCGTACTCGATCGGCTGCGCTTCGCTTCCGTTTCCTGCGTCCACTTTCTACCCCCGTCGGGTATTGAGCGGCCGCTGCTTGCGGCCTGGGGTCTGTGGTGTTGCCGCAGACTGCCCTCGTCTACGCGGGGGCGGATCGCAGGGTTCAAGTGGGTGGCGGGGCATCTCCTGGAGGTTGTGTGTACGGAAAGGTCCCCTGGCGTGGAACACGGCCAGGTGGCTTCGTTCGGAGTTGTGAGGTCACTTGTCGATGGGTTTGGGAGGCACCGGATCTCTTGCCAGGGCAGCATCGGGATGCTCCTGGTGAAAGGCGCTGGTCATGCCGCGAATGTCGAAGGGTCGAGCTGTACTCGGCGATTCGGCGTGACCACCGTGGCGGCATGTCGATGCGGGAGCTTGAGCGCAAGTACGGCGTGATTTGGCGGACGGTATGGACGGCGGTGGACGCGGTCTGGCCGGGGCCGCGCTAGAAGCTCCAGCCGCGGGCGAGTGTTCTGGACCGTACAAACCGGTGATCGACGAGATCCTGCGGGCGGACCTGGACGCGCCGCGCAAGTAGCGGCACACGGTCTCCCGGATCTTTCACGGGCTGGTCAGGGAGCATGACCCGGACGTCTCTAACGGGATGGCCCGCTACTACGTTGCCGGCCGGAAGCCCGAGACCCTGGTCGAATCCGGCAAGGCAATACCGGCTGACAGCTGTCCACGAGACAGGCTGCTGCAAAAGAGCGGGCCCGGTTGTGGAAATCGCCAGAAGGCCACAACCGGGCCCGCACGTGGAGGCGCCGGGAATCGAACCCGGGTCCTACGAAGCCTTTCCAGTCCTTTCTCCGTGCGCAGTCCGCTCCTGGACTTCTCGGCCCTTGGTGATCGCGCGGACCCGTCACCGGTGGGCTCAGCTGCTGCTGCGTGTCCCTCGGCGTCCCGTAGCCGGACACCAGGCGGACCCTCCTCATTGATGCCACGCACCGGGGTGCCTTTGCGATTGGTCACGCGTACCTGCGTCTAGCCCTTCTCCTGCTTGGCGGGCTGGCACTCACCACAGTCGAGAGCTTCGCGCGCAGGTAGGAGGAGTACGCACGGGTCTTCTCCTCAGCGAAGGCTCCGGTGCCGAGGGCAGGGCTAGAGGTGACCTCAAGCAGGTACCACTGACGGGTCTGCCTGTCCTGCACCAAGTTGACCCCCGCGACCTCGCACCCCATCAGGTCAACGGCCCGCACCGCCATGTCCAGAACGTCGGCCTCGAAGGTCTCCACGTCGAACAAGGTGGCGTGCCCGCCCTGATCTGTGTTGCTCAAGTGCGATCCGTTGGTGGTACAGCGGTGCATGATGATCGGCACGTCCCTGCCGAACACCAGGGTTCGGAAGGTGCCGTTGTTGGGGATGAACTGCTGGGTGAGGAAGTCGACCTTCGCATGCGCGGGGTCCTCGACATGCCGAAGGAAGTCGACCTCGGACTCGATCAGGAAGTTCAGCCGTCCGCCGCTCGCATTCATCGCTTTCAGCACGAACGGCAGCCCCAGCCGGCCGGCGAGGTCTGCGAAGGAGCCGTTCAGCAACCGCCTCGGTAGATGGAACGTGGCGGGCACCGGCAGCCCATCCTGCGCAAGGACCATCAACTGGTAGAGCTTGGTCGGCGCGCTGATCGCCGCCGTCTTGGCCGACGGCCGCCGCCGGTGCTCCAGGTAGGCGGAGATGGAACTGAGCAACGTGGCCGTCGGGCGTGGGTACGCGGCGATCTGGATCAGCCTGAACTCCGCCAGGTCCCGGCCACAGGTCGTCTCGTACACACGGGTACGTCCGGTCTCCACCGAGAACGCGATGTCGTCTATCCCGCAGAAATACGCCTTGACCTCACCCAGCTCCAGACCGGCAGACGCCCCGTACTCGGGCTGGAACGCCTCGCCGTTGATGACCAGCAGATCCTTGCCTGGCTCTACCCGCCCCGTCGCTGTGGAGTCCCGGCCCAGGGCGCGACGCAAGCAGCCCATCAGCCGGCGGACGATTCCGACCGGTAACGGGGACGGCAGCCCTCGTGACACAGTTCCCTCCCTGCGAGCTTCCGGGGCTGGCAAGGGCTACTGGCCGCCCTTCTGCACGTAGCCCTTGACGAACTCTCCAGCGTTTTCGATCTCGTCGAGGAGGTCATCAACGTCTTCGAGTAGCTCGGTGGCCTCGGTGGAAACCTTGGAACCACTCGTCGCATCCTGGTCAGCGACCTCAGCCGATGCCTCCTCGCTGGAGTTTTCCTGACGGCGGTGCTCTTCTCGACGCTGCACGGCTCAGTCTCCTTCGCCTCAGACAGACACAAGGCCCCGCCATCGGCATCAGCCACGGCGGCTCCACGGCGTACTACGCGACGCCGTGCACATTGGTTCACCGCTCCTGACACACCGAACAAGGCCCCCCGGCTGAACAAGCGTCACGGCGGCAGCATGGTCCGCCGCCGACTGCCCGCGTTTGGGGCCACAGGGAGCGCCGACAATTCTGCTCGACGTACACGAGCCCATCGATCGCCAACTGCCGCCGGAACACACGAACAATCGCTGCCCAAAGGATGAACGAAGTCAGCCAGGGGACCCTCGTGACAGGACGGGACTCTTGCCCGCCCCTCGCTTGGTGCAACAAGCGCTGTGGTTCAGCGCTTGTTGCAGCGGGCGCTGTGGTTCAGCGCCGCGCGGAGTCCGACCGTCGCTCGGCTATTTCAGGGTTGCGTGCCTTGAGCACGGCCCAGCCGATAGCCAGGGCCACGGCCCAGACGGCACCCACGTACAGGCTGATCCGGCCGTCGGGATCCAACGCGATCATCACGGAGACGCAGAGCAGAAAGACCACCGCGATCCAGCTGCCGATGGTCCCGCCCGGGGCCGGGAACTTCGACGCGGGCACCAGACCGGCTGCAAGCGCGCGCTTGTAGCGGATATGGCTCAGGACGATCATCAGCCAGGTCCAGATGCCGCCGGCGGTCGCGATGGCAGTGACATACGCGAACGCTTTTTCCGGGACGACGTAGTTGAGGACGACTCCGATCCCCATGAAGGCCACCGAGATCCCGATGCCGACGGCCGGGAGCCGCCGCGCCGACAGCAGCCCGACGGCCTTGGGCGCCTCGCCGTTGGCGGCCAGGTCGCGCAGCATCCGGCCGGTGGAGTACATACCGGAGTTGCAGGAGGACAGGGCCGCCGTCAGCACGACGAAGTTCACGATCGCCGCGCCCGCCGGAATGCCGATCTTGGCGAAGGCCGCCACGAATGGGCTTAACTCGCCGCTGAACTCGGTCCACTTGACCACGCAGAGGATGACGGTGAGCGCACCCACGTAGAAGAGCGCGATCCGCCACGGCAGGGTGTTGATGGCCTTGGGCAGGGTCTTCTCGGGGTCCTTGGACTCCCCGGCGGTGACGCCCACCAGCTCGACGGCCAGGAAGGCGAAGAGCACGCCCTGCAGGGTCAGCAGGGATGAGCCGATGCCGTTCGGGAAGAAGCCGTCGAACTCCCAGAGGTTGCTCACCGCGGCGGTGTCACCGGCCGCGCTGAAGCCGAAGGTCACCACGCCAACGCCGATGACGATCATGCCGAGGATCGCGGTGACCTTGATCATCGAGAACCAGAACTCCAGTTCGCCGAAGAGCTTCACCGAGATCAGGTTCAGGCCGAAGAGCAGCACCAGGAAGACAAGGGCGCTGACCCACTGGGGTATTTCGGGGAACCAGTAGTTCATGTAGATGGCGGCCGCGGTGAGTTCGGCCATGCCGGTGACGACCCAGTTCAGCCAGTACGTCCAGCCGGTCACGAAGCCGAAGACCGGGCCGAGGAACTCCCGGGCGTACTCGACGAACGAGCCGGAGACGGGACGGTAGAGCAGGAGCTCGCCGAGCGCCCGCATGATGAAGAAGACCACGACGCCGGCGAGGGCGTACATAAGGATGAGGCTGGGGCCGGCCTTCTCGATGTTGGCCCCGGCCTTCAGAAAGAGCCCGACACCGATGGCGCCGCCGATGGCGATCATCTGGACCTGTCGGGCGCCGAGCCCTCGCTCGTATCCCTCGTCCTGCGACGCCTCGGCTTCCTCGCCTCCGCCTGGGTTCTCAACCTGTACTGATGTCATGCTGTGCCCTTTCTGCCTGCCCTGACGGGGAGTTGAAGCCGGTCGCCGACGCCGACGCCGGCGCGGTCGGTCCCGGCCGCATCGCGTCCGCGATTGACGATTTCTGCCGCCCGCGCGGCGAACGGCCGCGGACATGCCTGTCCGGCTGAAAGGTGCATCCGGGAGGCGGGCGAAGATCTATCACGTCGCGGACGGAAGTCATTCACCGCAAACTGGGCAAATGCATACACGGGCAGAGGACTAGGTGACTCGGGCAGTCATGACACGTGAAACCTCATGGATGGCTTATCAAGGTGTCGACGCGGTGCGAGACATGTACCGTACGCCGTTCACCCGGAAGGTGTCTCACCTCACATGCGTGGCATAGTCGCTGACCAGGGCGGGCGGTCTCCTTGCACCGTTGACACCTACACTGCCGGGCCATTGTCGGGACATGTGTCCGGGCTTCAAGTTGGTGCCATGCCGAGGGAGCGAGAGCAGCCGACCCTCTGCCGCACAGTCAGCCTGCCCATGCCTGACAGGCGCTCGCGCCGCACCCTCGCGCGCCATGCCACCGCTGCGCCATTCCCCCCGCCACACGGTGGCGCTCACACCAAGGTCCGCTCCTCACCCCCCCGGAGAGTGGGCTTTGGTCGCGTGAGGGCAGCTTATGAGCGAGGGCGCTGGCCGGGAACCTTGAGCAGGGCCGCAGCCTCAAAAACCCCGACCGCGACCCCGACACCCCGCCGCGACGAGTACTCACGCTCCCCTTCCACGGAGCCGCCGAACGGCGTGCTGTTCGAAAGTCGGCGCCATGCACGGCGTGCCATATACGCATCCTCCGGGGTCACCTCCGGGCGTGGACTGACGAGTTGCCAGCGGCACCACAAGGCCCACTCGACGTCATGCGAAAGCAGAGCCAGCAAGGTGAGGGCGCTCTGGACCTCGCCCTCGGCGCTGGGAAGTTCGTGGTACATGAGCGTGATCGCCAGGACATCGTGGGCGGACCGGAACTCCAGGCTATGCGGGTGCCACTGCGGCCGCCGCTCGCTGATCAAGGTATGCGCGGCGCGCTGCGCCCGCTTCCAGGCCGATTCCAGTTTCGCTCCGCGCTCGCGTGACATGATTCCCTCTCGGACTCATCAAGACGCTAGCCCACGTCAACACCGCGCTACATGTGTTGATATTCATTCGGTCAACTGGACCGTCAATTCGGACAGTTGCTCGACACCGAGTGCCATCTCACCTTCCTCAGCACCGGGCCCAGGAGGGGCGAGCGGTCGTACACCACACGTGGATTCCATCGACTCGGACAGGATGGTGAAGGGCTACTCACACGTCAGGTCATACCTGCCGAAAGCGCGACACCTGCCGGGCCCTTGTCACGTATATCGTCCCTCACGCCCCGCTCGCGCTGTCCTCCTTCTCTCCCCGGATGGATGCGTGTGGGACGGCAGCCGGGTTGTCCTCCGTTCAGTCGGAGGGCGGGAGTCAACCCGGTGACCTGCTGCACGCCTGTGGGGGGCTCAGCAGGGTGTTCCCGGGCCGGAAGGGCTGTCACCGGCCCGGGAACTGCAGCCGGACGTGGGAGTTACGGCAAACGACGCACGGCGCACATACGTCCGAGAGAGGGAGATGCGACGCCCATGTCCCGCTTTTCAGAACTGTGTTGATCCCTGCGAGGCGTTCGCACGTAGAGGGGGAAGCCGGTACGCAGCGCCCCCTGAGGCGGATCGGCCGCACAGTGTCAGGCGGTACGACCCGGCACAGTGCGCGGATGAGGGAACAGGTGAAGAGAGCCGAGGCCGACACCGCATTGCCACACCGTCGGCTTCGGCTCTCGCACATCGGCGGGGTGCGAGGCACATCGCGGAGTACCGCCGGCCCACCCTTTTCCGGTGCCCACTCCGAGTCGCTGCCGTCGCCCGGCACCGCAGAGCGTTGTGGAGGATCAGTGAACGGCCAGCGTTTCGTCTTCAGCCTGCTCGGCCCACTCGAAGTCCGGCGTGGCACCCAGCAGATCGACGTGGGACCGCGCAAGCGGCGCATCCTGCTGACCCGACTGCTGCTCAGCGCTGACCGCACCGTGTCCGTGAGCCAGCTGTGCCGGGACCTGTGGGAAGGACAGCAGTGCCCACCCGGTGCGGTGTCCTCGGTCCACTCGCACATCAGCCGGCTGCGCGCGGCCCTGGAGCCGGACCGGTCCCGGGACAAGCGGTCCCGATTGCTCGTACGGGAGTCCAGCGGCTATGTACTCGCCGCCGACGCGGGCGACTTGGACATTCGTGAGTTCGAGGCGGCGCTGCTCGGAGCGCAGGAGTCCAAGGCCGCGGGCGATCTGCTCACTGCGAGCCGGGCCCTGAAACGAGCCCTCGGCCTGTGGCGTGGACCCGCGCTGCAGGAGGCCGCAGAGTACGGGTTCGCACGGCAGGAAGCGGCCCGTCTGATGGAGATGCGGCAGCTCGGTGAGGAGTTGCTCGCCGGCGTCCTGCTCGAGGAAGGACAGGTCGATGCCGCCATCCAGCTCACCCAACGGCTCACCAAGGCGGCGCCGTTGCGCGAAGAGTCGTGGGAGATACTGCTGCACGCCCTGTACCGGGCGGGCCGCTCCGGCGAGGCTCTTCACCACTACGCGCAGCTCCGTACGATCCTCGCGGAGGAGCTCGGCGTCGATCCCGGTCCTGCCCTGCGGGAACTGCACCTGGCGATCCTGCGCCACGACCAGGGCGCCCTCGGCTCGGCCAGGCCGATCTCTCCCACCCTGCATCGCACGTGGCGAGACGCCCCTTCAGGAATCGTGGTTACGCGGCCTCCGCGCGGCACAGGACGACCGGGTCCCACGGATGACCTCTGCGATGGTGGTCACCTACCGGGCAGGCAGGCGGAGTTCGCGCTGCTGACCGAGTTGATCGACAGTGCCGCCCGGGAAGGGACCCGGTGGGCGGTCGTCAGCGGCGAGTCGGGCGCTGGCAAGTCGTCGCTGCTGCAGGGCGTGGCCTCGTATGCGAAAGCACAGGGGTACCAGGTACGCCGGCTCGACTGCCAAAGGGGCCGTGGCAATGACTCCGCGACGGTCAGCGAGGGCGTGCGCCCGGGGTGCGGCAACGGCGCAGCCTCCGTCCTCCTCCGTCGGCCGGACGAGCAGCCCCTGCTCTTTCTCGCCGACGAGCCGGATGCTACCTGCTCTTCCTGCCTGGCGCTGCTGCGCAGGTTGGCCGCACAGGTGCGGGACGAGCCGGTGGCCGTCGTCCTGTCCGTCAAGGACCCCAAGCACTCTGCGCTCGCCGATCTCATGGCAGATCTCGCCTACTTGGGCGCCGAGCGCCTTCGCCTCAAGCCGCTCCATGTCACCGACATCGAGCGCATACTCGCCGCGCGAGAACCCGAGGGTGCGATGCGCAGCAGTGCGGACCTGAGGCAGGAGGCGACCGCATTGCACCAGCGGAGTGAAGGCAATCCGTTCCTTCTGCGCGAGCTTCTTAGACTGCCGCCCGAGCAGCGCAGTGGACGGCAGGCACGGCTGCCGCTGTCCGTCGAGACGGTGCTGTTGCCACGGGTTGCACAACTGCCGGGGCAGGTACGGACGTTGCTCGAGTACGCGGCCGCGCACGGCGAGGTACTCGATCTACCCTTGCTGGCCGCCACGCAGTCCCTGGGTGCTCCCGCGCTCCTTGCGCTGGTCGATGAGGCGCTCGCGGCCGGTGTGCTGTTCTGGCAGTCGGCCGACGGCGGCACAGCGGGTGGGGAGACAACAGGAGATGAGACAGCGGGAGGCGAGTACCGCTTCCGGGGCCCGATGCGGGACGTGGTCCTGGCAACGCTGTCCCCGGCGGCCAGACAGGCGCGCCATACCGTCATCGCCGACGCATTAGAGGGACTCCCGAACCCCCACCTTTCTGCCCTGGCACGCCATTTGGCCCGCAGCGGCCCCTGTGTGTCGCAGGAGCGCCTGGGTCTCGCGCAACTGCGCGCCGGCCGTGAGGCACAGCGCCTGCGCCGGGACAGAGTGGCTCGCAGCTGGTACCGGAAGGCCGCCGCCACAACGAGGCATCGGGCACCCGCCGTGTTCCGCGAGGCGATGAGCGCCCTGCGCAGACTTGACGCAACGGGCTCCGGTGCCCCTGCCGATCACCCGCCGGTCCAGCCGATCAAGCCTCGGGACACCCGTGCAGTGGTGCTACGGCTCCCCCATGTCGTCGCGCAGAGCAGGGTCGGTTGAACACCGGCCGGGACGCCCGCGATGTCCGAATGCACCTTGTCCAGAAGGCCCAGAAGGCCCAGATGTTCCCTATGTTCCCCCTGTTTCCAGACAGCACAGTGAAGGTGACGGAGTACCCAGATGAGCACACCGCCCAACCTGCCCGATGCGCCGGAGCGTTCGGCGACTCAGAGCGAAGAGATCGCGGCCGAGAACACCGTCGCGGAGGTTTCCGCACCGGGTGCGGATGCCCCCCTCGTGGGCGATGTCGCCCCCGACGACACTCCCGCTCCCCCAAAGACGACTCGTCCGGGAGAGCCTGGGTATCTGACCCCGCCCGACGACATCGTGGCCGGCGCGAAGGTGGCTCCCGACCACTGGCTGACCATGATCGACCCCAACTGGGTGGGCGAGGAGGGCGAAGATCCACCGTCGTGGGTCCGGATCGGCCGCTGGCGCACCGACAGCGAGGGCGAGATCGTCGAGTGGGAGCGCAACGAGGAGTACCGTCCCTCGCCGGACACTCTGGATTGGCCCACCCCAGGTAGCCCGCTGGACTCCGCGCTGCAGCTGACCGCGACCGGCTATATGGAGGAGGACGTCTTTCACCTGGTGCTCGCCGATGCCGAGGTCGCGGTGTGCACCGAGCAGGACGGCTCGTTCAAGTTGACCGCGGTGCCCGACGGTCCTGCCACAGTGCCGGTCTTCCCGCCGTCCGCCAGGATGGATCCGGACGAGGTGCCGCCGCACACGCTCATGACCATCCCCGATCTGCTGCAGGAGCTGGCCAAGGACGACCCCCGGCAGATCCTGGTCCTCTCGTCCACCGCGCCCGTCGGCCAGATCGTGCAGCCGGATGTGCTGCGGGTCGCGTACGCGGACCTGCAGAAGTGGAGGAAGGAGAACCCGGAGGACTTCGCCGAGCTCGACGCGTTGCGCGAGCGTGTCGATGCCCGGGGCGCGGATGACGCCGATGAGATCGTCGTGTCCGACGATCTCGATTCGCTCACCGAGCTGGACGTCGACGGCGGCGACATATCCGAGGACGACGAGGCCGATACCGACGTCGCCGTGGGAGTTGCTGGCGGATTGGGCGCGACCGACGGGAACGCGGACGGCGAGCAGGCATCCGACGAGGACAAGGCGAGCAAGCCTGCGGGCCGTGCCCCGAGGTCCGCGAAGCGGGGCGCCAAGAAGCCGGTGCAGGATGTGGAACTGCCCGCCGAGTCGTAGGAGGCTGCTCAGCTCACAGGCACCGACCAACGGGCAAGCGTCCGGCCGGATTCCGGCCGGGCGCTTCGCTGTGCCTGCGTACGTGCCTGACTGCACACCTGTCGGCGTACGCAGCTACGTCCGTACGTCGCGGGCTCACACCAGAGTGGTGCCCGCCTCCACCACAAGGTCCTCTGGCACCAACGCCCGCAGTTCAGCCACCGTTGCGTTCGGGTGCCCGGCGAGCCGGCGCGCCTGCCGCGTGATCATGGACTCCAGGAGCTTACGGGCCAGGCGCGCATTGCCGAACGAACGGTCGCGGGGCAGCTCGTCGATATGCGCCCGCAGCACCTCGACCGTGCCCGGAGCGCACTCGTACCCGGATGTCTCCGCGTGCCGCTGGACGATGGTGATCAGCTCGTCGGTGGTGTAGTTCTCGAACTTGACCTGGCGGGCGAAGCGCGAGGCGAGACCGGGGTTGGAGTCGAGGAAGCGGCGCATCTCCTCGGTGTAGCCTGCCACGATGACGACCACCTCGTCCCGGTGGTCCTCCATCAGCTTGAGCAGGGTGTCCACGGCCTCGCGTCCGAAGTCGTTGGTGGCACCCTCCGGCGTCAGGGTGTACGCCTCGTCGATGAACAGGACACCACCCATCGCGCTGCGAAACACTTCCTGGGTGAGCTGCGCGGTGTGCCCCACATACCGGCCGACGAGATCCGCTCGGGCCACCTCCACGAGCTGCCCCTTGGGCAACACGCCTAGGGTGTGCAGGAGTTGGGCATAGAGCCGGGCCACTGTGGTCTTGCCGGTGCCGGGCGGGCCCGTGAACACCAGATGCTGGCTGACCCTGGTCACCGGCAGCCCGGCCGCCTCGCGCTGCGCCGCGGCGCCGAGGAGGTTCACCAGATCGGTGACCTCACGCTTGACGGCACCCAGCCCGATCATCGCCTCCAGCCTGGCCAGCATCGACTCGCGGCCCTCGGCCGCATCGGCTGCGGAGGCGGTCTCGCCGACATCGTCGGGCATCAGCAGGGTCAGGTCGCTCTCGGCCAAGTCGGCCACGGAAGCGAGGCGGAACGACTGACGGTCCAGCATGTTCTCGAAGACGCCGCGGGCCGCCCGGCCATTGCCGAACGTGGCTCCGCGGTCCATCCCCTCGAAGTGGAGAGCGAGTGCCTCGCGGGTACCGGGCCCGAGTTCGTAGCGGTGCTTGGCGCACATGCCCTCGGTGATGGTCACCAGTTCGTCCACAGAGTAGTTCTCGAACTCGATGGTGCGGGTGAAACGGGAGGCGAGACCCGCGTTCGCGGACAGGAAGCCCTCCATGTCGCCCGTATATCCGGCGGCGATGACCACCACGTCGTCGCGGTGGTCCTCCATCAGTTTGACCAGGGTGTCGATGGCTTCGCGGCCGAAGTCGGGTCCCGAACCACCGCCGCCCTGGCTCAGGGTGTACGCCTCGTCGATGAACAGGACACCGCCGAGCGCCTGGTTGAACGCCTCGGTGGTCTTCAGCGCCGTACCACCGATGATCGAGGCGACCAGGTCCGAGCGGGACACCTCGACCAGGTGTCCCATGCGCAGGATGCCCAGTTCGGCGAGGATCGCTCCGTAGAGACGGGCCACTGTCGTCTTACCCGTACCCGGCGGTCCTGCGAAGATCAGATGCCGGCTCATGGTGGCGACGGGCATACCGAGCCGGTTGCGGCGCTGGGCCAGCTGGTTGAGGTTGACGAGCGTACGGACCTGGTGCTTGACGCCTTCGAGTCCGACCAGGGTCTCCAGTTCGTCCAACGGACCCTGCTGGACCGCCTTTTCGGCGAGCTTCGGGGGGCCACTCGAGCCGAGCGAGGCGCCGAAGCTCGCACCGTACTCGTCGGGTATCGCATTGCCGGTACTCGCCAGATCCTCGACTTCGAGCCGCGGCCCGGGCCGGGTCTGGCGCAGTCCGGCGCCCCGGTTGTCACGTACCGAGCAGCCGTTGACCTGGACCGGGTCCATGGAATCCACGCGAATGCCGTCCCCCACACTGCCGGCGATCTCGCAGGCCTGCAGCTCGGCCCGGCCGCCCTCGGCAACCAGTACGCCGTGTGCACCGGCCGAGTTGATCCTCAGGCGGGTGAGCGAAGCCTCACCACCCTTGGTCACGGTGATGGCGGAAGCACCGCTGGTGTCCACCTCGCTGTCGCGGATGGTGGCGCTGCCGTCCGCGCCGATCTGGATGCCCGAGTCCTCGACGGCGCGGATGACACTGTCGCTGATGTGGGTGCTCGCCCCGTCGGCGATGGCGATTCCGGCGCCTCCCGCGCGGTCCACCGTGCAGTGCTCAAGACGCCCGCGGCCGCTGTCGCCGATATCGACACCGATGCCCTTCGGCGCGGTGATCCGGGCCCGGCGGATGAGCGGATTGGCCTTGGAGCGGATGAGGACACCGGTGCCGGCCGCGTCGGCCACTTCGAGCCGGTCGAACTCCGCCGCCGACTCCTCCGCGAGGAGCACCGCTCCCGCCACATGCGCACAATCACGTACGACGGTACGGATGAACGATGGCGAACTGCTGCCCACCACCCGGATCGCGGCCTCACTCGCGCCGTTGAACTCGCAGTCCTCGAAGGTGCCGCGCGAACGGTCGGCCACGTACAGGCCATGGCTCTTGGAACGGTCGGTGCGGCAGCGGCGCACCAGCGGGTCCGCGCCGTCGTAGAGCGCGAAGCCGGGACCGCTCGAGGCCTCGACGGAGACCTCTTCGAGCACGGGACGCGAGGCGCTGGTGATGTAGACCCCGAACGGCACATCCCGCAGTGTGGTACGCAGGATCTGGGTGCTGCTGTTGCCCTCCAGGGCGATGCCCGGCTTATGGGTGCCGGAGATATGGCAGTCCTCGACGGTGCCCTGGGCCTCGCCGTTGGTGAGGATGCCATTGGCGCGGGCGTCGCGGATCCGGCAGTTGCGCACCATGGAGCGGGCCTGTTCGCCCAGGACCACGGCCGAGGTTTCCACGTTCTCTATCAGGCAGTCCTCGATGACACTGCCGGTCGGCGAGGTGTCGACGATGCCGGCGCCCTTGCCGTTGGTGACACGGCAGTTGCGCATCGCCAGCGATCCCGTATGCCGGGCGAGCACCGCCGTCCAGCCGGAGCCCACGATGGTGCAGCCCTCCATGGCGACCTGTCCGCGCGCCGCGTCGACCACGGGCAGATCGTCCCCGCCGCCGCGCAGGGTCAGATCAGTGACCATGACCGCATCGGCCACAAGGATCAGGGCCGAGCCGGTGCGCGGGCACACCTCAACATGGCCCGCCTCGCCTTCGGCGACGAGGGTGACCCGGGTCCTGACCGTGAGGCTCTCCGCGTACCGGCCGGGGCGCACCCTGATCACCGCTCCGGTGCGTGCGGCGGCAAGGGCTTCGCCGATGGTGGTGTAACCGCCGGGCTGATCCGCGGAGACGACGAGTACTTGCCGTGACACGGTTCGGTCCTCCTGAGGGTGTCGGATGAGCTTGTACGGAGAGCAGGTGGGGTGTACGGGCAACAGGTGGGACCACTGGCAGCCGGCTGGGCTTACGGGTGTCGCCTCGCCCGGAGGCGTACGTCAGGTCCCCGCGCCTCGCCACCGACGGGCTCTGCCCCGGGGAATGACCACCGCCGCACCACCGACCAGGACCACCACGGCGAGGGCGCCGCCGGCGACGAACAGGGAGGTGTGCAGGGGGCGTTCGGACGCAGCGCCCGCGAGCTCGGCGGGTGGTTCGCGCGGGTCGCCGGTGGGACTCTGGACTCCCGGCACCGCAGCGAGAGCGGCATAGGTGTCGAGATGGGGCACTTCTCCCGGGTAACCCGTCTCCATCAGGCGCTCGGACAACTGCTGTGGGGTGAGCCCGGGTTCACGTGAGAGGACGAGGGCCGCTGTGCCCGCGGCGTACGCGGCGGCGAGCGAGGACCCGTTGCCCAGATAGTGGCCGTCTCCCTCGGGGCCGATGCCCACTACCTCGTAGCCCGGCGCGGAAATGTTCGGGGCGAACGCATCAGGCCCCTGCGGCTCCGGAAGGCCGTCGCGGGCATGACCGGAGACGGACAGGACCGGGGCGATGAACGCGGGGAAGAACGGGCGTGCGGTGCTGTCGGGCCCATTGGGGCCCTGTGGGGGCAGCTCCGGGGTGGTCGGTGCGACGATCAGGACCTTCTTCTTTGCGGCGTACGCGACGGCGGCTTCGAGTTGTTCGCGCCCGTCGAGCCGTGCGCGCGCCACGTAGACGATCTGTGCTCCGCCGTCCACGGCCTGCCGGATCGCGGTGGCCAGGCGCGGTCCAGTGGTGGCGCCGCGGTTGTCCGTGCCGGCGACCGCGAGGATCCGCGCGCCCGGGGCGACCCCGCGGACTTCGCCCTTGGCGCCGGGCGAGCCCGCGATGATGCCAGCCACAAAGGTGCCATGGCCCACGCAGTCCTCGTCGGCGTCTCCGAGCACTTCCACGCGGCCGGCCAGAGTGGGAGCGTCCGGCGAGACACCGGTGTCCACGACGGCGACCGTCACACCTCGGCCGTCGGCGAGCTGGGAGGCCGCGGGCAGCCCGATCGACGCCTCGGCCCAGGGTGGGCTGTCCGCCACCTTCTTCGACTCCTTGGCGCAGCCGTCCTCCCCACCCAACGCCCAGCGCAGCGGGGGTAGTTGGACCGGATCGGCCGCCAGGGCCGGTCCGGTGACAAGGAGCGAAGGCAGCACGGCGATGCACGCCGCCCACGCCAGTGCACGGCGGCGCCGCCCACCGCGTGCACGGACGCTGCCTTGGAGACTCATGACTCGTCCTCCGCCTGGGCCAGTTGGATCTGCACATGCTTGCGGCGGGCGATCCGGGTACCGCGGCCGGGCGGCAGGATGCGGCCCTTCAGATTGCCGAACACGAAGCCTTCGGAGGGCGGGCAGGACAGCAGAATGCTCGGGGTGTTGACTTCCTGGAGGCGGCGCATCAGCGTCTCGTTGAGTCCGCGCCCCGCGCCGGCCGCCGAGCGCGTCACAACGAGATGGAACCCGACCTCGTATCCGAGCGCGAGATGGTCGATCAAGGGCGCGAAGGGCTGGTTCATCGGGCTGTTGCCGACCATGTCGTAGTCGTCGACGAGGATGAACAGGCGCGGCCCCCGCCACCAGTCGCAGGCGCGCATCCGCGCGGGTGCGATCTCGGGTCCGGGAAGCCTCGACACCACGGCGCGAGCCGCACCGTTGACCAAGTCCTTGAGTGCGTCGAGGGAGACCGCGTGCCCGAGCCGGTACTCGTCGGGGATGTGCTCGACGAGCTCACGCCGGTAGTCCACGACCATGATGCGTGCCTCGGCGGGTGTGTACCGCTGCATGACCGCGTCGGCTACCAGCCGCAGCACATTGGTCTTGCCCGACTCGGTGTCACCCACCACGATCATGTGCGGGTTCTGCGAGAAGTCGTGCCAGACATGTGCCAGGTTCTCCTCCTCAAGGCCGATCGGCACCTTGAGGTCTCCCTCCGCGGGGGGCAGTTCGGCGGCGGACAGCCTCGTCGGCAGCATCCGGACGGACGGTGCGGCCGGTCCGGACCACGCTGCCTGCACTCTTGCGATCAGGTCCTGGACCCCGTCGGCGAGATCCTCGGCGGAGGTGCGGGAGTCGATACGGGGCAGCGCGGTCAGATAGTGCAGCTTTCCCTCGCGGGTCAGACCACGGCCCGGCAGGCGTGGCACATTGGCCGCCTTGCGCGAGTCGATATTGGAGTCCATCGCATCACCCATGCGCAGCTCGAGATGAGTGCCGGCCTGGTCGCGGACGGTGGAGGACAGCTCCACCCAGCGGGCCGTGGTCACGAGGAGGTGGATGCCGTAGTTGAGGCCGCGTGCCGCGAGGGCGTTGACGGTGGGCACGTACCGGTCGTAGTCCTGGCGTACGGTCGACCAGCCGTCGATGATCAGGAACACATCGCCATGGGGCTCGTCCGGGAACTCGCCCGCGGCACGGCGCCGCCTGTACGTCGGCATGGAGTCGATGCCCTGGTCGAAGAACATCCGCTCACGGTGCGAGAGAAGGCTGGTGACCTCCGAGAGCGTCCGGCCCACCCGCTCTTCGTCGAGCCTGGCCGCGACACCGCCGACGTGCGGAAGGCCGGCCAGCGAGGAGAGCGTGCCGCCGCCGAAGTCCAGGCAGTAGAACTGCACTTCGCGTGGTGTGTGGGTGAGCGCGAGCGAGGTGATCAGGGTGCGAATAAGGGTGCTCTTGCCGCTCTGCGGACCGCCCGCGATCGCGATATGCCCGCCACCGGCGGCCAGGTCCACGGTCAGCAGATCGCGCCGCTGCTCGAAGGGCCGGTCCACGATGCCGACGGGCACCCCGTTGAGGGTGCCGCGCTGTGCCCAGCCGTTGGGCATGAGGCCGAACTCGCCGTTCTCGACGAGCTCGGGAAGGAGTTGGTCGAGGGCCGGCGGATCGCTCAACGGCGGCAGCCACACCTGGTGCGCGGCCGGTCCGGCGCCCCTCAGCCGCTCGACGGCGACGGAGAGCAGCGACTCGGACTCCTCCTCCGGCTCGGGCTCGGGTTCGGGGGTCTCCTCCGGTTCGGGCAGATGCCGGGGCACCACCCAGCCGGCGGTCCAGGGCACCACCTGGCTGGCCACGCGCGCCGCATTGGCCGCGCTGCCACCACGCTTGTTGTACGGGCCCGAGACATACGCGGCGCGGAAGCGGGTGAGTGCCTCGACACCCGACTTCAGGAAGCCGGCACCGGGCTGCGAGGGAAGTTCGTAGGCATCCGGGACACCGAGCACTCCGCGGCTCTCCATCGCGGAGAAGGTCCGCAGACCGATGCGGTACGAGAGGTGGCTCTCGAGCTGGTGCATCCGGCCCTCGTCGAGGCGCTGCGAGGCCAGCAGGAGATGCACTCCGAGGCTGCGCCCGAGGCGTCCGATCATGACGAAGAGCTCCATGAACTCCCGGTGTGCGGAGAGCAGTTCACTGAACTCGTCCACGACGACGAACAGGCTCGGCAGCGGAGCGAGCGGCGTCCCAGAGGCCCGGGCCTTCTCGTATTCGAGGGCCGAGGTGTAGTTGCCGGCGGAGCGCAGGAGCTCCTGGCGGCGCATCAGTTCGCCGTGCAGGGCGTCCTGCATCCGGGAGACCAGGGCCACTTCGTCGGCGAGGTTGGTGATGACGGCGGAGGTGTGCGGAAGTTCATCCAGGCCCAGGAAGGTGGCGCCGCCCTTGAAGTCGACGAGGACGAAGTTGAGGGTCTCCGAGGAATTGGTGAGTGCGAGCGCGAGCACCAGGGTGCGCAGCAGCTCGCTCTTGCCGGAGCCGGTGGCGCCGATGAGCATGCCGTGCGGTCCTGTGCCGCCCTGCGCGGACTCCTTGATGTCGAGTTCCACGGGAAGTCCGTCACCCGCGACCGCGATCGGCACCTTCAGCCGGTCGGTCGAACTCCTGCGTTTCCACAGGTCGTCCGCCTCGTGACGGCGCAGATCGGAGATGCCGAGCAGGGTGGTGAGTTCGACATCCGTGGCGAGCGGCTCAGTTGCCTCGGTGCCGAACCCGATACGGAACGGAGCGAGCCGCTTGGCCAGCGAGACCGCGCCGACCACACCGAAGGAGTCGGGCTCACCGAGCGGGGTGGTCTGCTCCTTTCGGTCGCGGTCGGTCCGTACGAGAGAGAGCTCGTCGTCACCCAGGTCGAGCCGCAGGGTGGCCTTGCCCGGGCGCCAGGTGAGGCTTGAACCAATGTCGAACACCACGCAGTTGCTGGTCCCGATCCCGTCGAAGCGGTGTCCGCCGGGAGCCGGTACTCCGTCGAGAACGACGACGCAGTAGGGCTCTTCGCGGCTGGGCTGCGCGTCCGGGTCGAAGGCGGCGCGCTCGGCGAGTTCGGGTCCGAGCAGATCCTCCAGCTCATTGAAGGAGTGCACGATCCGGCGGGCCGGCCCTGCGCCGTCCTGGCTGTGCGGATGCAGTGTGTGCGGCAGCCACTTGGCCCATTCGTAGTCGTCCCTGTGCTCCTCCGCCACGCATACCGCGATCCACAGGTCCTCCGGAGCGTGCATCGTCGCCAACTGGCAGAGCATGGCGCGCACCATGGCCCGTAGCCGCTCCTCGTCGCCCCGCATCAAGACCCGGGCCCAGGCCCGCAGATAGACGGATATCGGCTGGTCGGGGACGATCGAGTAGGCCCGGATGAAGCTGCGCAGTGCATGGGCGCAGAGCGGTTCGAGGTCCTCGACCGGCTTCGTGGACAAGGGATTCAGCTTCAGACCGAGCCGCTGGTCTCCGACAGCGAGGCGGACCTCACCGAAGTCACGGTCGCCTGGCCGCCGCTCCCACAGACGCGAGGTGCCGACCAGGGACCACAGGGCGGTCGGCTCCAAGTTCCGCCAGCTCTGGGCCTTCTGCTGGTCCATCACCGAGGTCCGCACCTTGCGGCGGGTCTGGGTGAGGTAGCGCAGATAGTCGCGGCGTTCGGCCTTGATGTTGTTCTTGCGGTCGGCGGCCCGCTTCATGAACTGGCCGAGAATCATCACCACCGAGGCGATCAGCATCATCCCCATGGCGAGATACATGAAGATGCTGCCGCCGAGCCCCATGCCCGGCCGCATGAACATCATCATCATCGACACCGACATCATGGCCATCGGCAGGTACTGCCACACGGCCCCGCTGTCCGGCACCATCTCCGACAGGGTGGGTGGCTCCTGAAGGGTCAGCTCACCCTCCGGCATATCGGGGCCGGGCCTGCGCGCAGGTCTGCGAAACAGCACGACACTCAACGGGGCCACTCCTTCGATGGTTCGCTGCACACTCCCTACCACTACGGATACGGAGAGCCTAAGGATCGAACCAAGCGCAGATCACACGGAGACCACATCGACGTCCCGCAACTCCAAAAGGAGTTGGGGTTTGAAGCCATTGAGTGCCGACTGTGCCAGTAGGGTGCGGGTGACCGGCATACCTGGTGAAGCCGTTGTACGGCGCAGACCCCGCCAGGCAGCCGGCCACCCTGGGTGTGTCGTGGTCTCTTGCGCTCCGCGACACACCCAGGACCTGTCTCCGGCGGGCAGACCCCACGTATCGCCACACACTCGGGCACTTCTCCCTCACCGTGCGTCCAAGGCGGACAGGCAACTCGACCGCAACGCAGCAACCGGCTGGTGAACCACCCACGACGGGGGCCGACTTGAGGATCACAAGCACACATGACTGAGAATTCGGCGAATCCCCTGTGCCGCCTGACCGTGCGCGCACCGGCGAAGGTCATCGACCTGGCCGTGCCATCCGATGTGTCCGTCGCCGACCTCCTGCCCACGCTGGTGGACTACGCGGGCGAGGAGCTGGCCGAGGAGGGCCTCGAGCACAGCGGCTGGGTGCTGCAGAAGCTCGGCGGCGAGCGCCTCGACGAGGAGCTGAGCTGTGAGTCACTCGGCCTGCACGACGGCGATACGGTCTATCTGCGCCCGCACACCGACCAGTTGCCGGAAGTACAGCTGGACGACTTGGTGGACGGCATCGCCACCACTATGCGGGACCGCCCGTACAGCTGGACCGCGGTGATCAGTCGCAGGGTGATGCTCAGCTGGTCGCTGCTCGTCCTCGTCGCCGGTTTCCTCTCTCTGGCAGCGCCCGGGTCCTCCGGCGGTTTGCGCGCCCTGGCGGCGTCGTGTGTCGCGCTGCTGCTGCTCGCGGGGGCCGGCTCGGCCAGCCGTGCGGTGGGGGACGCGGGCGCCGCGCTCTCGCTGGCCCTGCCCGGAATCGGCTATCTGGCGCTGGCCGGCTGGCTGTTGCCGGGGGGTGACATAGTCGGCGCGATGCCCGAGGCGGGCCTCGGGCCCCGCCTGCTGGCCGCGGGTGCGGCGGCCACCGGAGGTGCGATGATCGCGCTCGCCGCGGTGGCCGCGTATGCGACCTTGTTCATGGCCGCCGCGGTGACCGGCGCGTCGGCCGTACTCACCGGGTCCTTGATGGTGGCCGCGGATCTGACCCCCTCGAAGACAGCGGGTGTGATCTCGCTGGTCGCCGTGGTCTTCGGCGCGTTCGTGCCTTCCCTGTCCTTCCGGCTCGCAGGACTGCGCATGCCGCCGCTGCCCACCAATGCGCAGCAGCTCCAGGAGGGCATCGAGCCGCACTCGCCATCCGCCGTCGCCCAGCGGGCCACGCTCGCGGACGGCTGGATGACCGGTCTGTACGGAGCGACCTCCGTGATCTGCTCGGCCGCCCTCCTCGGACTCGCGACCAAGCCGGGCCTGGCCGAACTGATCACCGGCGCGGTACTGTCCCTGCTTCTCATCCTGCACAGCCGAGGGCTCGGCAACACCATCCAGCGTCTGTCTCTGCAGCTGGCCAGCTGCGTCGGCGTAGGACTGCTGCTTTACGGGGAGATCGTGAGCCTCTCCGGGACGGGCCGCCTGCTGCTCACCGGATCGCTGCTCGGCGTCACCACCGCGCTGACCATCGCCGCATGGACGGTGCCGGGGCGGCGGTTGGTGCCGTACTGGGGACGGGCCGCCGAGATCCTGCACTCCACCACCGCCATCTCCATGCTGCCGCTCGCGCTGTGGGTGCTCGGGGTCTACGGCTATATGCGCGGCCTCAGCGGCTGAGGCCGCGCTGATGGCCCTGATCGTCCAAGAAGCCCTGATGGCGCCGAGCACGCTGAGCGCTCTGAGCACCCTGAGCGCTTCAAGCTCCCCGACGGAGAGATGAGTCATGCAGAACAAACGCGACCAGGTCCAGGCCCATATGTTCCTGATGGGCCGCCTGACCTCCAGCATGCTGCGCGCCGATCCGGACTCCCCCGAGAGTCCGCAGGGACGCACCAACCGGGGCATCGCGATCGGGGTGATCATCGCGGTACTGGTGACCGCGGGTGCTTTTGTCTTCGGGCTGCTCTCCCCCGGCAAGAAGGACTCCTGGCGTACGTCCGGGGAGCTCATCGTGGAGAAGGAGACCGGCGCGCGCTATCTGTTTCTGGACGGCCGGCTCCGTCCGGTGCGCAACTACGCGTCCGCCCGGCTCCTGGTGGGCGCCGACCTCAAGGCCGCCACGGTCAGCGCCAAGTCGCTCCGCGGGACCTCCGTGGGCTCGGCGATCGGCATCCCGGGGGGTCCGGACCGGATCCCCTCGGAGGGGCAACTCTCGGACGCGCCTTGGCTGTTGTGCTCGACGCCGTACGGCGAGGACCCGGACACGGTCAGCACCCTCGCGGTGGCATCGGAGGTGAAGGGGCAGCCCGTCAGCGCGGAGCGCGGCATCGTCGCACAGGGTCCGGACGGCTCGCTCTATCTGCTGTGGAGCGGAATGCGGCTACGCCTGGACGAGGAGAAGGGGGCCCGTGAATCCCTCGGCTACGGGTCGGTCGCCCCGTACAAAGTGGCAGGTTCCCTGCTCACCTCGCTGCCCGCGGGGCCGGACCTCGCTCCGCCCTTCATCCCTGGTCAGGGCGAGCCCGGTCCCCGGCTCGAAGATCGGGAGACCCGTATCGGACAGGTCTTCGGGGTGTCCGTGATGGGGGCGAAGGAGCCTCGGCATTACGTGTTGCAGCAGGACGGACTGCGACAGATTCCGGTGACGGTCGCCGCCTTGATACTCGGCGATCCGGAGACACGGAAGACCGCATACGCCGATGAGACCCCGGGAGTGATCGGCCTCGGACCCGAGGCCCTGCGGGGGCAGTTGGCTCCTCAGGCGCCGGCCAGGAAGAGCCCCATGCGCTTGCCGGACAGCCCTCCCGAGGCGCTCAACGTGCCCAAGGAAGTCAGCCCTTGTGCACGGATCGCCCCGGCCGATCCCGGCTCCACGGGCACAAGCATCAGCATCACCCTGGCCGACATCGGCGACCTGGGACAGCCCGTACAAGCCACGTCGGATGTCGCCGCGAAGGCATGTACACAGGTGGACCGGGTGGTGGTACCTCCGGACACCGGTGTCCTCGTGCAGGTACTCAACGCGAGTGGCACGCGCGGGTCGACGCTCTATCTGGTCTCCGGTACCGGCCTCAAGTACCGCATCCCCACCGAGGAGGCGGCGAAGGCGCTTGGCTATGAGACCACGCCGGCCCAGGGGCTGCCCTCGCAGCTGCTCGGGATGCTGCCGCATGGTCCCGATCTGTCGCCGAAGGCGGCACAGACGGGGCGCCGGAGCGTGGCAGGCCCTCTGTGCAACTAGTGCTCTGCCGTCAGGTCAACTCTCTCCGAGTACACGTGACTTCGCGGCTGGCGCTGGCACGACAAGGTTCCGACAAGAATGCGGCCACCAAACGCAAGACCCGCCCCATACCGTTCACGTGAGGAACGAGACCGCCGGATACCCGTGCGCAGGAGGGCGGAGCTCCGTGCTCCGTCGGGCTTCCGGCAGTCTCCCCTCCCCCGCCGGCCCGGGTCCCCGGCCGCCCACCATCGAGCGAAAGGCAGCCTTGTGGCGACTGCTAGTGGTAACCGTCAGTCACTCGAAAGCGCAACACGCAACGGCATCAACGCCCTTGAGCAGGCCTACATGGGTGTGGACCGCTGCAAGAACGACGTGGAGACAACCAAGCTCAGCCTGACGACCGGCTACCAGGGAAGCGACGGTGGCAGGTTCCAGAGCCTGGTCACAGCCTGGGAGGCGAAGGCCACCACCATTCTCAAGAGCCTCGAGGAAATGATCGAGACGCTCAACGAGACCCTCAGGGAACAGGGACTGCAGCAGGGTTCGGCCAATACGAAGGTCGAGCAGGCCTATCAGGAAGCTCAGGGCGTCTACGACCAGCTCACGGGCTGAGCAGGGCCATGGCGAAACGAGTAACTCCCGGGCTTTTCCCTTCACTCAGAGCGAGGACGGACCATGTCTGACAACTTCTCCGATGGATTCATCTACGTCGACTACGCACACATGAACAACGCGGCCGACGACCTCATCGCCCAGACCCGGGCGATCGCGACGACCCTCACCAATCTGGAGATGGAACTCCAGGAACTGATCAAGTCCTGGGAGGGCGAGGACCGCGATATCTACACGAAGAAGCAGGAGGCCTGGGCGAACGCGGTCCAGGCGATGGAGAACATGCTCATGAAACACGTCGAGCTCCTCAACGACATCTCCGGCTCCTACAAGTACAGCGAGAACGCCCTCAGTCAGCTGTGGTCCGGCGTCCAGATCGGCTGACTCTCGCTCACGTAAAGGCAGGCCACGCCCATGCAAGACCCGAATTCAAGCACCGGCAAGATCACGATCGACAAGAATGGCATCCAGGCCTTCATCGAAGAGCGTGTGAAGGTCTTCGCAACCGCGCTCGACCACATCATGAAGGACGATGAGAAGTTCGGGCCCACGCTGGAGACGGTTCTCGGCACGAACGACTACACGGAAACGGGCAAGGAGAACTACAACCTCAAGAAGCCACTTGCCATCGGCTTCATGGAGGACCCCCAGTACTTGAACGGCCGTGGCAGCGAGATTCAGCAAGGACTCAGGGAATCCGCCGAGTCGATCATCGCCCTCTACAAGCAGCACATAGATCTGATCGCCGAAATCGAGGAAGCCCTCACCGCCACCATCAAGGAATTCCTCACCACTCAGGGCAGCAATCTGACCAAGGTGGGTGGCCGCGAATTCCTGGAAGGGGTCGAGGATGTGATCGACGCCCTGGAGCCGTCGTCGACCGAGGGCTCCGGCGACGAGGAGTAGGAACACCACGGCGCACCAGTCGCCGGCAGCAGCAACACCAGCACATACGTATCCACTCGGGGGATCCCTTTCATGCCTGTCGACTATCTCGACTTCCTCAGCGACGATGGCGACTACTGGTGGACGGCCGTTAAGGCGTTCACCGGATATACGATGCCGACGCAGGCGAATCTCTTCGACCAGCTGATCGGCAACAAAGAGATCCCGCTGATGAGGATTCAGTTCGAGGATGTCGGCCAGAAGGAAGCGGAACAGGTTGAAGCCAGCGACTACTTGAGCTGGCGCACTCACAACTCAGGCCGCGAGATCAAGGTCACTGAATTCACTATTTGCTGGTACACCTATTACGACCAGGCGGCCTTGCATGACGACAAGATTGGGATGAAACGTGCCCGTATCTGGCTGCTCGGCAATATGACCCCCGATTCCCCGCCGGCCGGCGGAGTGATCGAGGGAAAGAAGTTCGGCGTGGAGGGCGGCGGCCAGTTCGACGACATCGCCGCCGGGCATTCATGGGACAGCATCGCGCTCGCACAGTATTCCTTCGGCGGTGGCAAGGCTCTTGAGCAGCTTCGCGACCAGAAGACCACCAGGGGCTTCTCCTGGCACACCATCGATGTGCCCACGGACGGCGCGGTCGAGTTGAGCACGTTCGATGAAGCGGCCGATGCCTACGACCGGGCGGCCAAATTCTTCGACGAGCGGCACCAGGCCCTCCTTGACTGGGAGTTCGACCTCGGCAAGGAGACCTCCGCCTGGAAAGGGAAGGCCGCCGGCGTCTTCTACGACCTGGTGCACGGCCTGGAGCGCCTCTACGAGGACTGGTCGGAAAAGGTGCCACTAGCAGGAGCCGAGGACTCCGTGCAAGGGCAGGCGATCCGCGACTTCAAGACCGCCCTCGTCACGGCCGTGGAGGACCTGGCCGCGAAATGGGACTTCTGGCAGAAGTGGTATGGAAATCCCCTGCGTTGGCTGCACGACGAGCTGATCGACATGACCGAGTGGATCTGGCTCAACAACATCATGATGACCGAGTACGACGTGCTGCCGTCTTCGGACGACTCGTCCGACTTCGGCCTCGTAGCCACTCCGGGGTTCAACGAAATCTATTCCCCGCATGGCGCGCTCAATGATCCCGAGACCTGGAAGCGGATCGCCATTCACGCGATCCGCGAGTGGAAGGTCTCACTCGACGAGCTTTCCCAGCACGCCAAAGACGCAATGATCAACGTGGAGAACGCCTGGAACGACGTCAAGGAGTTGTTCGGGCCGATCAAGTCTCAGGTCAGGATCGACCTCGAGTCGAAGTTCCAGATCGACCTCGCGGAGGCCGAGGCGGCCAACGCCAAGAAGGAGGCGGACAAGACCAAGAAGGACGCCGAGGAGGCTGCGGCCAAGGCCAAGAAGGACCAGGACGACTACATCGCGTGGTCGAAGAAGAAGCAGGAAGACGCGGACAAGCTCAACGAGCAGCGGTACCAGGACAGCCTCGCCAAGGCGGCCGAGCAGGACAAGATCAACGACAAGCGGTACCAGGACAGTCTCGACCGGCAGGAGAAGCAGGACAAGCTCAACGAGCAGCGGTACCAGGAGGAAAAGGCCCGCGCGGATGCCGACCGCGAGGAGGCCAAGGCCGAGCGCGACAAGGCGGACGCGGACAACAAGGCGCGCCAGGACGCGGCGGACGCCCGTGCGCTGGCCTTGGAAGAGGAGCGCAAGGCCGCCGATGCCGAGCGGAAGAAGCTCGATGAGCAGCGGTACGCGGAGAACATAGCGCGACAGGACGCGGCCGCCGCCAAGGCGGAGGCCCGCGCGGCAGAGGCGGATGCCAAGAACGAGGCCCGCCAGAATGCGGCGGAGAAGCGCGCCGACGAGCTGCAGGCAAAGCAGGAAGCAGAGCGGGCGGCCGCGCTCGCGCAGGGGAAGGCCGACCGCGAGGAGCAGAAGCGCGAGCAGAAGAAGGCGCAGAAGGAGCAGGAGGAGCGCCAGGACCGGCTCGAGCGCGAGGCGAAGGACGAGCGCGACAAGGAACTCGCGCGCCAGCAGCAGCTCCAGAAGGAGCAGTTGCAGCGGGACCAGGACAACCAGCGCCGGCAGGAGGAGCAGCAGAAGCAGCAGCTGGAGCAGCAGCAGCAGCGCGAGAAGGAGCAGCTCCAGCGCCAGCAGGAACTCCAGAAGCAGCAGCAGGAACAGCAGCAGCAGCGCGAGGCGAAGGAAGACCAGCGCCACGAGGAGCAGCAGAAGCGCCAGAAGGAGGAGCTGGAGCGCCAGCACCAGCTCCAGCGCGAGCAGCAGGAACAGCAGCAGAAACAGCAGCGCGAGCAGCAGCAGTTCCAGCGCGAGCAGGCCGAGGAGCAGCGCAAGCAGCAGGAGAAGGAGCTGGAGCGCCAGCACCAGATACAGCAGCAGCAGCTGGAGCGCCAGCAACAGCAGGAGAAGCAGCAGCTGGCGCGCCAGGAACAGCAGGAGAAGGCGGCGGTGGACCGCCAGAACCAGCAGGACAAACTCCAGCAGGACAGGCAGAACCAGCAGGACAAGCTCCAGCAGGATCGTCTGACTCAGCAGGAGAGGCTGAATCAGGAGCGCCAGGACCAGCTCGGCGGGCTCGGCTCGCCGGACCGTATCGGCGATCTGCCGGGCGGCGGCGACGGCACACGCACGCTCAACCCCGACGGCTCGCTCACCGACCGGTTCCCCGACGGCAGTACGCAGACCATCGACCCGAAGACCGGCGAGGTCAGGATCAACCCGCCGGACGGCCCGCAGAGCATCCGCGATCTGGAACCGGGCGAGTCCCTGCGCAATCCGGACGGCAGTTGGACCACCCGCAATACGGACGGCACGATCACCACCGACCTCCCGGACGGCAGCTCCACGGTCTTCAACCCGGAGGACAGGTCGCTGACCACGACCTTCCCCGACGGTTCCACAAGCACCACGGAGCTCGATCCGAAGGAGACCCTGACCCGCAACCCGGACAATCCCTACGACTCGCTGCCCCCCGGCGTGGACTGGCCGAGCCGCAACTCGTATGACTCCGGCGGCTACTCGGGCGGCGAGGACGAGGCCTTCGAGCAGGGGCTCGAGACCGGTCCGGACGGACTCGGGGCGCCCGCGGGCGACAGCAGCGGCTACGGAAGCGGTTACGGCGGCGGTGCTCCCCCGCCGATGCTGCCGATGGCCACCCGGATGAACGGCTCGCAAAGCGGCGGCGAGGGAACGGAGCGGGTGCGCACCGTACTTGACGACGGACAGCCGACCATCGTCCGCCGGCGGGCCGCCAACCGCCGTGACGACAACGTCGGTCCGGCCACCCGCGACGGCTCGCAGTCCAGCGGCGCACCGCCGTTCATGCCACCGATGGGCGGCGGCGCCCCCGGCGGCGGACAGCAGACGCAGAACACCGACCGGGAGCGCGACTCCTGGGTCACCGAGGACGACGACATCTGGGGTACGGACGAGGGCGGCGCCCCGGCCGCCCTGGGGAGGGAATAGCGATGACACAGCCCATGGACAGGGATTCCGTCCTCAAGCAGATCGAGCAGGCAAGGGCCGCGCTCGAGGAGACCCAGGCGGCGATCGAAAAGGTCGAGTCGCGGATGCACGCGACGTCGTCGAAGGTCCGTTCGCGCGATCGAAGCGTGGAAGTGGAAGTGGGCGCACGCGGCGATCTGTTGAAGATCCGCTTCCTGGAGAACAAGTACCGCACCATGAGCGCGAATCAGCTTGCGGACTCCGTACTCGAGGCGATTGGTAACGCGCGCAGCCGGCAGGCACAGCAGGTCATCGACGCGTACAAGCCGATCGCCGATGAGATCACTGAACTTCCGGGGATCAGTGACCGTATTAACTGGGACGGCATATTCGGCCCGTTGGAGGAGACAGCCAAGGGCGGCGCATCGAAGAACGCAGGCAGTCGGCTGCATGACGAAATCCACGAGGACGACGAACCGTCGGCATCGCAGCTGGGTGCGGAACAGAGTTCCGCCAAGGATCGGTCCAGCAAGAAGGGCCGGAGGGGCCGGGATGGTTAGCAACGGCAATTTCGAAGCGGATCAGCACGAGCTGGTCGTGGCGGCGAAAGTTCTCGTCGAGCTCGCGAACTACGCCGCAGCGCTCGGCACGGACTTCGAGAAGCTGATGAACATTTACAAGTTCTGGCACATGCCGAGCGGCGAGGCCGATCGGGATGAATTCTCCTACGAAGTGGGAGTCCCGTCGGATGCGATGTTCAAAGACCTGATCGAGACCTACCTCGCTCTCATCAAGGTGCTCGTCGCCGCCCACGATCCGGTCACGCTGGCCGGCAAGGAGCTGGAGAACACGCAGCAAGGGCACGTGCAGGCGATCGACGAGAGCCGCAATTACACCGAGAATTTCAACCCGTACGAGGCAAAAAATGGCCGCAAGTAGCGGTAGCGGTGGCAAAGGCGTAATCGGCAGCGGCAAAGGCGGCGGCTCCGAGAACGGCTCCATACCGGGCGACATCACGCCCACCAAGGAAGAAGACGACCTGGTCTTCACCCTGGTGGGCCAGAGGTTTCCGAAGGCCAGCGAGACGATGGCCTACGAAGCCAGTGGTGTCATGCTGGACGCCTCGTTCGGACTGCTTGAGCTCGCCGGGAAGATGAAGGATGCGAACGGCAAGATCAAGTACGGGTTGCCGGCCGAGGCGTACGCCAACTATGAGCGCGTGATCGGCCAGTTGACCGGCGAGGGCGGCCTGATCAACCGCATCGAGCAGTTCAGGTCGAACCTGACGCGGGCTGGCGACGGCCAGGTCCAACAGTCACTCAATGTGCAGAACTCGAAGTGGCAGCTCATCGCGGAAGTGATCGTCTTCCAGATCGAGCTCGCCTTTCTGATGTCTCTTCTGGCGTTCACTGGTGGCGCGTCCGCCACGGAGATCCTGCTCCTGAAGATGCGCACCCGCCTTGCCATGCTGCTCACCATTTACCTCATGCTCAGCCGCGCCCAGGTGACTCCCGCGCTCGAGCAGGGCCTGCAGGAAGCGTTCACCGCACTGTTCACGCAGATCGCGCAGCAGAACCTGAACACCGGCCGGGCCCGCCCGAAGTCCATCGACGGCATCGACATCGCCAAGTCCTTCACCCTCGGTCTCTTCGCCGGATTCCTCGCAGGTGGCATCGGCGCCGGCCTCGCCGGCGCCCTCAAGACCATTTTCAAGCCGCTCTTCGACAACAAGTTCGCCGCCGACTTCGTCAACGACTTCACCCAGATCCCCGGCGAAACCATCGCTGAACCCACCGCCGGCTACCTCGTCAACGGGTTGTACGACGGCAAGTGGGAGTTCGAGGCCGACGAGATGTTCGGCGCGGCGGTCAGCGCCTCCACCGAGGTCGTCGTCTTCGGCGCCGGCGCCGCCGGCGGTTTCGCCATATACAAGAAGTTCTTCGCCCCCCGCCCCGACTTCAGCTTCAGCGATCTCAACAACACCCCGAAACCCGACTCCAACTCCAACTCCATCACCACCAACAACACCATCAACGACACACGCACCGACACCCAGTCCGCGGACTTCGACCCCGTACCGCCCTACTCACCGCCGCCACCCTCCTACACCGCCACCAACACCACCGACGTCAACGGCAACAACCTCATCGGCAACGACTTCAACCCGGGCCCGGATTTCAACCCGGACGGCAACGGCTTCGTCTCGAACGCCAACACCGTCGGTTCGAACCCGTACAACGTGCATGGCACCGGCGGCGACCTCGACACCCCGCCGGACAACTCCACGTTCGACACCCCCTTCAACACCGGCAGCACCCTGCCGCCGCCCTACTCCACCACCGACAACAACAACGTCGGCCCCAGCACCACCGACCCGCGCACCACCGGCCTCATCGACAACGGTCTGCTCGACGGCCTGCCGCCCAACGTCAACTCCCTGGTGAACAACCCGACCGGCGGCAACCTCAACGGTTCCGGCTCGAACCGCGACGGGTTCAACACCGGCCTCGGCGACCTCGAACCCAACGGCCTCGACCTCACCGGCGGCCCGCTCGGCAACGGCCTACTCAACAGCAGTACCCTGCCACCGCCGCTCACCAACTCCCCCCTCACCAACAGCGGGTTGACCAGCAGCGGCCTCAACAACCCCGGTCTGTCGAATACCGGCAACGCGCTACCGCCACCACTCACCAACGGCACCAACACCTCGTCCGACACCAACTTCAACGACCTCATCGACCTCGGCGACCCGAGCCCGACGGACGACACCCTCGGCCATAACGGTCCGAACGAGACGGGTCCCGGCGACTCCGCCGGCAGCAACAACCCCGCGCTCAACACCCCGGGCGCGGGCGGCAACCCGGGCCCTCAGCACCTCCCCCAGACCGCAACCACGCCGGACCCTGCCCACGCCTACCGCGGCGCGCAGGACGACGGTCAGACGCAGTTCGGCGAGACCCCCTACGACCTCAGCGAGCTCACGCCCGACACCACTGCCGACCCCACAACCGCAGACACCACCAGCACCGACACCGCGAGCACGGTCCCCACCAACACCGGCTCGGCTCCCCGCACCAACCCGCTGCACGCTCCGGCGCAGGCCTGGGCCAACACCCTCAACTCCCCCCAGCTCAATCTGGGCGTTCCCGCCGACCCGGAAGAATTCATCGACTGGCTCACCCAGAACGTCACGGCGGCCGACCTTCCGCTCACCCATCCCCTCCTCACCACGCTCCCCGTCGACCAGGCCGACCGCCTCGCCACGTCCGGCTCCATCACAGAGAGCCACCGCCTTGAGGCGGAGCTCATCGGCAACGGACGTATCCCGCGCGCCAGCACCACCATCACTCCCGTCGCGCTCTTCACCGACCTCCTCGCGAGCGCGGCAAACCTCCCGACGACCAGCACCCCCACCGCCGGCCAGACTCCCGGTGCCGAAGACCAGACCCCCGAGCCCGCCCTGGCCGAGCTCCCTCAACTCCTCGCCACCACGGCCGCATCCGTCGCCTCCCGCACGCACAACGTCACCCTCAGCCTGGTCAGCACCGACCCCACCACCGGCGCCACCGCCGAGGTCAAGTTCGGCTCCGACCCGCTCCCCCACGCCGCTCTCATCCACGACGGCTCCGGCTACCGCACCGCCACCCCGGCCGGTTTCGCCGCACCCACGGGCTCGTCCCTGCCCACGACCAGTTCCCTGCCCGGCAAGCGCACCCGCGAAGCTGCCGAGGACAGTGGCTACGAGTCCGCCACCGACTCAGGTTCCGACACCAGCTCCGTATTCGGCGAGGATGAACTCCCCGGCCCCATGGGCCGTATCGCGACCAGCGGCGAGTTCGAAGTCCCCACCAGCACGGCCGCCGCCACCGTCGGCAAGCTCGCACCCCGTGCGCCGCTCGACCCCTCGGAGCTCCCCACCCTCGCGGCATACAACCCGGGGGTTCGTGTCGCCGACGCCCCCTTCAACGTAGGCCCCCCGCTCACGGTCAGCGGACCGCCGCCGGCTCCGGAACGGTTCGACCCAGTGGCGCTGCACCGGCTGCTGCACAACAACCATTTCGCGCTCACGAGCACCCTGAACCTGTTCGCCGGACGCGACTGGACGTCAGATGGCGACTATTTCGGGGCGCAGGTCGACCCGACGAACATCTTCGTGTACGACATCGCTCCGGACGGCCTTCAGCTGGGCAGCCCGCCAACTCCGCTGACTGCTCCGTGGAGCCATGAATCGCCCTATGTCATCGCGGGTGATTTCAACGATGACGGGAACATGGTGCTGCCGGGCAGCCGCACGGACGAGAATCCGGCGGGCCTGCTGGTCCACCCCTCGGATGTCGCTCAAGCCGTCCTCCTTGACCCCAACATGCCACCGAACGCCCGCGTGATCTTCGCCGGCCGCAACTCCCACATCGCACAGCAGCGGACCGCCAACGAGCTCGGCACCCACACCTGGGGCTCCACCCAGGACGGCGGCCTCACGGTGACCCGCAACGCCGACGGTCTCGCGCAGTCGCTGCAAGTCACGGCGTACAACCACCACCCGGGCCTGAACTGGCCCATCGGCGGTTTCATTCGCACCAGCCCGGCCGCTCCGCGCATCGAGCCGGACCTGGACAAGGTCTACACCTCCTCCGACGGCACACACCGGTTCTCCCTACGGCAGATCGTCAAGTCGTACGCGCGGGTGCCCTCTTCGGCCGACGGGACCACACGGCCGGCGGTCGTCCTCAATCCGACCGTCGACCGCCGCCGAGCCTACGTGCACTACCTCGACCAGAGCGTCGCTCTGCTCGGAATCCAGTCCGAGGGCCGTCCGGAGTACATGGACAAGGAACCGCTGTCGGGGCAGCGCTCCGCCGTCCAGCAGGTCATCGCGATCCATGGCGGACCGGAAGGTGTCGCCTTCGAGGTCGAGGGCCGGCATGTCATGGTGTCCAAGGCCGTCGCCGCCGAGATCATCGCGGACCTGCCGGAGGTGCTCAACGCGCCCCCGGGCGCCGAGATCCGCCTTGACTCCTGCCTCAGCGGCTACGCCGCCAACACCGCGGAGCCTTACTACGAGCACAGCGGCGTGCTTCCGCAGGCCGCCCTCGATCCGCTGGACGACGAAGGCATCGCTCTCGGTCAGCTCGCCGCCAACAGGGCCGGGCGCACGCTCACCGCCACGACTCTCCTGTCAGGTCCCACGGACAAGGGCATCGGCTTCCTCGGCCTGCCCGGCAAACCGCGCTCCGAGCGGGTCACCTATTCTCCGGAGCCCACGCAGGCGGTCCTGAACGCCTACGCGCAGTATCTGGGTGCCGTGCCACAAGGCATGGCAAGCCACGGCTCCCGCGTTCGTGTCCTGCGTCTGGTACGAGCGCTGCGGCTCAAGTTCGGCCACGACATCGACCTCAAGCCCGAGTTTCCGAGTCTGCTCCAGGCCCTCTGGATCCTCGACGACGTGTCCCTCACACGGACCGGCAACTGGGTGCTGCCGTTCCGCCTCGAGATGCTGGACCACTTCACGCGGTTCCGCACCAACGTCAAGAACCCGACGCCTGACGACTACCGCACCGCGCTGCAGGACGTCCACACGTTGCTGCAGCAGAAGCCGCCGGGCGCGAGACTGACACTTGTCGACGTGTCGCCCTACGCGCACCGAGTGCTCAACCCGGGACCGCAGGACCCCGCTCGTCTCACCCCGGTCGAATCGGTTCCGAAGCACGCGTTCGACGGGTTGCGGCCGGACCGCCAGGAATACATCCAGGAAGCCACTCATCGCTTCGTGTGGGCACAGGCGGACGCCCGTCACCGCTTGCACCTGTGGGGAGACTCCATCCACCGGGACGGCTGGGCGCATGACGTCCTGCACGTGAACCGGAACACTCAGTGGACCGCGGAACTCGCGGCCGAGTTCGAGAAGCTCCTCGTCAAGGCCCTCGCGGTTGGCATCGATCCGGACGAGCCCGGGGCACTCGGCGCCCTCCACCTGTGGGAAATGGGCTGGCACACCAGCGTCAGCTCCCTCTCGGCACGCAGGAACGCGGACCGCACTCGTCGGACACGAGATTCCACGGTGGTGCGCTGGAACGTTTCCGGCCAGGACCTCCCCGGCGGAATTGTCAGCACATCTGCATATGAGAGCCCCGCCGGCGTCCAGTTGAGCGCGGCGAACATCGACGTCTTCAAGTACAAGACTCCATGGATGGACGGCGTACCTGACGCTCCTGCCTCCGCGCACCCGCCCGAGACAGGTGAGTCGCGCACACAGAAGATGGTCACGCAGAACCTCGTCCTGGCCGCCGAGCGCGTCAACGGTCGCATCCCGGTTGATGTCGGCGGCGGGAACAGGCTCGCGGCCACCGACGTCGAGGTGGCGTATCTGCTCACGCGCCTCGACAAGACGCTGGCCAACCGCAATCAGGACGACCCCATCATCCTCGCGATGGAGGACCCGGGGGACCTCCCTGCGCTTCTTGCGAAGATGAGTGCCCACGAGATCAGGTTCACCGAGCGTCCGTTCAGGATGCACACCGAGAACAACGTCACGACTTCCAAGATGATTACGGAGCGGGCCGGCTGGGAGTCGACGCATTGGACCGAATACCCGGGCCACGTGTCGCATCTGACCGCCCATGAGAAGCCGCAGCTCCTTGCCGTCAACCACCCCACGTCCCTCGCGCCCTCTCCGGCGGGCTACGACAACGAGTATCTCTCGGCCGGCGATACCGACAGCTCCGCCGATGACTCCGACTTCGGCTCTGACTTCGGCTTCGGCTCGGAGTCGGACTCCGACGTGCGTTCCGACACCACGTATGGCGATATGGACACGCCGTCCGACAGTCCGCCGCACGATGATTCCAAGACCCGGATCGGCCCCGCAGCTGCCACTGCCGCGGACAAGATCGCTCCCGGCGCGCCCCTCGACCCCTCGCAGGTGCCCGCCCTCGCGGCCTTCAACCCTCCCCGGGACGCCCCCGCCGAGGATCCCTCGCTCGTCCCGCTCAGGCCCACCGCGGCGCGGCCGGCTCCGGAGCGGATCCCCGCTGACCAGCTGGACCCACTGCTGCACCACCCCGACTTGGTGCTCATGGACTATCTGGGCGGGTTCGCCGGACGCGACTGGACAGAGAACAGCGGGTACGGCCGCCTGCAGGTCGACCCGTCAAGCATCTACATCTATGACATCTCGGACAGCGGTGTTCCGAAGCCTCTCCCCAGCGATGCCCTGACGGCGCCCTGGGGCAACGAGCCGCTCTATCTCGTCGTGGCCGAGTTCAACCAAGACGGGTACATGGTGCTCCCGGCCAGCCGTACTGCCGAACATCCGGAGGGGCTGCTCGTCCACCACTCGGATGTCGTCGGCGCCATCCATCGGGATCCCCTGCGGGCCGCGAACGCCCGGGTGGTCTTCGTCGGCCCCCGAGCCTTGGGTCCGGCGCAGGAGGCCGCCGATCGCTCCTTCTCCCACAACTTCGCCTCCACCCAGGACGGCGGTCTGGAGGTGATCTTCGACGACAACGGCCGCCCGTTTCTGAACATCGCGGCCTACAACCACCACCCGGGCCTGAACATGCCGATCGGCGGGTTCGTCCGCACCAACCCCAGGTTGGCGCCGACCCCGGAGCCCGACCTGGACCGGGTCTTTGAATCCGCCGACGGAACGCACCGGTTCACCCTGCGGCAGCTCGTCAACTCGTATGCCCTGGTCAACTCTTCGGCCAGTGGGACCAAACTGCCGTCGGTCGTCATCGACCCCACACCTGACCGCCGCCGAGCCTACGAGGGCTACCTCGACCAGAGCGAAACTCTGTACGGCGTAGAACTCGAGGGCGGTCCCAAGTATGTGACCCGAGGACGGCCACTCGAGCAGCCTTCCGGCCTCCAGCAGGTCATCGCGGTTCACGGCGGTCCCGAGGGTGTCATCTTCGGGATCGAGGGCCGGCGCGTCTTGGTGTCCAAGGAAGTCGCCGCGGAGATCTTCGCGAATCTGCCGCAGGTGCTCGGAGCGCCCGCCGGCACCGAGTTCCTCCTCGACTCCTGCTTCGGCGCCTACAGCGCCAACACCGACGAGCTGTACTACGAGCACAGCGGAACGCTGCCGGCGCCGCACCTCGATCCGCTGTCCAACGACGGGATTCCCCTCGGCCAGCTTGTCGCCAATAGGACCGGGAGCGTGTTCACCGCCTCCGAGCTCGTGTCCGGTCCCACGGACAAGGGAATCGGCTTCCTCGGGCTGCCCGGCAGGAAGAAGTCCAAGCGGCTCACCTATCACCCGGAGCCCTCACCGGCGACGCTCGACTCCTACGCGACTCATCTCGGCGCCCCCATGGCGTCCGCCTCGGAGGTCTATACATCCCGCAGGAAGGTCTTGCGCCTGGTACGAGCGCTGCGCCTCAAGCTCGGGCCCGCGATCGACAGCAGTCCCGACTTCCGACTGTTGCTCGAAGCGCTGTGGACCCTCGACGTCGTGTCCCGCACACGCGTCGAATCATCCAACAGGCGCCCCCGAAATGTGCCGTTCCGCATGGACATGTGGGACCACCTCACGCGATACCGCAGCGTCCAGTCCGACGGCGACTTCACGCACATGGCGCCGGAGGACTACCGCGGGGCGCTTCATCACATCCACACGTTGCAGCAGAATAAGCCGCGGGGCGAGTACCTGCAGCTTGACGAGGTGTCACCGTTCGCGCAGGACGTGGTGAACTCGGACCAGCAGACCCCCGGTGACCCTGCGCTGCTCAGCGCGGTCCCGCGTTACGCGTTCCCGGGACTACGGGAAGACAGTTCGGATTACCAGTGGGAAGCGGTGCAGCGTGTCGTATGGGCGCGGGCTGATGCCCGGATGCGCATACAGCACTGGGGAAACCTCATCCACCAGTACGGCTGGGCGCATGACGTGCTGCATGCGGACAAGTCCACCCCTTGGAGCCCGGACCTTCAGTCCCGGTTCGAGACACTGGTGACGAAAGCCATCGCAGCAGGCATCGACCCGGCGGAAGAAGGGGCACTCGGCGCCCTCGACATCTGGGAAAGGGGCTGGCACACGAGCCGGACCAAAGTCCCCAACATGAGGCGGGACGACCGCAAGCTCAAAACCGTGGGCGGCAGCCACGGGGTGCGCTGGAACCTGTCCCCTCAGAGACTCGTTCCCGGCGGCGTGACCGGCATCATCAGTTCCAAGGCATTCGCCCCCCCCAACATCGCGGCGCCGCCCTCAAACCTCAAGCCGTACGCGTACAGACCTCCGTGGATGCCCGAGCCAGGCGCCGCGAATGCAGCCGTGGACACTCCTCCTTCGCGCACGCCAAAATTGTCACGGCAAAACCTCGTCCTGGCCGGCGTGCGCTTGGCCAACGGGCGCATCCCGGTCGAAGTGGCCCCCGGGGAGGAGGTCGAGGCGACCACCGCCGAAGTCGCGTTTCTGGTCGGGGACCTCGACAAGACGCTGGCCAACCGCAATCTGGACGACCCCATCGTCGTCGCGATGCACAACCCAGGGGATCTCCCCGACAAGCTCGTCATGAAGACCGGCCACGAGATCAACTACACGGATGACCCCCTCAGGTTCGCCACGCAGTACGACGTAGACAGCCACTACATGGTGACAAGGGCGGCGGGCTGGAAGACTAAGCATTGGACCCTCCCCGCCACCGAGCCGCAGCTGAGCGACGCGGAGAAGCCGACGCTGGTGGCGGTCAACCGCAGCACCGCGTTCGCGCCCGCTCCCGCGAGCCACCAGAGCCGCTCCGAGAGCGAGTCCGCCCGGGACAAGCTCGCGCCCGGCGCCCGCCTCGACCCCTCGCAAGTGCCCGACCTCGCGACGTTCAACCCTCCTCGCCGTCGGCCCGCCCAGGTCCAGGCGTCTGAGCCTCCCCCGCTCAAGCCCGCCACACGGCGGCAGGCCCCGCCTCCGATCGACACGGTCGAGCTCCACCGGCTGCTGCACGATGGCGCCTCCGCGTTCAAAGACCAGCACGGCCGGTTCGCCGGACACGACTGGACACCGTCCGGCTCGTTCCATCAGCTGCCGGTCGACTCGTCGCTCCTCTACGTCTACGACGTCCCGGAAGGCCCTGATCCGGAGTCTGAGTTCCGCAATGTGCTGAAGGCACCCTGGAGCAACGAACAGCTCTATCTCATCGCGGCCGAATTCACCGACGACGGATACATGGTGCTCCCGGGCAGCCGGACGTACGACAATCTGGACGGCAGGCTCGTCCGTGCCTCGGATGTCGCCCAAGCAATCCGCATGGATCCCAACCGGCCCCCGAATGCTCGAGTGGTTTTCGTGGGTCCCAACTCCCAGGTGCCACGGCGGGAGACCGCCAAGAGCCTCAACGCCCACAACTTTGCGTCCACCCAGGACGGCGGTTTGGAGTTTGGCTACAACGAACAGGGCGAGCTGGTCGGGCTGCGCATCACGGCCTACAACCACCACCGGAACCTGGACATGCCCCTCGGCGGATTCGTCCGCACCAACCCGGACTTCACGCCGGAAACGGTCGCCGACGAAGCCCGGCTCTACACCTCCAAGGACGGCAAGCACCGGTTCACCCTGCGACAGATCCTCAAGTCGTACGCCCTGGTCAACTCGACGGCTGTCGACTCGACGGCTGTCGACGAGACCCTGCCGCCGGAGCGCCGCTTCAAACGGCCGGCGGTCGTCTTCGACCCCACTCCTGACCGCCGCAGAGCGTACGAGGGCTACCTCGACCAGAGCCAAACTCTGTACGGCATGGAACTCGAGGGCGGTCCCAAGTACTTGGCCCGAGGGCTGCCGCTCGAGCAGCCTTCCGCGCTCCAGCAGGTCATCGCGATCCACGGCGGTCCCGAGGGTGTCACCTTCGAGGTCGAGGGCGTACATGTGACGGTGCCCCAGGACGTCGCCGTCGACATCCTGGCCGACCTGCCTGAGGTGCGCAACGCACCCCCGGGCACCGAGATCCTCCTCGACAACTGCCTCAGCGCCTACAGCTTCAACCCCCACGAGCCGTACTACGAGCACAGCGGCATGCTGCCCGCGCGCGCCCTCGACCCGCTGGCCGACAGTGGGATTCCCTTCGGCCAGCGCGCCGCCAACAAGTTCAATCGCGCGGTCACCGCAAGCACTCTGCTGTCCGGCCCCACGAACAAGGGCATCGGCTTCCTCGGCCTGCCCGGCCAGGAGAAGTCCGAGCGCGTCAGGTACCTCCCGGAACCCACTCGAGCGCAACTCGACATCTATGCGGGGTATTTGGGCGCCGACATGTCCCCCGAGCACGCAGCCGTATCCCGCCGCCATGTCTTGCGTCTGGTACGAGCGCTGCGGCTCAAGTTCGGCTCCGAGATCGAAACCATTCTGGACTTCCCGCAGTTGCTCGAGGCCGGCTGGGTCCTGGACCAGGTGTCCCGCATTGAGCAGCAGCTGCCGTTCCGCATGGAGCTGTGGAATCACCTGGCGCGGTCCCTCAGCGAAGGTGTGGAGCCGACGCCGGCGCATTACCGCTCTGCGCTCCACCGCATCCACACCCTGCAGAGTAAGAAGTCGCAGGGCCAGCTTCTGACGCTGCACGAGGTGTCATCGTACGCATACGCGGTGGTACAGCCGGGTCCCGTGAACAGGGTGGATCCCGAGCCGCTCAAGGCGGTCCCGCGCCACGCGTTCCCGGGGCTGCTGGAAGGCAGCGTGATTCAACGGCAGGAGGCCAGGGAACGAGCCGTGTGGGCGCGGGCCGACGCCCGGATGTGGCTGGATCAGTGGGGAGCCGTTGTCCAGTACGGCTTCGCGCAAGACGCGCTGCACAAGCCGCGGAACACGCCCTGGGACACCATCCGGGATGAGTTCGAGGCTCTGCTGACGAAAGCCATCGCGGTAGGCATCGACCCGCTCGAGGTCGGGGCACTCGGCGCGCTCCACCTCTGGGAAATGGGCTGGCATCGCAAGGTCGACGAGGCCGCGAGCAAGAGGAGGGTTGAAGGCGCGCGTTTGCCATGGGACGGCAGAACGATCCGCTGGAACCTGTCCGGCCAGAGGTTCTTCGGCAACATGAGAAGGATCACCAACGTCGTCGCGTACGAGGTCCCCGACGACGGCGATCAGCTGCCCAATAGCCTCAGACCCTTCGAATACACCACCCCATGGATGGACGAAGAGAAGGCGAAGCGCGCCACAGCAGAACAGTCGCACACGCCGAAACTGGCCCCGCAGAACCTCGTCCTGGCCGCCGTGCGCCTGCCCAACGGACGCATCGCGGTCGAAGTCGACAACGGTGTGGTGCTCGAGGCCACCGACGAAGAAGTCGCGTATCTGATCGCGCACTTGGACCCGTCGCTGGCGTACCGCAACCAGGACGACCCCATCGTGCTCGCGATGCAGGATCCTGGGGCCCTCCCGGCGTTGTTCGCCCAGAGGACCGCCCACAAGACCAAGTTCACTCGGCTCCCCTTCAGGTTGCACACCTACTCCCGCGCTGACACGGCCGCCATGATCACCGAGCGGAGGGGCTGGGACTCGGCCAGTTGGAGCTTCTCGGACAGCGAGCCGCAGCTGAGCGACGCGGAGAGGCCGACGCTGGTGGCGGTCAACCCCACCGCGTTCGCGCCCGCTCCTACGAGCCACGAAAACCGATCCGAGAGCGAGTCCGACAGCTCCGGCACCGACTCAGGCTCCGACATCGGCTCCGAGCCGGACTCCGACACCACCTACAGCGATACGGGCAGCATCAAGGACGACCTCGGCTCAGAATCCGACTTCGACCTCAGCAGCCCGAAGACCGGCGGCACCACCAACCTGTTCGCCGACGTGCTGGCCTTCGATGCCGGCCCGGACTCGTCGGCTGCCGGCCCGCCCCCCAAAGAGGTCGTGCTCAACCCCGGGGGCTCCTCCGCGGCCCAGACCGGCGCGGTCGCGCTCGGGCCGGAACGGTCTGAGCCACCTTGGGTGGACCGCGAGATCGTGGCCCCCTTCCTCACGGTCACGGCCCAGATCAAACGTGCCGTCAGGGGAGGGTCGACGGACCGGATCGCCGGATTCGACTGGCGGCCGGGCGCCTCGGGAGACACCCCGCCGCTCTCGGCCGAGACCCTGTTCGTCCAATCCGCCGGATCGAACCCGGTACCCAGGGGCAACACCCCTTGGAACACCGAGCACGGTGCCATCGATGTGATGATTTTCGTCGGCACCTACAACAGTGACGGCTACATGCTGGCTCCGAATGGCGAGCCCATGCCACATGAGCAGGTGGCCTCCCTGGCCAGGTGGGCCCTGCTCCAGGCCAAGTCGGACGCCTGGCCGGTGTTCGTCGGTACGAACTCCCAAGGGCCGCAGCGGGCGGCAGCCGTTCTCCTGGAACGTCCGGCCTACGGCATGACGCATGAGGCCGACCTCATCAGCCTGCGGGCCGACAGCTCCAACCGCGAGTACTCCGTCATCGCACTCAAGGAGGAGTCGGCGGATGCTCAGCTCGGCGGTGTGATCCGCATCGACGCACCGTCAGGCGGCATCGTCAGAAAGGTCGACGAGAACGAGATCTTTGAATCCATCGGCGGCAAGGTGCAGTTCAGGCGTCATCAGGTCGAGTTCCTGAACATCCAGGTGTCCGAAACCGGCACGCCGCTCATCGACTTCGCCCCCACGGAGCAGCGGAGGCACCTCTACCAGTTTGCCTACCGCCACAAGAAGGACCAACTCGGCGTACTGGCCCAGGGGGAGCTGCAGTTCCCCAGGGAGCAGGCGGTCTCCTTCGATCTCAAGACGCGCTACATCGCCGGACACGGCGGCCCGGGCTACGGCGACTTCATCGTCGACGGCAAACCCGTGCGGGTGTCGGCCAAGACGGCCGGCCTGATCATCGGCGGTATGCCCGTGCTACGGGAGCTCCCGAAGGGGAGCCGGATCGTTCTCACCCCCTGCAACTCCGCCTTGGGCTCGGACAATCCGAACCGCTACTACAAGCACAGCGGGACAATCCCGGAGGCTGTCGACGACCCGCTCTCCGACGACGGCCAGCCGATGCAGCAGTGGGCAGCCAACCGCTCGCGCCATCATGTCTTCGCCTCGGAGGGCTTCGCCGGCATCACCGACCAGGGTTTCGCGTACGTGGGTGTGCCCGGCCAGTCGCCCCATCTCATGGAGCGGAGGCCGGAACCCCGCAAGCCCACAATCGGCGAGCTGGCGGTGAAGTTCGGCCTGGAGAACAGACCATCGCACCGGGAACTCGTGTTGCGCTCGATCCGCGCGATCCGCCTGCTGACCGGCTTCGCGATCGAGGACGGCATCGAGCACGACACCGAGGCCGAGGCGAAATACCACAGGGTGTTGGAAGGTGTCATCAGAGCGGTACAGGCAGTCCGCAGCAACGCCGCGGTGCACAGCCTGTCGCCCGACCTCCGGCTGGAAATGCTGGTCCACATCGCGCGGCTCCATGCCAAGACACAGAACCCCACACCCGACGACTACCTGCGGATCTTTGAGAACATCACGGTCCAGAACCACACTTCCCTGGCCCAGATCATGCCGCCGCTTCAGGCCGTGGCCGACTATGCACGCGCCTTTCCGGACGAACTCCTCATCGCCGCCGGCCACCACACGCTACGACGCGATGAAGGCGGCAACCCCACGACGCTGCCCAGGGCCGGCCGGGACCGGGAGCAGCTCATCCGCATGCGCGCCCTGTGGGCCCTGGCCGACGCACACCGGCAGCTGGCCGAGTGGAAACTCCAAGGCACCGACGTGCAGATCGGGACCGCCGTCCTGCACCTCGCTCAGGACGAGGCGTGGGAGCCCGACGTCCACGAGGCCAGGCTCCTGCGGCTCATCACCCAGGCGCACTTCCGGCGCATCCCCATGTCCTTGGAGGCACTGGGCGCCCTTCACATCTGGGAGTCGGGCTTCCACTACCACTTCGCCCCGAGCTTCGACCTCACTGCAAAGGACGCCCAGCGCAACCGGGTCAACCACACCGTGCGCTGGGACCTCACGGGCCAGTCGCTGAGCACGCGCGAACCCCTCACCATCGACACCACGTCCGTGCGAAGGCAGCGCCCCGACGGCACGTGGGAGGCCGGGCCGGCGCCGTGGAAGGACTACCTCACGCCCCCACCGAGCCTGCACAGCAGCGATCGCTCGGCGGACAGCCTCGCCCCGCAGACCCTCATCCTGTACGGACACCGGCTGGACAACGGCCTCATCGCGGTGACCGTGCCCACCAGCTTCCCCGACCGGATCTCCGAACCCACCTGGCGCACCTTCCACGCCACGGACGAGGAAGTCGCCCACCTGATACGCGACTTCAGCCTCGTTCTGGCGAACCGCAATCAGCGCGATCCGTTCGTCATCGCCATGAAGCCCGGCAAACTGCCGCTGCTGTTCGGTGGAAGGTTCGGGCATCCGACGTTCTACCAGCTGAGCGGTCCCCGTCTGATGCACTCGCTCACCCCTGACGCCTCATACCAGCTTGCCGACGGCGAGAATGCGGACGGAACGGCCGATGTATGGCAAAAGGTGGAGTTCGGTCCGCGTGCCACTGCGCTGATACCGGATCCGCTCCTGCCACCGAATGCGCTCCCGACATCGGGCGACACCACGAAGTGGTCCCTCAACCCGTCCGACACCCCATCGTCCGCCCCCTCCTCGGAGCCGGTCAGCACCACCGCCGGCTCCGAGCCCGGCGAGGACAGTGGCTACGAGACCGCCACCGATTCCGACAGCGGCTCCACCTTCGGCGCCAACGACACCCAGGACAAGCTCGCACCCGGCGCGCCCCTCGACCCCTCACAAGTGCCCGACCTCGCGACGTACAACCCAAGCGGCAGCGCTGCCCTGCAAGCCGCGCCGGCGCCCGACCGGCTCCGTCCGACGGCACCGCGGCCGGCCCCGCCGGCGATCGACATGGACGAGCTGCACCAAGCGCTGTACGACGAGAGGTTCGCCTTCAAGGACGCCCAGGGCCGGTTCGCCGGGTACGACTGGACACCGTTCCGCTCGGTCCACGGCCTGCCGGTCGACACGTCGCTCCTCTACGTCTATGACGTACCGGCCGGTGAAAATCCGGTGCCGTCGATCAGGAATGTGCTGCAGGCGCCCTGGAGCAACGAACAGCTCTATCTCATCGTGGGCGAGTTCACCGACGACGGATACATGGTGCTCCCGGGCAGCCGCACGGCGGCCAACCCGGAGGGCAGGCTGGTCGACCCATCGGCTGTCGCCGACGCCATCTTCATGGATCCCAACCGGCTCTCGCTCGGACAGGCCCGAGTGGTCTTCCTGGGTCCCAACTCCCGGGGCCCGCAGCGGGAGACCGCCAAGAAGCTCTTCCACCACAACTTCGCCACCACCCAGGACGGCGGCCTTGAGGTGGGTTACGACGAACAAGGCAACCCGCAGTGGATGCGTGTGGCGGCCTACAACCACCATCCGAGCCTGGACATGCCCATCGGCGGGTTCGTCCGCACCAACCCGGACTTCACGCCGGAGACGGCCGTCGACGAGGGCCGGATCTACTTCTCCCGTGACGGACAGCACCGGTTCACCCTGCGACAGATCCTCAACTCGTATGCCCTGGTGAGCTCTTCGGCCGACGGGGCCAAACGGCCGGGGATCATCTTCGACCCCACGGACGACCGCCGCAGGGCCTACCAGCACTACCTCGACCAGAGCATCTCCCTGTACGGCATGAAACTCGAGGGCGGCCCCAAGTACTTGCGCCGAGGAGAGCAGATCCAGCGGCCCTCCGCCCTCCAGCAGCTCATCGCGATCCACGGCGGCCCCGACGGTGTCACCTTCGACATCGAGGGCAGGCACGTGACGGTGACCGAGGATGTCGCCATCGACATCCTGGCTGCCCTGCCTGAGGTGCGCAACGCACCCCCGGGCACCGAGATCCTCCTCGACAACTGCCTCAGCGCATACAGCGCCAGCACCGACGAGCCGTACTACGAGCACAGCGGCATGCTGCCCGCGCGCGCCCTGGATCCGCTGTCCGACAAGGGAATCCCCCGCGGCCAGCGCGCCGCCAACAGGTTCCGTCGGACCGTCACTGCCAGCACCCTCATGTCAGGTCCCACCGACAAGGGCATCGGCTTCCTCGGCCTGCCCGGCAAGGTGAAGTCCGAGAACGTCAGGTACCGTCCGGAACCCACACCGGCGGAACTCGAGTCCTATGCGGCGCGTTTGGGCGCCGACATGTCCGCTGTGCAAGTCCCTGAGCCCCGCCAACGTGTCCTGCGACTGGTACGAGCGCTGCGGCTCAAGTTCGGTTCCGAGATCGAGGCCAGTCCCGACTTCCTGGACTTGCTCGAGGCCGGCTGGGCTGTCGACCAGGTATCTGTCAATGAGCACAAGGTTCCGTTCCGCATGGAGCTGTGGGACCACTTGGCGCGGCACCAGAGCCAAGGTGTGGACCCGACGCCGCAGCATTACCGGTTGGCGCTCGGCCGCATCTTCGCTCTGCAGCGCCAGCGGCCGCTGGACCAGCCGCTGACGCTCCTCGATGTGTCGGCGTACGCGTACTCAGTGGTGCAAGCAGGAGCCACGACCACGGTGGATCCCGACCCTGTCAAGTCAGTCCCGCGATACGCGTTCCCGGGGCTGGACGAAGCGAGCAGAACGTACCGGCGGGAGGCCAAGGAACGGGCCCTGTGGGCGCGGGCGGACGCCAGGATGTGGCTGGACCAGTGGGGACCCGCTGTCCAGTTGGGCTTCGCGCAGGACGCGCTGCACAAGCCGCAGCACACAGCCTGGGACTCGATCCGCGACGAGTTCGAGACACTGCTGACGAAGGCCCTCGCGGTAGGTATCGACCCGCTCAAGGTCGGGGCCCTCGGCGCCCTCCACCTGTGGGAAATGGGCTGGCATCGCACACGCCCCGAGCTCGATCGCAAGAGGATCAATGACGCCAAGCGCACGCCATGGAACGGCCGCAGGGTGCGCTGGAATCTGTCCGGCAGCCGGTACCTCGACGATCTGAGCAGCATCACCAGCGTCGAGGCATACGAGTTCCCCGTCGGCTCAGAGCCGCCCGGTCGCCTCACGCGCTTCCGATACACCACCCCATGGATGGCCGAAGAGATCGCGAAGCGCGCCAAGGAAGAGGCGTCGGGTACGCCGAAGCTGGCCCCGCAGAACCTCGTCCTGGCCGTCTTGCGTCTGCCCAATGGGCGCCTCTTGGTCGAACTCGACGACGGTGTGGTGCTCGAGGCCACCGACGAAGAAGTCGCTTATCTGATCGCGCACTTGGACCCGACGCTGGCGTTCCGCAACCAGGACGACCCCATCGTGCTCGCGATGCAGGATCCTGGGGCCCTCCCGGCGTTGGTGGCCCAGGAGACCGCCCACAAGGCCAAGTTCACCCGGCTCCCCTTCAGGTTGCATGCGTACGGTCAATCCAACACGTACGTCATGCTCACCCCGGAAAATGGCTGGGATTCGGCCAGTTGGACCTACCCGGAAAGCGAGCCGCAGCTGGGCAACGCGGAGAAGCCGACGCTGGTGACGGTCAACCCCACCTCGTTCGCGACCGCTCCAGTGAGCCACCCGAGCGGCTCCGAGAGCGGGTTCGACAGCGACACCGGTGACTCCGGCAGCGACTTCGGCTCGGAGTTCGGCTTCGGCTCGGACCAGGACTCCGCCACCACGTACAGCGATACGGACAGCAACAACGGCGACCTCGACTCCGCCGTCGCCTTCGGCGACCCGAAGCCCGACGAGATCACCGACTTGTTCGCCGCCGTGCTCGCCCTCGGTACCGACCCGGTGCTTTCGGTCACCGGCGCGCACCCCGAAGAGGTCGAGCTCAATCCCGGGGGCCCCGCACCGTCCGCCGTCCAGGCGCAAGTTCAGACCCCGCCGGACCTGCCGACGCCACAACCGGTCGACGAGCGCATCGTGCAGGAACTGTTCGACGACCGCCTCCGGATCAAGCGTGCCCTGCCGACAGGGGAATCGGACGAAACCGCCGGATTCGACTGGCGGCCCTTCGCCGGACCGATCCCTCCGCTGGTGGCCGGGCAGGTGTTTGTCCGCACCCCCTCGGGTCTGCAGCCGGTCGGCAGGACGCCCTGGAACACGCAATCCGGCGCACCGCGCGTCAAGGTGTTCGCCGTAGAGATCGACAACGACGGCTTCGTCGTTGCGCCGAACGGCGCCCCCATGCCGCACGAGCAGGTGGCCGCCCTCGCCGCGCGGGCCCTGGGGAACTCGGGCGACCTGGCGGTGTTCGTCGGTGCGAACTCCCAGTGGCCGGCGCGGGCCACGGCCACGCTGCGGAACAGAACCGCATACGGCGTGACGCATGCGGCGACCCTGGCCACCATCAAGGACAGGGCCACCTCCAGGGAATACACCGGCATCGTGCTCACCGCGGCCGAGAGCCCGGAGCTCACCGGTGTGATCCGTTTCGATCCGCCGGCGGCCGCGGTCCGCCCGACAGGGTACGGCGCCAACGACGAGTTCCGCTCCATCGGCGGCAACCGCGCCTTCAAGCGGTACCAGATCGCGAGCCTGAATATCCAGGCGTCCGAGACGGGTACGCCTCTGCGCGACTACGCCCCGACCGACAGGCGGCGTCGCCTCCTGCGGCTGATGCTCCACCATCAGCAGGCCCAGCTCGGCGTCCTGGCGGAAGGCAAGCCCCAGTTCCCGCAGCAGCAGGCGGTTCAGTTCGATCTGAACACCCGCGTCATCGCCGGTCACGGTGGCCCCGGCTACGCCGAGTTCCTCCTCGTCGACGGTGAACGTGTACGGGTGTCGGCGGAGACCGCCGGCAAGATCATCGGTGGCGCCTACGACCTCCAGAATCTTCCGAAGGACGTCCGGGTCGAGATCACGTTGTGCGGAACCGCCACGGGCTCGGACGATCCGGGGCACTACCTCGCGACGAGCGGGACGCTCCCCGAGCAGGTCGACGACGCGCTCGCCAACAGCGCCCAGCCGCCCGGGCAGTGGGTGGCCAACGCGGCCCAGCACACGATCCATGGCCGGCACGGCTTCTCGGGCATCACCGACAAGGGCCCCGCGTGGGTGAATCTGCCCGGGCAGATGACCGATTTCGTGGAGTTCCGGCCGGAACCCACACGGGAGAAGCTCTTCGAACTCGCGCGCAGCCTCGGCATGTTGGGAACCCTCCAGGATCAGGACCTCGTACTGCGCGCGATCCGCGCCGTACGCCTGCGGATCGGCTTCGGGCCGGAGAACGGCATCGAGGACAGCGTCGAGGCCAAGGCGAATTACCACCGGGTCTTGCGTGGGGTCGTCAGAACGGTGCTCGTGGTCGGCGAGCACTTCTCCGTGTCCATGCTGTCGCCGGACTTCCGTATCGAGATGCTGGACTACGCCGTCAGGATCCGCTCCGGGAAGGAAGACCTCACACCCGAGGACTATCTTCACGAAATCGGGCGCATCGCGGACGAGCGGCCCATACACATCTCCGAGATCACACCGGATCTGGAGCAAATAGCCAGGCTGGCCATCAATCAGTTGGCGCCATATGCGCAGGCCGCCGGCGTACGGTCGGACCTCCTCGACGCCGCCGGGCACCACACGCTGCGCCGCGACGGAGCGGGCGCCACCAGCTCGCTGCCGCGGGCGGGCGGACCGGAGCACAACACCCTCGTCACGATGCGCGGCCTGTGGGCCCTGGCCGAAGCCCACCGGCAGCTGGCGGTGTGGCAGGCCGACGACGTGGAGTGGCTGTTCGGGCACCAAGTCCTTCATCTCGATCCGAACGCCACGTGGGGGCCCGACCAACGAGAGCAGTTGCTACGGCTCCTCACCAAGGCGTACTTCCGGCGCATTCCGGTCGGCATGACCGAACTTCGCGCCCTGCATGTGTGGGAGTCGGGCTTCCACGCCTACTTCGACCAGTCCATGGCCCGACTCGGCAAGGAGGCCGAGGATAGCTCCGAGAGCACCACCGTTCGCTGGGACCTCACCGGCCGGTCGCTGGGCGCGGATCAGCATCCGACCATCGACGCCTGGGCCTCGGCCAAGCGCGATGCCGACGGCAACTGGGTGCCCGCCCAGGCTCCCTGGCTGGACTACCTCAAGGCTGTCCCGGACCTCCGTAACAGCAATGAGCCCGAGTCGACGGCGAAGGTCCGGAGGCCGCAGGCCCTCGTCCTGTACGGCGAGCGGAGGGACGACGGCCTCATCCCGGTGGTGGTGCCGGCCACGGCCCCCGGCCCGGACGGCAGCCTCGGCACACAGACGTTCTTCGTCACGGACGATGAACTCGCCTACCTGCTCCTCCACTTCGACCCCGTTCTGGCGCACCGCAACCAGAGCGACCCGATCGTCATCGTCATGAAGCCCGGCAAACTGCCCAAGCTGCTCGGCATGCCGTCGGCTCATCCGACGTTCTTCCAGTCCGGCGGTCCCCTGCTGGTCCCGTCGGCGTCTGTCAACCGGGACGGCGCCCACACGGACTTCATGCTCGGCACCGGCACACGTGAGGACGGAACGGACGACGTCTGGGAGAAGGTGGACTTCGGTCCGCAGGCCGCCCTGCTGATGCCGCCTTCGCTGCTGCCCCTGGGCGACGCCGAGGTGTGGGCTCTCAATCCGTCCGGCACCCTCTCACCCCCTCCTGCGTCCCCGCTCTCGGACCCCGTCCCGGACTCCGCCGATGAGTGGGTGGACACCGACGACGAAAGCGATGTCGTCTACGAAGAGAGCGATGTCGGCGACGCAAGCGAAGCCGGCGATGAGAACGAAGCAGGCAACCTGGGCGGTGTCGACGACCAGAGCAGCAATGACGGCCAGAGCCAGAGCGGCAGCCAGAGCCAGGGAAGCGGCCAGACTCAGCGCCAGGGCGATGGCGGCAAGACCATCGAACCCGCCGCTTTCGTATCCGATGCCGATGTCGTAGTCGTTCCCGAGCGCGCACCGGAGTCCGAGCCCGACGAGTGGGGCCTGCACCGTGTGGACGGTCCCCCGTCCGATGCCACCAGGCAGTTCATCGCGCATCTGGAGATGGAAGGAAAGCGCTTCGAGCGGCGGCTCGCCAACTTCATCCTGACACCGGGTACCCCGCCGGCAGGCACCGAGGCTCAGCGCGTGGTACGCGGCCTGGCCCGAGCCGCCGTGCATGTCGCGAAGCAGAACGGGCTGGATCTCAGCGGCTTCGGCTGGCCGGTGTCCGGCCCGCCCGGCGCGGTCGGTACGGATCCCGACGTCATACAGGAAGTGGCCGACTCGGGCAATATGCGTATGCAACTGGCGCTCCTGTACCGGGGAATCATCACCGGAACGCTGACGTCCGCGCTGAAGTTGCCGAGCCCGCAGCTGGACCCGTACGCGGGAGTCGACGCGGCATGGCACGACGCGCAGAACAACATTCACCGGCAGGAGGTGCGGAACGCCTACGACCACACTCTGGGCGACGGCCAGCCCTTCCCCCTCGACCGCGCCAACGCGAACCTGACCGTATTCAAAGGTCTCGCCATCGCCGACACGGACTCCCTGGCCATCCCGCTGAGCGCCGCCGAACGCGCCTTCATGCGGGACGACATCATCCAGCACGAGGACACCGAACTCGCGATCTGGCAGGTCGACCTCCGGGTGAACGCGCCGTCCTGGCTCTCGTATGTGGCGGAGAATCTCGCCGCGTACGTGAAGGTACCGTTCAACCACGCCTACCTGCGCCTCGCCGTGTTCGCCCACATGTTCACGACCCAAGGCCAGTCGCTCGATGACACACTCACGGAGTACCACAGCTCCCTCAACAAGTCGGCGCCCTCCATGTCGGGGATCGTGCATGACCGGCATCCCTCGACGCGCTATCAGTCGCTCTTCCCGTTCACGACACAGCGGTTGCGCTTGATCAACAGCGGCTCGCTCCCCGATGAGATCGCCGCATACAGGCTGCACGGCCGGCCGGAGCAGATTCTCAAGCTCGAGCAACGGCTTGGGAGGAAGCGCGCGGAGGAACGGGACACCTTCCTGGGGCACCTCGATCTGGCGAGCAAGGCGTATGCGGGCCGGGTCGCGAAAGCCATGGAGCTTCGTCAGGACGTGAACGCCTCCCTGAGGGAACTCACCGACGCTCTCTGGCAGTTCGTCCAGGACAACGGATTCTCCGTCAGCCTGCTCGGCTGGCCGAAGGCAGACTTCCCGGGCGCTGTGGGTACGGACCGCGCCGCCTTGCAGAAGGTGGTCGAATCCGGGAACGCCCGTGAGCGGATGGCGATGCTGGTCCGCGGGATCCCGCTCATCTTCAAACTGACCAGCGAGTTCCACGCCGAGTCGGATTTCGACGTCCTGCCGAAGCCGATCGAGATGACCACGCCGCTCACCACCCAACTGAGCAGCTTCAAGCAGATCACCCTGCAGACCGAGTCGGCCGCGCGACGTGGCGACGTCGACAGCATCGCAAGCGCGGTGACGGCCACCAGCCGAGTCATCGACGACCTGGCCACGGAATTCGGCATCCTGGCGCAGTCCACCGAGAGCTTGGTCCTGCCGCTGAGCCCGGCCGAACTGGCCTTCCTCAACGCGTCCCCCATGGTGGACATGCGACAGGTCCAGACCCCTCGCAGGCAGCGACGCAGGACGGCGAGCGAGCAGGACCAGCCGCTCCTGTCGGATGGCGGCGGCGGCCAGTACGTGCTCTGGAAGCAGGCCGACCAGGACACAGGCCGGCTCCTGGTACATGCGATGATCCAGCTCGCTCAGGCCAAGGGCATCGAGATCGATCACAGCGCTCTGCGCCTGGCCATGCTGGGCCAGTTCGTGGGCACGTATCGGCACGAGTACGCCTGGTTCATGGAGACCTTCCATGTCACCCTCAGGCGCGAGGGCATCACCGCGCCGGAGTTCGCCTACAACCGGATGCGTCCGCATCTGCTCCACCCGATCGCGGAGAACGAGCTCAACGCCTACGGCCAAGTGGGGACGGGGCTGCTCCCCCTCGACGTCGCCCAGCAGAAGACCGGGTACTTCCCCGTCTCGCTCGTCAACGAGCTGGCAGACGCCCACTTCTCCGATCCCTACGACCCGTCGGGCACGCCGGCGCTGGTCCGGGCGGACCAGGCGCGTCTGCCCGACGCGAACGAGGCCGCCGCAATCCGGCGCGAACGGCTGCGGCGCGTCATGGCCGAGCCGCAGTGGCGGCAGGCCCGGCTCAATGCTCCCAAGAGGCTCATCATGGCCCAGTTGCTCAATCCGGACATGCGGCGCTTCGGGCCCGACCGCACCGACCAGAGCAAGGTCAGCGCCACAGTCCTCCACCCGGCCTTTTACCATTCCCGGTTCCGCTACAAGGGTGAGGTGTACACCGACCTCCAGACCACGGTGCGGCTCATCCCTGCCGAGAACGTCTCGCAAGAGGAGGTGTACGAGACCTGGGACAAGGCCGAAGCCGGTGTGAACGCGATGTTCAACGACGGCCACAAACTGGAGAACAACGACCACTTCACCTTTACGGTCCTGGCGGCCGAGGAGGGCGACAAGGCGCTCCTCGAAGTCCCCCTCGTCAACGACGGCGGCCCCACTCGGGACGACCAGTGGCAGACCACTGCCACCGCGCTCCAGCTCGCACACGAGCTCGGCCACTCGATCGGCGTGCCCGACGAAAGCGCGCGCCAGACCAGCGTCGCGGACCCGTCGGCCACCACACGTGACAAGGTCCGGCTGCTGGGTCCCGGCGAGACACCCGACACCGACCGGACGGACGGGACCTCGGACGAAACCGTCTTCGACAACACCGGCACGCTCCTGAACATCCCCGGCAGCGCCATGGGGGACTTCAGCCGCCCGGTGGACCCGGAGACGCGCAGTGCCCCGTCCGACCAGGTGCCCGACACTGCCAACGACCCGCTGCGCCAGGATGGCCTCCGCCCACGCCACATCACGGTGATCAGCCGCCTGATCGGGAACATCAATTCGCCGATCGCCGACGACGAGATTCCGGCGAAGATGCTGTTCGACGAGCATGGTCAGGTTTTCGAGGCAAATCTCGCCGAATACATCTCGCTCATGCCCGAGGTGGAGCAGACGCTTACCCACATCACCACAAAGCTGTGGGAAGCGGCGATCGCCCTTCTCCTGTCGGATCGAGAGCTGCAGAGCTTCGGCAACAAGGACCTGACGCAGGTCGGTGCGGTGGGCACCGACCTCGATGCGCTCGCGGATGTGATAGCCCAAGGCACGGTTCACGAGCGTGCGTCCATGCTGTACCACGGCCTGCGGTCGGGCGCGCTCCGCCGGATCATCGCCGGCCAGGAAACCGCGCAGCTTGCCCAAAGGGGGAATTCGCCAACGCGGATCAAGCAGGCAACCACAGCTGTGCAGCGGCGACTTGACGATCCGGGGACGAATTCGATTCCCTTCCGTATCGACCTGCAGCCCGTGGATCAGGCCGAGTCCGCGGGCACGGATCCGGACGCCACGTACCGCCTCATGCAGGCCTTGAATCCGGCCAAGGGGAAGCTCTTCTCCTTCGACGACGGGTTGCTGAGGCTCGGTCTGCTCGCCTATATGACCGCCTCGGGCACACAGACCTTCGCGCAGGTCATGGAGGACTACTCCAACGCCCTCGCCCATGCGATGCCTGAGGTTCCCGAGGCGTTCCTGTTCAGCCCTTCGCCGGCGCAGTACGAGTCGGTCTCCCCGCTCACCTCGAAGACGCTCCGCATGCTCACGGCGACCGGCAAATTCCCGCGGGAGGAAGTCCTTGCGAGGTTCGGGGCGGTGCCCTGGACGAACAGATTCCTGAAGCCTTACAGCCCGAAGCTCCTGGCGGAGCCGCCGCAGAAGCCGCTGCCCAAGTCGCTTCGGGCACTGACTTCGACGGCTCCGCGCTTCGGTGCCCCCTCCTTCGCGCCACACGACCCCGCGGCCAACGGCTCTCCGAACAGTCCGTCCGAGCCTCCGGTCAGCGATGTGCCGCCGCCCATGGTTTCGAAGGCCCCTGAGGTTCCGATCGAGCAGCAGCTGGCAGAACATCGCCCGCCGCGCCTCGACCTCACGATGCCGCCTCCGGACGGCGCCGATTCCCAGGTGACCTTCGATGACGGCACCGTCATGCCGGCCTTCGACAAGGTGCTCAGCGACCTGGTCGAGAGTGCGGACCTGCCGGACAGCGTCAAGCAGCGCACGGGCACCTTCGGTCTCGGCCATGTCGACTTCCGCGGCGCACCCTTGGCGGTCGCGGAGATCACCCGTCAGCTCAGTGAGCGGACCGGGTTCACACCTCGGCAAGCGAAGGGCAAGAAGCCCGCCGAGGGCCTGACGGCCAAGCTCGCCCAGGCCATCGAGAGCGATCCGGACCACCTCGCCGGAGACGGCGCGGAGACCACGTACCAGACGGAAAGCGGCAACACGGTCCGGGTGAGGGTGCGGCTGCGCCCGTACAACACCAGCTGGGAGCGGTTCAACGGGACCGGATCCACCGAGCCGAAGGCCGTGATCAAGAGCTCCCGCACCGCGGTGACCTCCGGCGCCACCCCGCAAGTCGGCATGGCCCGCAATTTCAATGTGCTGATGCCGGTCAATGCCCTGACGTCGGCACTTGGCATCTATGTACGCGGTGGTCTGACCCCGGGGCATCGACGCACTCTCAATTTCGGGATGCTCAAGAGCACACAGATCGATGCGGAGTTGTCGGACTGGGGCGCTTCCAGCGTCAGTGTGGGCCATGCCTATGTCGAGGTCGAGGCGGTCGTCCTCGGTCCCGACGGCACCGAGCCGGCCTCGGACAAGGCGCAGGGCAAGGCCCCCGCCACGCGGCACGAGTTCGGCTTCGGCACACGCAACGCGCTGGCCCTGCGCCTGGGCACGAGCGCCACCACGGCGCCCGAGCTGGGCAATGCCCCGCAGACCCTGGTGTACAACGGCAAGCCCGACCCGCGGCTGACGGTCACAGAGGAGTTCGGTCCGCTGACCGAGCTGCGCGACGCGATGGTCAAGCAGCTGGGTGTGTCGACGAAGAGCCCGGCTTACGTCACAATCACCAACTTCGTCAACAGCCTGTCCTTCAAGCAGAAGGCGAGGATGCTCGCCGCCGGCTCGGTGCTCACACCTCCGCTGGTCGGCGACAAGGAAGATCCGCTCGGCGTATACCAGATCAGTTTCACTCCGCTGACGGCCAAGCAGTTCCAGGACATCACCCACCAGGGCGTCGCCTTGGCCGATTCGACGCTCCAGGCCAACGAGCGCACTCAGATCAAGGGGAAGTCCTTCTCCACGCACCTGGTCGTCGGCGGCAAGGGCGAGATCGACGATGCGTTCGGCGAAGGTACGCATCTGCGCCTCATCCTGGCCCTGCTCGGCCGGGCGGGTGTGAGCACGGAGCGCGGTACGGTCTCCGGAGGCATCACCAGCAACATCGCCTACTGGTTCTCGCAGGCCGCCGGGCACAAGGTCGGCTATGCGGGCGCGGTCGAGATCACGGCGGTGCGGTCGGGACGTGACATCAAGGCCGCTCCCGACAAGAACGGGCAGTACCCGGCGTACAAGCCGCTGACACACCGCACATGGGTCGTCGAACGGATGCTGCGTTCCAAGGCGCGCGACATCGCCGGATGGGACACCGGGCGCGCCCTGTCGCAAGGGCCGGGGCCCGACGGCTCGGAGCGGTCTCCCAAGCTCTTCCCGCCGCCGTATCTCACGAAGGACAACCCGCCGACGCTGGGTCTCAGCCGGGTCGAGGCGTTCTACCACCGCGGGGGCGCCTATACCGATTCCGGCCAGCGGACCCTGCTCGACACCTTCGCCGAGAACGTGCTCCGGGCGATCGCGAAGGCCGCGCCCGGTCTCGCGGTTCCGCTGAGCGAGCTGTATCCGGAGAACCCCGTGTGGGGCGGGGACATGGAGCAGTACCTCCAGGCGCAGGCCAACACCATCGCCGTGGTGAGGGCGCTGTACCACTCGGCCACCGCGACGAACCTCGAGCGGCAGATGACCAGCGGTGTGCCGGTCGAGCTGCGCAGGAAGTCCGGGGTCAAGATGACCACCCGGCAGGTGGTGTTTGGCGCGAAGCTCACCCGGCGCCGCGCCGAGGGCGCCGAACCGCATATGCGCCTCGCGAAGCTGACCGGCAACTCGACGAACCTGCGCAGCGAGGACGGCGGCGGGCACAGCTTCGAGGGCGGCCCCGAGGTGGGCCTCATCCCACGGCCGGGGACCTTGAGCCCGGACAGCCCGGCAACCAGCCGCTTCGGCGCGCTGGCGCTCTCCGGAACACAGACCAGCGAGAGCAACCGCTCCAACGTCTTCGGCCCGACAGTCGAGATACTGACAGCCACCAGCACCGGCAACGATTTGCTGCTGCACCGCTACGACCTTGAACTCACCGCGACCCTCACGGGTTTCACCCAGCTGCGCTCGCTGCTGCGCAGCGGCTGGCTCCTGAAGATTCCGGACACCCAGCTCTTCGTCTCCGTGAAGACACCCAAGGACCTGGGCCTCCGCACGCGCGGCGAGGTGCTGCTCGCCACGTCGTCCGGTCATGCGTCGCTCACGGACCCGGAGGGGCCGGACGCGGACCACCCCTTCAAGCCGCTCGGCGAGGGCGCCTACAGCTCGAAGCTGTCGCTCGAGGATGCCTTCGCGCTGGCCAGTGGCCGGCATCTGCGCAAAGCCGCCGAGCTGACCGCCCCCCTATACTCCAAGTACCAGCTCCAGACCGTGTCGCTGACCGCCCACCGGGAGATCTCCCGGCTGGTGCTCAGGGCTCTGAAGAAGGCGTCCCGCGGGCAGCTCTCCTTCGGACCGGCCATTGACTCCGTGACCCTGACCGTGGCACCGGACGAACTGACGGCGATGTTCGGCCAGAGCTCCTCACCGCTCGGTCATCGCGTCGGCGAGCTGTTGACGCCGCGTGCGTATGACAACGTCAATGCCTCCGTCGCGTACCGCACAGAGCTTCTCCGGCTGCGGCTGGCGTCCGACAAGCTGGACCAGGGCGAGCTGGAACAGGTCCATACCCAGCACCTGGGGACCGAAGGCCACGCAGTCAAGCGCATCATGCGGCTGCTCGGCTTCAGAGCTCAGGTCGGCACCCTGACCCAGGACGGCCGGGCGACGCCCGGAATCACCGCGATTCCCCATCTCAGCGCCGTGCTTCAGGTCCTGCGCCCGTCGATCGGCGTGTTCCGCGAGACGCGTCTCTCCTTCGAGGGCGACTTCTTCACGGCACTGGGTGACGTCGATTACGAACTCGCCGCGCTGTCAACCAAGTTGATCTCCAAGAGCGCGGCCGGTTCCAAGTACATCCCGGCCTCGTTCGCGAACGCTGCCGGCTACAAGCTGCTGGTGCCCGGCGGCTGGATCGGCCAGATCACGGTGGAGGACGCCGTCGAACTGGGTCTCTACTATGACGGCCTCGGTACCCGGCCGCGTTACACCGCCCACGAGTGGACCATCCCGGCCTGGGTGCGGCCCGGTGGCTTCGGCCAGTTCCCGATCAATTCCCTCAACGCCGCAGCGGTGCTCGCGGAGTTCGCGGAGAAGATCAAGGGGCTCGGCCTGCGCGACAGCGACCGGGAGGTCCTCAACACCCTGGTCTCCGCACGGGTCCTCCAGATCCTGTCCGGCGATATGTCGGGCGACGCGGGGGTCTCGGTGCCCGCACGCGTCACGAAGTCGGGGCTGCGCACCCTGATCGGCGGGCAGCAGGCGCTGATCAACGTCGAGCTGATCCCCGAGGAGGCCGGCTTCGAGGGCCTGGGCCACAAGCGGACTTTCGCCACGGCCCTGATCGGCGACACTGGCACCGTGTCGGCCGAGGTGAAGGTCCGCGGTTCCCAGTTCGGTCTGACGCAGAACTACCGGGACAACACGGAGAACCCCGACGCTCCGAACGCCGGTGTCCACCACACCGAGATGGCGGGCGAGCTGAGGGCCACCTCGGTCACCCGGAGCAAGCTCGTCGAGTCCTCGAACAAGACCCGTTTCGCAGGGCCGCACGCGCAGCACAGTACGAAGTACTCGCTGAAGATCTCGCTGTTGCTCGACGCGGCGGCCGCATCGAGGTCCTCCTTGGACGTCAGTTCCCCGGGCGGCTCTTCGGTCAGCTCGCCTGTCGACTCGCCGGACGGCTCTTCCGCCAACTCCCCGGGCGACCTCTCGGTCATCTCCCCTGCCACCTCCGCACCGAGTCCCTCGGGCGACGTGCCGAATCCGTACACCGCCATCGGCGATGCCGGCGATCTGGTCACGCATACGCCGGTCAGCGTGCTCAGGCCGAGGCGCGAGAACCCGGATCTCCTTGACCTCGACCCCGAACTGCCGGGGCAGGACGCCCTGGTGAAGCCCGTGCCGCTGCCCACGTTCACCGGCACGGACGACTGGCGCCTCGTCGATCTTCCCGACGGCAGCCGTCAGGTGTTCCCCCTGCAGGAGCAGGGCTTCATCGTGGTCGACGTGCGAGGCGCAGGCAGTGTCACGGAGGCCGGAGTCCGGGCGCTGGACGCGGCCGGCGGTTACCGGCCGTCGAGCAAGAAGACGGAGGGCTCACCGCTCCCCGCCATCGCGGAGGAGGGCGGCCCCGCGCCGGCCCCGCCCTCATCGTCCTCCCTCACCGCGTCCACCGAACCGGCTGACGAGACGGGTGTCGTACGGGAGGGCGGGGCGACCCCGGGGACGACGGCAGTCACCTTCCAGGACAGCGCCGCCGTATTGCCCGAGGGGCCGGCGGCGGACGGCGCTGACTCGGATACCGCGTCGATCGTGTCGGATGACGACTCGGACGACGGGTCGACCGATGAAGCGGCGCCGGGCGACCCGCTGCTGCAGACCCCCGCGAGCAGTGTGGACGACCTGACCTCGGACGCCGGCTACACCCCATCGCTGCGGTACGGCTTCACCGGCTTGACCACCTTCGGCTCCGGTGCGGCGAACGCGCTGGCCGAGGCCACCAAGCCGGCCGTCCTGAGCGCCTACGCACGCCACGCTTTCGGGGAGGCCGGCTACACCCCGCCCACTCTGCACAAGACCCATGTCTTCGGCGGGACCGACGGTGATGTGACCTTCTTCGCCAAACCGCAGCTGACGCAGGCCACGCTGCTCACCATCGCGACCCTCGCGCACCACCGCAAGGAGCGCACGACGCTGGCGCTCAACAAGCCGCGGCGGACCGGGGAGTCGGGCAACCCGGCGGTGGGCGGCATCGGAGCCGTCGGCGGCTCCGATGCCCAGTTCGACATGTATCCGCTGGGCGGCACGACCGGACCCAGCACCCTCACATCCCGGGCGACCCCGTCGGGTGCGGAGGGCGGCGGGATGGTCAAGAACAAGTCCCACCGGGGACGCGCGTTCCTCTTCTCGGTGCCCCTGGATGTACTCGCCAAGGCCTCCGTACACCAGCGCTTCAGGGACTCCAAGCCCGTGGAGACCTTCCTCGGCCCGCGGACCCGCACGGCGCAGGCGTACGAAACCCAGGCGACCGCCATCATCTGGGTGACCGAGGACTCCGCCCGCAGGCTGGGGTTGCTCAACGACACCAACTATCCGAAGAGCGTGTCCGATTCATGGGACGCGGTCGACTCCCTGCACGAGGCATGGGAGAAGGCCGACGAAGCGTACTGGACCAGGCGACGGGCGGCCGGCAAGGAGCCGCTGCGGCGCCGCACCGAGGCGGACGACACATACACCGCGGCCGGGCAGAAGCTGGAGGCTGCCTGGGCGCAGATCGCTGCGAAGCAGCAGGCTCTCCTTGCGGCGGACCCGATGGCCGGCGCGGCGGATGTGACCCTTCATGCCCCGGGCGCGCTGACCGGGGCGAGCGACACGCTGGCGCGGGCTCAGCAAGCACTTGCCGATGCCCGCGCCCAGGGCGACCCCGGGCGCATCGCGGAGCTGCAGCGCGCCGTCGACGAGGCCACTGTCGCGCGGGCCGGCGTCGAGTCGCGGATCGCGTCCGCCCAGGGCCTGATCACCGGCCAGGCACCCGCCGCGGCCCGATGGCTCCGTATCGCACAGGAGCAACTGAACGACGCCCAGGCCGATTTGAGCGACCGGCAGCAGGACCTGGACGCGGCCCAGGCCGGCGGAGACGCCACCCGGTTCGCAGGGGCTCAGGACGAGTTCGACGAGGCCACCCGGGAAGTCCAGCGCACCACCAAGCTGGTGGAGGACGCCCGGGCTGCGGCGAACGTGCCCGCCGGCGCCACGCCTGGACCGCTCACGCCGGACCCGCAGGCCGTCATCGACGCCAGGACCGAACTGGCCGCGGCACGTACCGCACTCGCCGAGGCACAGCGCGTCCTGGATGCAGCGGGAATCGCGCGGGATGAGGCCGTGCAGGCCTTCGCCTCGACGCGGGCCGAACTCGACACCCTGCAGGCACAGGCCGAGCAGCTCGCCGCCCAGGCACACACCGCGCACGCCGACGCACATCGCCTGATGCGCTGGCACCAGTTGAACTCCACCGACGAAGGCCGCGCTCAGCTGCAGTCCGAGGGACTCCTCGACGTGCCGCCGACCGTCACGTACACGAAGCCGAAGGGGCCCGAGCCGGAGACCTTCACTGTCACCAAGGCCGACGACGGCACCATCACGCTGACGCCGCCGAAGAGGGCCGATGGCACCGTCCACCTGGCGCCCCCATCAGGTGCGAGCCATTACACCGTCGCCACCGTGCCGAGCGACGGAAACTCCTTCTTCCACGCCCTCACCCGGGCCCTGGAAGAGAGCTCGCCGGCCAAGGCCGCCGCCCAGCTCCCGATCCCCGACCTGCGCCAGATGCTGGCCTCCCATCTCCACGACCCGGCCAATGCCGATGTGGTGGACGCACTGGCACCGGAGTGGACCGACGAGTACACCGAGGACGAGCTGCGGAGCGCGGGGATCGACTTCCCCGATCAGCCCGCACTCCAGCTGGAGTTGATGGAGGCCCGCCACATCCCGCCGGCCGCACAGCTCACCCGTGAGCAGCGCATCAGGCTCGCAAGTGCGCAGTTGCTCCGCATGGGCAGCGCCGACGACAAGGCCACTTGGAACCACGCCGGGGCCGACGTACTGGCCGTCCTGGCCTCCCGGGTCTACGAAGTCTCGGTGACCGTCGTCACCAGCAACGGCGTGTACCAGACCTTCGCTGCACCGACGGACCCGGACAACGCTCCCCACGTCGTGCTGTACCTCGGGGACGAGAAGTTCGCCGCCGCCCTGTCCGATCCGCGGCCCGCTCAGGCGGACACGGAGGCGCCGTCCGACCACGGGCTCGTCCTGCCCTCGCACAAGACACCTCCGTGGATGCCTCCGGCCAACGTGACGCCGGACCAGCTGTACACGACCGACCTCGACGCGGGCACGCTGACCCGGCCGGACGGCGAGGTACTCGACCTCGTCGAGGTCACCGGCCAGGGCAACCTCTTCTACGAGGCGCTGCTCGCCGCCCTGCCCAAGGGGCCGCTCCCCAACGGCCTCAGCACCCGCCGCGACCTGTTCGCCAGGGATGTGGCGTACGCCGAAATGCCCCTCGGTCCGGTGAAGTTCGACCCGCAAGGGCTGTTCACCTCGGACGACATCCTCAACAGCGCGATGGGTGCGCGCGCGGATCTCCGCGCCAAGCTGCCCCGTGGCGGTTCCGTGCCGGCCGACTTCGCGCAGTCACTTTCGCCCAAGGACACCGAGCTCCTGGTCCGGATGCAGCTGTCCGCCGCGCGCGGCTGGAACGCCGAGACCGGTGGTCTCGCGGGCGACCTCGCGGCGTACCGCCTAGGCGTACCGATCGAGGTGGTACGCGAGAACAACACCTCGGTGATCTACGATCCGCCGCCACCCGCGGGCACCGTGTCCGATGGCGCGTCGACCGTCAAAATGCCGGTCGCCGCCGTGCTGTACCAGCGTGGTTCCGAGTATCTGGCGGCGATCCCCCGCGTCACGACCGCCGCGGACCCGACCGCGGATCCGGGGTCGCATACGGAGTTGGGTACGGAGTCGAGTACGGAACCGCCGAAACCGCCGGCCGACGGTAACGGAGCTCCGCATCTTCCCTCGCTCGACATGGACGATGCGTCCGACCGGCGACAGTCGATGGAAGACGAGATCCTGGCCGTGCTCAACGGGCCGCAGGAGCCGACCCCGCCGCCGGCCGACGAACCGAACGCCCCGGCCGAGAACCAGATCCCGTCCACCGTGCGGGTGGGGCCGCACCTCGACCTGCCCGCCACGTTCATCACCGAGACGGACGCGGACGGGAACATCACCCTGGACTGGGCCGCGAAGCGTTCGAAGTTCGCGGTCCACCCGGCGGCCAAGGACCGCAACTCCTTCTTCCATGCCTTCCTGCACGCGGCCCACGAGATGACCGCAGCCGGAAACATCGACGCCGAGCTGGCCCGGGATCTGCCCACGGCGGACGGAATGCGGTTCGACCTGGCGGCCAAGCTCTCCCAGAACACCACGGCAGCCAGTCGTGAGCTGCGGAGCACGCTGCTCATCGACGAAACCATGGAGTTCACCCGGGACGAGCTGAAGCTTGTCGGGATCACCAAGAAGGCCGCCCACGCCTCGAAGGGCCCGCGGTCCAAGCGGACTTATCACTTCGTGTCGTACACCTCCGACCGTCGCGCCGCTCCCTGGCGGCACTTCACGATCGCGCAGAAGGCGACGCTCGCCAGCATCCAGCTGACGCGGCAGAGCGACCCCAAGCGGCCGCGGTTGCGGGGCAACGGCGCCGCGACCGCGCTGCTGCCGCAGCTTGCCAGCCGTGCGTACGGCTTCTTGGTGAGCGTGGTCTCGGCCGACGGCCGGGTGACCACCTTCGAGCCGGAGGGACCCGCGAAGGGGCATGTCGTCCTGCGTCAGGACGAGGACGGCCACTACGGCGCGGCCCGCCCGATCCGTATGCCGCACGCCGACCTGCCTCAGGCCGACGCTCCTAACCCGGGCGACGACACCGGGCCGGTCGACATGCCGGCCCGCGCCTCGGACGACGACACGGACAGCGAGCCCGAGTGGACGCTGTACGCCAACCCCGATGTGACCTTCTCGACAGCCCAGTTGGAAGCGGCCGGCATCCTGCCGTCCCAGATCGATCCGTACCACGCACTGCAGGACAGGGACGAGCAGATCCCCCTGCGGGAGTTCAGGCTCAGTGACGATGACAACCTGAAGATCATCAGCTTCCACCGTGCGCAGGCGGCGAAGCTCCCGCAAGGCCTGCAGCCCCCGCCCGGCCCCGGCACTCCGGCGACCGAGTTCAGCGACGGCCTCGTCGAGCTGATGCGGAACACCCTCGGTGCCGAGGGTGCCTTCGGGTCGGAAGCGGCCGACCTGTCACTGGACGGCTCCGTGCTCCGCCTCACCACCACCCGGTCACTGGCCGCCGACTCAACGGCACCGACCGGCGGCGGCAGCGACGAAGTCCAGCAGCACGCGTCCTCGAACGACGGCATTCGCCTGGACCGCGTCGCCAGGCGCCACGACATCCTGACGGCGCCCAACGTGACCGCAGCCGCCACATCCGAAGGAGCCCCACCCGCAGGCCACACCACGGCTCCGGCCGCCATCGGCGAAGACACGGACAGCCAAGGCAGCGTCGGCGAAGGCGCCCCCACCGACACGGTCTCCTCCGGCCTCCCCGCCGCCGCACCGCAGCAGACCCCCGCACCGTCGAAGGGTCCCGGGCTCCTGAGCCGCACCAAGCAGCGCTACCAGCGGTTCATGGATGTCCGCAAGCTGCGCCAGGCGTCCGAACTCGTCTCCGCCTCGGTCCTCGACACCGAAGCGAAGCTCATCGCGGACATGGCCGGCAATCTGCAGGCCGCAGAGCAGCACATCCGCACGATGTACGCGGAACTCGCGCTCAATCCGGCGAACGGCGTGCAACCGGACGACGCGGAGACCACGCTGGCCGAGTTCACCGACGATTCGCGTCTCATCGTGGCGTACACCCACCCGGAGCTCGCGCAGGCAGCCGCAGCCGAGGATCCAGGCGTCAGGTCCAAGGCCCTTGCGCGGCTTGCGCCCGTACAGGCCCAGGTCCTGCGCGCGATGGTCGCCGGCGGTCCGCCCGCGGGCCTCGCCGTGGGCGAGGACCTCGCGCGGCTCGACGCACTCGCCCACGGACGTACCGGCTCAGGGGACACAGCCCGTGCCGATGTACTCCTGCAGACCGAGGCCGAAGTCCGCGCGCTCCTCGAGCAGGCGGAATCCATCCTGATCCGGCACGCACCGGCCACCCCCCGGCCGCTCACTCAGGCAGCGCGCCAGGAGCAACTCCTCTCCGTGGCCCACACCTTGCACACCAAGGGCAGGGCCGAGGCCGAGACCGCAGCCGAGGCGCTGCGGACCCAGAACGCCATTTACGGCTCGGCCGGTCTCGGCGTCTTCAGCGTGCGGACCTTCGGGACGCTCTCGCCGGGTGCGGTGGCCCTGTCGTTCATGGCGCCGGGCGAAACGAAGCAGACCGTGGGCTGGCCCAAGCACCGGGTGGGCCTGCGCGAAAAGCTGGCTGTCGCGCTTCCGAAGCCGATGGCCGACCAGCTGACCAGCGGGAACGGCCAGCCGCAGAACGCCGGGGAGAAGAGCGGCCAGAGCACCACGACGATCGTCGCAGAACTGCCCATGACCTGGCACGGGCCCACGATGTACTTCCAGGTCCACGGCAGCGCCGACCGCTTCGACCCGCGCCTGGCCGAGGGCAAGGCGCGCGGAGGCCGGCGGGACAAGGTGGTGACCTCGGCGGCGCACATGCACGAACTGGCCACCCAGCACCCCACGTACACCTACATGCTGAAATTCGCCGACCTCAAGGGTGTTCCGCTCAATGTGGTCGACATGGGCTGCTTCTCGAACCTCGACCTCGGCCAGGAGACCGTCGCAGCCCAGGAGCTCACCGAGCTCTTCGCCCCGAAGAACATCCTGATGCACGCCGCCGCACAGGAAGTGGGCCTCGACAAGCACGGCGTTCTGGGTGTCTACCGCGACCCGGACCGCAGGGACTTCGAGGGCTTCCAGCAGTTGCGGCCGAAGCAGGTCCGCCCTGCGCGGCTGTCCTACCGCCGGAACGATTTCGCCGGCGCGATTTCCGCTCGCTCCGAGCGGGACAACCGCTGGCGCGGCCGTGCGGTCAGCCAGTCCGCGGCCCTGGCCGACGCAGTGACATGGAACGCCGGGTCGAATACATCCCGTCTCCGTCCACACCTGATCGAGGGTGCGCTCGTCAAGGGCGGCAAGCTGAATGTGTTCAAGCGCGCTCCGCAGGACGCCGAGGGCGGGCAGAGCTGGGCGTACACACCACACGAGATGGAAGAGCTCTCGGAGTACTTCGAGAGGGTCGGCGTACCGAAGGACGCGACCGTCGTCCTCGCGATGGCCAACGCCGCCGTGGGCCCGGATATCGGGTCCCGGACCCACGTCGAAACCCAGCCCGACGGAACGAAGACCGAAAGGAAGCAGTACTTCTACGGCCCGTCGCCCGCGCAGCGTGTCGCCACCGCGCGGCGCCGGTCGGTCATCGCGCCCTGGGGTACGCCGTACCTCGAGGTCGATCCCGCCACCGGTCGCGATGTGCTGTTGGTGGAGCGTCCGGCCGATGCGATGGACGACCCGTCCTGGCAGCCGTGGGTGGTCGTCGACCCGATGGACGCCGCCATGCTCCAGAAGTGGATGGCCGTCGACCCGAAGGAGCCGGCAACGCTCGACGACGCGAGCCAGTCGCCGATCGGTGACCGCAATCTCTATCGGCCGACCGAAGCTGCCATCGCGGAGAACTCCGGCCGCCGGCCGCAGGCGGACCCGAAGCCGGTCGGACGCAGGAGCGAAGACTCCGACCGACTCGGCCACCACGCCGCCGTCCTCGGCGCCTCGTTCTCCCCGGCGACACCCGGCGCCGTCTCGCACATCGCGGGCAGCCTCCAGGGCGCCGTCGCCGACACCACGCTGGTCGGCCAGTCGTACACACCCGGCGTGCACTCGGACAGCAACAACACATCGGGTACGGGGCGGTCGAACGCGCCGGGCCTGCTGGCCCGGGCACGCAACCGGTACCGGAGGTGGCGCCGCCCCGCTCCCGTCGAGCAGGCTCGCGTCGAGAGCACCCCGGTGGTACCGACCGCGGCGGACGCGTCGCAGGGCGAGCAGGTGGTCCCCTGGGTCGGCGGCGAACTCGCGCTGCCCAAGCGCTTCGCGAGCGCGACGGACGACCAGGGCCGCATCACGCTGGCGGCCACGAACTCGCCGGTGCGGTTCGAGATGGCACCGGCCGAGCGCAACGACCACTCGTTCTTCCGGGCCTTCAAGCAGGCGGCCATCCAGATGAGTACGGACGGCCATGTCTCACCGGAGGTCATGCAGGCGCTGCCGCCTGCGCACGAGATGCGGTACGACCTGGCGGGTCGGCTCGACGAGCCCAGGACGGCCCAGGACCGGGCGCTGCTACGCCAACTCGTCATCGATCCCACCTTCCGTTTCACCCGCGAGGAGCTCAAGCTCGCCGGGATCACCAAGAAGGCCACGTACAAGAAGGGGTCGCACATAGCGCGGACTTACATCATCGCCACGTACACCTCCAAGCACTTCACTCCCGAGGAGAAGGCGAAGCTCGCCAACATCCAGTTGGCGCGACGGGACCGGCGGCCGACCGGCCATGCGCAGTGGAACACCGGCGCGGCGAAGACACTGCTCCCGTCGCTGGCCTCGCGTGCATACGGCCTGAAGGTGTCCGTGGTCGCGGCCGACGGCGAGGTGCACACGTTCAGGCCCCAGGGCCGGGTGAACGGGCACGTGGTGCTGCGGCAGGACGAGGACGGCTACTACGCCGCGGCCGGCCTGATCCCGCCGGCGGTGCCGGAAGCCGCACCGGATGCCGTCGGGACCGACTCGGACGACGACGACCTCTACACCGACCCCTACAAGACGCGCGAGACCGGCCGCGAAACCGGCCGCGACGGCGAGCCCTACGGCGACCTCGACGACTCGGCAACGCCGGTCGACGACGAACTGGCCGCGCTGATACGCGACACGCTCAATGCCTCGGACCAGCTTGCGGCGGAGCACACCGCAGAGCCCGCCGGCACGCCTGCGGCCGTCATCCACGCCAGGGAGTCGTCTCCGGACTCCGACACCGCTTCGCCACTGGCTGACGACGCCGATGCCTACTCCGTGGCATCCCTGGACGCCGATGCCGCCGCCTACGCCGTGGCATCCGTGGACACCGACGTCGACGCCTACCCCGTGGCACCCCCGGACGCCGACGGCCACACCGACGTCGACACCTACTCCGTGTCGTCCCTGGACACCGACGGCCACACCGACGGCCACACCGACGTCGACACCTACTCCGTGTCGTCCCTGGACACCGACGGCCACACCGACGTCGAGACCGACATCGACGCCTACTCCGTGGCATCCCTCGACGCGGACGCCGCAATCGCCCAAGTTCCGCCGGCGGACACCCAGCCCATACAGCGAGTCCGCAGCGCGCCCCCCGTCATCACCACCCCGATCGCGACGGCCGCCCTCGCACCCGCGCAGTTCGGCGTGATCGTCAAGCCGGATGCCGAGCAGCCTCCGGCCCAGAGCTCCACCGTGAACCGCCTCGGTAGCCTCGAGGACGCCATCGAGGGCCGGAGCCTCGTCGGTCAAGAGTTCACAGGTCTTCCCCATGGGGGCGACTCCGCCGACAACGCCTCCACTTCGCAGGGCCAAGGCAACTTCGTGAATCGAGGGCTTGCCAAGGTCAACGCCTTCCTGCACCGCGCGGACACTGAGCAACGCCGTCAAAGGGACCTTGAGGCACGCCGGCAGAGGGAGCTCGAGGCGCGCCGCCGGAAGGACTTGGACACGCTCAACAAGGCGGCGCGCAGCGTGATGAAGGTGTACCAGCCGGCCTTCGACATGACCGCCATGATCGAGGCACTCACGGCTGGGGACCAGGAGCAGTTCGTCTTCCGGCAAGGTCAAGGCCTGTACAAGGGTCGCGTGCGGGCAGGCCTTGAGGACGGCGCCCGGCGGATCCTTGCTCCGCAGCACCGACGCAGCAACTTCAAGGCCGGGGAATGGGAAACGGCAAAGCAGGCCATCGTTCACGCCCTGGCGATCGCTGGTCCGGTCAATGCCACCTATCTCGCCGAGAGCATCGCCGACCTGTACGCGATCCTCAAAAGGCAGACGAGCGCAGAAGATCTGGCCAACGCGCTCGCCGACGCTGCGAACCTCGTGCAGTACTACGCCCCGGACCGGCCCGGCCGCGGCAGCTCGCACGCGCTGCGGGCCCACCTCCTGGGGGTGGCAAGTGCCGTACTGCTGAAGGGCAACCCCACAGCCAAGGCCAGGTCGCTGCGCCCGAGCGCCGTGTCGCTGACAGCCCCTGAGGGAGCCCTGGCCTTCTCCACCCACGTCGGTTCCACACATCGGTCGGTCTTCGTCCGTACCGTTCCCCAGGGCAGGAATCCGGACAGCACCTGGTACTTGGGCGCACACGATGCCCGGGCCAAGGCCCTGCGCATCTGGGCGCCCAGCCGGAACCGCGGCGGCCAGGCCCAACAAGTCACCTCCCCCGGCGCCCGGCACTTCGCCGTGTACGTCGACGTGGACGAGGCCGCCCAGGCCGGCACGCAGGAGCAGATCGCCGAGGCCGCCATCCGCCTCGCACGACATTGGTACGCCAGTGCGGAACACGCCAAGCTGGCTGCTTACACCGACGGTTCCGAGCCCCGCATGGCAATCGTTCCGATGTCCCACCGCACCGATGTGCTCCCGGCCCACCAGGCGGCCGCACAGCGGGCGTTCGTCGATGCCACAGTCCAGCTCGCCGGCTCCTCGGTCCAGGGACCGGCAGTGGTGGGTCCCCGCGAGGGTGCGCTCATCCGGATCAACGAGGATGGTGCGCTGCTGCTCGAACAGGTCCGTGGATCGGATGCCGCGCTGGCGAACCCACAGTCCCTCAGCTTCGAGGTGCACGGCGCCGAAGGCTGGCCCAACGGCGCCGACGGCTCGCACAGTGACTTCCTCACTGGTGAGGACCTCACCGGCCTGGACCTGCCCCGCTACGTACCTGGGCTGGCCCCTACCTACTCCTTCCCGCCGGACTATCCGGGCGCCGCGTACAACGACGCCGCACAGCAGCAGCAGCCGGAGAGCTCGTCGGCCGCCGCCCGGCGGGTATACCGGCGGAGTTCCCTCGCCGATGCGATCCTCGGCCTCGACCTGGGGACGGCGGACCCGGCGGACCCCGGCCCGAGTGACCGCACCTCGTGGGTCGGACAGACGTACACCGGAGGCACGCACAACAGCTCGGACGAATCCGATGACGCAGAGCCGCGCCCGCGCCGGGCGCAGGATCGTCTCGACAGATTCCTCACCAGCTTCCTGTCCGACGCAGGCGACATCGGCCAGACCGTAGGGGACATGACGCGCCGCACCGCGCGCCGGGTCCGGCACCTGCCCTTCGTGCAGTCCACCGTGGCGGAGTTGCGCACCGTGGGAGAGGGCATCGCCGACCTCGTCACCCGCGATACTGTCGCGCGGCAGTCGCTCAGCGCCGAAACGGAAGCGGCTGAACTCACCAGGTTCGTCGAGGTACAGGGGTACGACGACGAGGAGCTCTTCCGCTCGCTGGCCCGGCCCATACTGCGGTCCGTGCTGAGGCCCGCGGCCTACCGGGAGCGGACTCCCGAGGCCGACTCCCAGGCGGCGGAGACCCTGGTCGCCCATGCCCATGCCCTCTACGGGGCGGTGGCCGCCACGCGGATGGCCCACTACATCGACAGCGTGTTCACTCTGCGCTCCCTTGACGCCGACTTCCGTGCCGCCCTGGTGGCGCAGGCCGACGAAATCCTCGACGCTGCGGCGCCGAACCGTCCGGGCCGCGAGCACGGTCCGGCCCGGCGGCAGCAGACGAACGCCGTCGCGGTAGCCCTCCTGGAAGGCGAGAACGAAACCGCCGCATGGACGGCGGCCGCGCGGTACGAGCTGTCCGACGCCCTCCTCAACGCGCCGGCTGGGCCGGTCACTCCCCTGACCATCCCTACGCGTTCCCTCTTGGCGACCGTGCTCACCGGCGCCACGCAGGGCAGCCGACCCGCAGTACGTCGCTGGGGGAAGCACTCGACGAACCAGTCGGTCGAGAACCAGCCGCAGCTGCCCTGGGCACTGCAGCCGACGGTCTACATCGATCTGGATGCGCTCACGGCGCAGCAGATCGCCGGCATCCGTGAATTGGCCGAGTTGAAGGAGTTTGCGGGGGTCGACGGCAAGCGGCTCAACGTCGTCCCCGTGACCTCCACCCGGTCCAAGCGCACCGCGGCCCTACAGGACTTGGCTGCCCGTACGGTGGCCAACGCACTGGAGGGAGACTCCGCGTACCAGGTGTGGACCGCCCACAACGGCGCGATCAAGGTCAACAGCCGCGGGCAGGTCCTGCTGCACACGATCTCCTCCACGGTGGACCAACCGCGTTCCACTCGTGCAGGGTTCGTCTCACTCGTGCTCGGCACGCCGGGCACCGACATGCCTCCGCAGTTCGGAACCGGCAGGCGGCTCCCCGGCGTTCACGTGGGTGACGTGGCGCAGAGCGGCGCGTCGAATCTGCTCTCCGACGCCACGCTTCCCCCGTACTCCGGGTCCAATACGTTGGTCGGCCAGACGTACGAAGGGGCCCCGCACTCCAGCAACTCCGGAAGCACCGGCAGCCGCCGGTCCGGCTCGGAGCTCGGGCGCCGGATGGTGAACGCCAGCAGGCGGATCCTCCGCAGGATCTTCCGCACCTCCCCTGCCCCGAATGCACAGTCCGCCGCGGCTCAGGCACCCGTCCCGGGGAACCCTTACGGCAACCCGCGGTACGCCGCGACTCAGGCACCCCTCCCGACAAACCGTTACATCCATTCCTCGGCGGGCCGGCACATGTACCTCCTCTCGCCGGCGCTCCAGCACGGGCGCGGGGATGTGCAGCCGCCGAGCGGGCCCCGGCCTCCAGCGGCCGACTCCCGGCAGCAGTCCGACGGCTTCCAACGGCTGCCGGGCTTCTGGTCCACTCAGTCCGACGGCTTCCTGGACCGGCCGGGCTTCGGGGCCGCCGCCGACGACCAACAAGACCTGTCGGACCTCGGGTCCGCCCAGTCCGACGGCTTTCAGGTCCAGTCCGACCCCGGCTATGTGGCCGACGGCTTCCAACACCAGCCGGGCTTCCGGTCCGCGCAGTCCGACGGCCTCCAAGACCTGTCGGACCCCGGGTCCACACGGTCCGACGGCGTCGCGAACCTGTCGGACCCCGGCCATGTGGCCGACGGCTTCCAACGCCGGCAGAACCTCGGGTCCACGCAGCCAAGCGGCGTCCCAACCCTCTCGGACCTCGGCTACGTGGCCGACGGATTCCAACACCAGCAAAACCTCGGGTCCACGGAGTCCGGCTCCGGTTGGACCTATCGGCCGCCGGCGCATCGCGCGGCCGCCCCCGAGGACCAAGGTGTGCCCGCGTACACGCCGGCAGAGCCGGGAGCAACCCAACTGCCCACCTACGGAGAGGCCGGAGTCCACCACTCCGCTCTGTGGGCCGCGGTCAACGACAGCACCATCGCCATCAACCGCGGCAAGTGGAGCCCGTACAGCCTGTTGGATGCACGTGCCGAAAAGCAGTCCATCGAGAACCGTCTGAAAGCGGGCCGGCTCGACCAAGCGACCCTGACCCACTACGAGTTCGCGGCCCTCGCCGACATGAAACGACTCGGACTCAGCCTCGAAAGCAGCGGCTGGACGCAGGAACAGTTCACCGCCTTCCGTGACAAGCTCGTCCACTCCTACACACTGGGCGGCCCTGCCGCCGCCTGGACCACGGGCTTGGCCCTCCTCCGCCGCCTCGTCGTCGCCGACCACCGCGATGTACTGGTGATGGCTCACGAGCTGCTGACCCTCCACGCGCAGAACAGGCACGACCAGCTCGACAAGGACCGCCAGCTCGAACAACTCCTCGATGTGGCGTACGCGCTGGCCACCTCCGAGGACCCGGGCAACGCCCGAGCCCGTCGCAGGGCCGAGCGCTACCAGCCCACCGCCGCGCAGATCGCCAACCCCACTCCCCGTATCGACTTCCGTGTCGCTCCCACCGGCTCGCACCTCGCCAGCGTGTTCCAGCCGGCGGACACGCTGCCCGCGTCGCAGGACAAGTACTGGCCGCTGCACGACCCCACCCGCTCGCTCCTGATCGACCACTCGATCCCCGCGGGCCAAGCGGCCTCCCAAAAACTTCCCTGGAGCCATCGCAACCGGCGTGTGATCCTCATCAACATGACCGCGGCCATGGGGGCGCGCGCCCACGGGCAACTCCCGCACACGGCGGGCGACATCGGCACACACCTCCAGAACAACATCGCTGTCGACTCCCTGTCCATCGGCACGGAGGAGCATGAGGGAGAGCTGGCGATCCTTCCGCTCTTCCTCAGCGACGACAGCCGTTCGATGGAGCAACGCACCCTCGCCCTGGAGGAGTTCACCCGAGGGCTCGGCTCGTACGCCAAGCACCTGTGGATCACACGACTCCCCGGCACCCTCGACAGGTACGGCGACCTCCACATCAACAACCACACGGGGGAGATTGCCTTCCGCGGCCCCGTCGACCGCACCCCGGCCCGCACAGGCGCCACCGCCCCGCCTGTCTCCGTCCCGGCTGCGGACGCCCCGGCCGCAGGCACTTCGGGCGCGGACTCTTCGGGCGCGGACTCTTCGGGCGCGGGCTCTTCGGCCGCGGGCACCGCGGCCGCGAGCGCTGGCGCCACCAGCACGGTCCCTGTCTCCGGCCAGGCCGGCACAGCCGATGACGCCCCCGTGGTCCTCTCCGCCAACAGCACACCGGAGGCCGACGAGTTCAACCCCCACGCCACGTACAGCGACGACGAAGACGGCGCCACCGGCACGGCCCCCGTCACCGACCAGGCCGACACAGCCGATGACGCCCCCGTGGTCCTCTCCGCCAACAGCACACCGGAGGCCGACGACTCCGACCCCTACGCCCTCGCCCACGCCACTGACAGCGACGACGAGGACGAGGACGAGGAGGACAGCAACGACGACAGCGACAGCAACCTGGACCCGCTCCCCGTGCCGCCCGCCGCACCGGTGCTGCCCTCCCTGGCCGCGGAGGACCCTTCGCTGTCCGACGACCCCGACCCGGAAGCCCTCCGCGTCAGCAACACGATCGGCTACGAAGGCCCCCTCAGCCGGGCCGTGGTCAACGGTCAGGTCCTGGGCCGGTTGCCCTACAGCCGGGTCGGCCAGAGCTTCGACGACCCGGGCACCCACACCGGCGACGCAGACGACGCCAACGACGAGGAAGTCTCAGCCTTGCGGAGACTCGTGGACGCGGGCCGAGGTGTCGTTCGGCGCCTGCGCATCCGACGGAACCGCACCGGCAACTCGCGTCCCCAGCAGTTGCCCTTCCCGATGCCGCTGTACGAGGTGACCCCCGCCGGCGGCTGGAACATGACCGGCACCTCTCACGCCGAGCCGTCAGATCTGCCCCGGTACACCGCGACGCCCGTCGTCGGCGAGGTCACGGTGACGCTCGAGGAGGGCGGCACCGAAACGGCAGCGTTCCCCGAGGAGCACTACACCGATACGGCAGGGCTCCTCGATGCGTACGACACCGAAACGGCAGCGCTGCCGCCGTCGTACGGCCAGAACGACGAACGGCGGCCCGCGGCGCCCGCGTTGGAGGCGGCCCGCATCGCCGCCGTGAGGGCGCAGGCCAACGGCGACTGGACTCCCGAGCGGCTCCTGCAGGCCGATCCGGCACGGGCTGCCCTCTTCCAGCTGACGGAACACGAGGCGTACGGGCACCGGATCCGGGCCACCAGCATCTTGGTGAGCCTCCAGCTCGGGCTGAACGACGCCCGGCGCAAGGACTTCGTCGACCTCGTCGCCCACGCCGCCAGCCAGGGCGGCCGCCCCGCTGCCTGGGCGACGGCTCTGGACCTGCGTGCCCGCCTTCTGCTCGGTACCCACGGGCCACAGGCCCTCAACAATGCGGAGTACTACCTGAACGACTTGGCGCCGCACCGTGCGGGCCAGGAGAGCATCGACTACCAGATGTACCAACTGCTCTCCGTGGCATCCCTGTTTCTCGCCCATGGCGGGGGCGACAGGGCAGCCAGGCTCGCGCGCAGCTATCAGCCCAGCGACGAGCAACGCCGGGCGGGGGTCCGCTTCCGGGTCGCCTACGCAGGTCTGTCCGAGCGGGCAATCGTCTTCGCACTCGAGCACACCACCGCACACGCGACACCGCTGCCCGACTACTTCTGGAGGTCGCACCACCCCAATTCCTCATCCCAGCTCCACATCCAGGGCGCGCAAGGCCTCATCCGTTCGGTATCGCTTCCATGGACTGACGGGGACCAGCCAGGCGCCGGTGGACCGGCGCTCGGCTATCTGGACCTGGCCGCCGCGCTGCGCACCATCAACCCCGACACCGGTCAGCTGTACACCGCGTGGGAGGTCGGTGAGCACTTCCGGAGCGGCCCGCTCCTCCAGGGCCTGCTGCGCGAATCCGTGGCGACAAAGCAGGAGGTGCGGATCATCGCGCTCTTCCTGAACGACAGGACCCGCCCGGAGGCCAATCGCAAGGCCAACATCGAGCAGCTCCTCCAGGGCATGTCCCCACTCCTGGCGAGCGATGCCCCCGCCAAGGTCGCCGTGTACGCCTCCGACGCGCCCGCCGAACTCGAGTACGGCGAGCTGACGCTGCACGACCACGGATCCACGCACGTCGCCGGCCCGCACTTCGTCCGGTATGAGAACCTGCCGCAAGCCCAACCCGGTCCGGCACTCCGTCCGGATCTCCTGGGCGTCGGCAACGGCGAAGGTACGTCTGCGCAAGGTCAGCACGGGCAGCGAACCAACACGGGCACCTCGTGGACCGCGGCGGACCTGACCGCGGGCAACGACAGTCGTGGTGACGCGGGCTTCGCCGGAGTCGTGGATCTCGCCGTTATCGTGGGTCCCCCGGAGGAAACCGACGACCCGGCCGATGCCCCCGCCCCGTCTGCGGCCCTCAGCCGGATTCTCACCGCCTTCGGTGCCCGGCCCGCGAAGTTGATCCGAGCCGTCCTGTCGGGCGGGAACAGGATGCAGGTCGTCTATGGGGGCCCCTACGGCCGGTACAGTCTGCTGTTCAACAGCGACGAGGCTGCACGGACGTTTACCAACAGGGGCGTCGGTCCGCAGGACGTGGCCGTGTTCGACATCGACAATGCAGCCGTAGGTGCTTCGAACGGCCGCAACGCGGACGGTACCCAGGCCTACGACGAGCCGTACGGCCTGACGCTGGCCAGGCTCCGCGGCGCCCCGGTGGTAGCCGCTTGGGGCAGGGTCGTCGTGCGCAACCACAACGACAACCCGTACAGGCCCTACCTGGCCGTGCTACGCCCGGACGATGTACCGCCCGGCGTGCAATGGCAGCCCTGGGTCGTCTACTTGCCGACCGACACCCACGACAGCCACTCCGTCGTCGGCCTGAGCGCCTCCGCACTCCAGGACCCCAGGCGTCCCGGCAACACGGTGAACAGCGCCGTGTCGTACGACGGAACGCTCCGGGAGGCGACCGACGGGGGCCGGGTCCGGCCTTCACGGGTCGGCCAGGGCTGGGAAGATCCGGGCCTCCACTCCGACGACTCCGTCGATGAGACGGGAACGAGGCGCAGGAGGAGGTTCCGGACCTTCGGCAGGCAGGTCCTGGAGCGCGTGCTCAACTCCCAGCAGCGTACGGACAGTTCTGCACAGACGGCGCCGATCGCTGCGCCCGAGCGGACCATTGCGCCGGCGCCAGTCACTCTGCGCGCGCCGGTCGCTGCGTTCACTGCGCCCGTCAACAGGCGGTACTGGTCGCGCCTCACGATCGGCGGCTGGGCGTCGGAGGTCGCCGAGGAGCTGGTGCGGGAGCGGGAGCGGGAGCTGGAGCTGACGCAGGGCGCCCCGAGGCCCGCCGGCAATGCGGGGCGCGAGGCGGACGCGCTGTCGCGGGCCCGCATCATCGCGATGGCAGAACATCGCTCCGGCAAGTGGACTCCCGAGCAGCTCCTGGACACCCGCCAGGCACAGGACACCCTCGACACCCAGCCGCGCTCCGAGTCGGCCGCCGTCATGTACCGGGCCATCACCGTCGTGGCGAGACTGGACATCGGTCCGGTCAGCGGCTCCAGTGAGCTGCACGTCTATGACAACTTCGTGAAGGTCGTGGCCGCAGCCGACATTCGCGTTGGCCGGGCCACGGCCGAGGCGACGGGTCTGGACCTGAGCGCCCGCCTGCTCCTCGGCAGGAGCTCGCCGCAGCTGCTTGTCGATGCGGAGTACCTGCTGACCACCTTGGCGCCCTACCGCGCGGGCCAGGAGAGCATCGACCACCAGATGTATCAACTCCTCACCGTGGCGGCCGCGTTGGCTTCCGAGGGCGGGTTGAGGGCTGCGGAGAAGGTTGCGGGCAGCTATCAGCGTGCCGACAGCCGGCCCCAGGCGGCGATCCCCATCCAGGTGGCACGCACGGGTTCCAAGCGGGCCAGTGTCTTCTCACTCGAGCACGTCACCATGGACACGTCACCGGTTCCGCAACATGTCTGGGAGGGGCACGACCCGAGCCCGTCATCCCAGCTCCATATCCAGGAACTGTACGGACAAAGCGACATCGCGCTTCCATGGACTGACGGCGACCAGGCTTTCGGCGAGCAACCAGAGATCGCCTATCTGGACCTAGCCGCAGCAATGCGCACTCTCAACCCCGACACCGGACTGCCGTTCACGGCGTTGGAGGTCGGCGAACAGTACCGGCACAACCGGTTCCTCCAAGGCCTGCTGCACGACTCCCGGGCGACAAAGCGGGAGGTCCGGATCGTCCTGCTCTTCCTGAACGACACACGCCGACCGGATTCCAACCGCAAGGCCGACATGGAGGGGTTCCTCAAGGGCATCGCCCCGCTCCTGGCGAACGACGCACCCGCCAAGGTCGCCGTGTACGGCACCGCCCTGCCCACCGCTTTCGACTCGAACGGCGACCTGGTCCTATACAGGTCGCGGATCGGTGCACCCTCACAGCCGTTGCTCTCGGGCTTCGTCCGCTACCACAGCTCGGAATTCGACGCCACCGGCCTCCGCCCCATCGCCGACAGGGTCGGCACCGACGACGCCGAAGGTGCCGGCCCAGGCGGATTCATCCCCGACCTCGGCCAGTTCGGGCCTAATGCCTCGGCACGGCACACTGCCCCAGGGGTATCGGAGGACGCAGCCAACACGCGCGGTGCAGGTCCGGCAGAGGGCCTCGCGGCCGACAACGACCAGCACAGCGGCATGAGTTTCGCGGCCATCGTGGATCTCCGCCAGGAGACCGGACCAGCGGCCATCGCACCGTCCGTGGCCCTCGGCCGGATACTCCGCGGTTTCAGAGCGCACTATTCGAAGTTGATCCGAACGCACACCTCACCCGCGGGCAAGTTGCAGATCTGGCGGGCGGGCGCCAGAGGCGCCGGCGGCACGTACGAAACCATACGCAACCGCGACATCAAGGAGACGCTGGCAAGCAGGAGCGTCACAGGGCGCGACGTATCCGTACTCGACTTGGACAATGCGGCCATCGGTACGTACCTCGGCACGGACTCGGACGGCTTCCAGGTCTACGACGAGCCTTACGGCCTGACGCTGGCCAGGCTCCGCGGCGCTCCGGTGGTAGCCGCTTGGGGCAAGGTGGTCGTGCGGTACCACAACGGCAACCGAAACTGGCCCTACCTGGCCGTCCTGCGCCCGGACGATGTACCGCCCGGCGTGCAATGGCGGCCCTGGGTCGTCTACTTGCCGACCGACACCCACCTCAGCTTCTCCGTCACCGGCCTGTACCTCTCCGAACTCAATGACCCGAGGCGCCCGGGCAACTCGTCGAACAGCACCGTGGCGTACGACGGAACGCTCCGGGAGGCGACCGACGGGGGCCGGGTCCGGCCTTCACGGGTCGGCCAGGACTGGGAAGATCCGGGCCTCCACTCCGGCGACGATCTGGCCACGCGCATCCGTGAAGGCGACCCATGGACGATGCGCTTCCAGCGGATCGGCCAGCGCATCGAGGCGATACGGAACAACTTCCGTTCCAGGACCCCCGAGTTGCCCGATGCCCCGGACCCGGAGCCGGAGCTGACGGCGGACTCCGGTTCCTCCCTCGTGGATCCGTCGGCTGCCGCCACGCCTGCGGCCGGCGACCCCGCACCACCGACGTACTCGGGCGAGCAGGCCAGTTCGGACACGCCGCTGTACGAGGCGCCCGTGGATGACTGGCCCATGACGGAGGGCCTGCGGGATGCCCTTGACCTCGCCCAGAACGCACGCAGGTCCGGCGCCTGGGAACGAAAGGCGCTCTTCGGCCCCGGGGGGCCCAAGGGGCTCATCTCCATGACGTCGGCCTTGAGATTGCACGGAGGGGAGACGTACTACAGAAGGCGGCAGGCACGCAGCACCCTTCGAACAATGTCGCTCACCGGCAAGGAGCCCTACTTCAACGACCTCTTGGACGTCGTGGCCTACGCCCACCACGAAGGTGGTCCGGCCGGCGGCCGGCGCTTGGCCTTCGAGCTCAAGGCTCACCTCACCCTCGCCGAGCGGTCACCGGAACTGCTGATCACCGCCGCGAACCTGCTCACCGCCCTGGCACCGCATCGCTTCGGACAGGACGACACCCCGACCCAGTCCTATCAACTCCTCATGGTGGCCAATGCGTTGGCCGCCACGGGCACGGCGGACGTCGTGCTGGAAGCGGCCTGGAAGGTGGCTCTCGGCTTCCAGCGTGACGCCGGTCAGACCACGGAGACCATTGGCTTCCGGGCGGACGCCACCGGTTCGCTCCTTGCCAATGTCTTCACGCCCGTCGGCCTCTCCGGTGCCGAGGAGAGCGGCAGGCGGTGGGGGCAGCTCAAGGTCGGCCAGGCGTCCCGGTTGGTGGTGCACGGTGAAGACGGGCGGACGTCCGTAGTCGAGTACCCGTGGCACACCGACGAGGCCGGCGACGCGGACGCCGACCGGTCTGCTCTGGTGGCCATTTTCGACCTGGCTGCCGCGGTCCGCAGGGCCGCAGGCGACCCCGACGACGACAGCCAGCCCTTCACGCCGGAGTCGAGCGGTGAGCACCTGGTCGAGAGCCCGGACTTCCGCTATCTGCAGAGCGCCGCCCGGGAAAGGGGCGTTGAGCTTCACCTCGTCCTCCTGTTCCTGAACGACAGAATCCGCGCCGAGGCCGCAAGCCAAGCCGAGATCGTGGCTGCACGCCAAGCCGAGATCGTGGCTTTCCTCCAGGGCGCCAGGAAGGCCGGAGCCACGGTGTGGGCTTCCGACGCCCCCTCGGATCTCGACGAGCTCGGCATGCTGCACCTCTACGCCGACAACTCCACCCACCTGGACCAGGACGGCCATCGGACCGCGGGCTTCGCGCGCTACCGCCCGCAATCCGACGACCATGACCTGTACATGGGCCCGGAGTTGCTGCCGGCGCACCCCGACAGGCCGGTGCCGGTGCAGAGCGGTACGGACAGCAGCACCGCGTTCGGCAGCGGCGAGGGCTCCAGCGCGCCAGGACTGCCGGGGTCGCGCCTGTTCTCACGCATGGCCGTACACCCTGCCAGCCTCCTGATGGAGGCAGCAGACTACGGAGATCTCTACGACGAGAACGGCTACGACTACGACGAGAACGACTACGACGACGGCAGCTCCGACACGGCATCAGACGCCGACGACGCACAGGATGCCCGTCTCACAACACCCTTCCCTGCCGCAACGCGCACGGTGGCCGAAGCGGAGTACAGCGAGTGGAGTCTGAGCGGTCGCGGCAACGTCGTGCGCGTAACGCCCAGCAATCCGGCCGCCGAACCCCAGAGTTCCGATGACCTCCAGCGGGTCGCCACACACGACAGCGGCCACCGAGGAAGCAGGTCCGGGCGGCGCATACAGCTTGCTCTGGAGCCCTCCAGCGTCATCACCGACCGGGAATCCAACTTCTTTTCCATCCTGGCCCCGCCGCCCACCCCCGATGACCGCTTCGCCGAGGCCCTCGCCCAACTGACCGGCCTCCCAGTCATCAACGGCACCGGCCAAGGCACCGGTGAACCCTCCGACCGGTCGGACGACCGCCAACTCCTCGGCCGCACCTGGGACCCGGGTACGCATGCCGAGTCCGCCTTCTCGCAGGACCGCAACAGTGTCCTCGACGGACTGTTCCGCTTCTTCAACTGGCTGTCCGAGCAGGTGCGTTGGTCGGCCGCCGCGCCTGCCGCCCCGGACGCCCAGCAGCGCCTGAGCGGGCAGGCGAGCGGGAACCCCACCGAAGCATTCCCGGGATACGGGCACATCGAAGGCAGCACATCGGTCCAGCCGTCGGACGGTCCGAGCCTGCTCGGCCGGATCTTCAACGTCCGGCAGCAGCGCAATGCGTTCGGTATGCCCACCCCCGGCCGGGTCGCGCGCGCGGGACAGTTCCTGCGCCGCTTCTTCGATCGATTCCGGCCTGCTCCGTTCCTGCCGGACGCGCCTTTGCCGTCCCTGACACCCGTATCCACAGCCGAAACGCAGTACATCCTCAAGCCCGTCGCGACTGCCTCGACTCCAACTCTCGGGGACATGACGGCGCCGGAGGCCGACGACGAGAACACCATCGGTGGCGACACCGACTCGACTGACCCGCTGAACCCGGCCGACGACAACCGGACCATCGGCAGCGCATCGTTCGACAAGATCCTCAACTATCTGGACGCCCCCGACGAATCGAACCCGAGCACACCGTCCGCCGCCCTCAGCAACAACCTCTTCGTCGCAGCCCAGGCACGGACGGTCCGTTTCGACGTCGCCTTCAGGGACGGCAAACTGCAGCTCTGGGTGAAGGACGACGAGGGCCCCGGCGGCACCTATGTGCCTGCGCCCGCCAGGACCGTCGCGGCGTTCCTCCGCGAACAGGGAATTGTCGACGGGGACCACCTCGTGGTCAACGCCGACAATGCCGCCGTCGGGGCGCTGCTCAGCCACAACAAGGACACCCGGCTGCCCGAGTACCAGGCGCCGCACCCGCTGGTGCTCGCCCGGGAACTCGGGATTCCCGTGACCGCGCCCTGGGGCACGCGCCACCGCAGGACGCTCGCCGATGGCCGGTCCTTCCTGTCCGTCCGCCACCCGGGGAAGACGCCGCCGCCGGGCTGGCAGCCCTGGATCACCTACTATCCCGACGACATCCACAACACCAACTCCCCGGTCGGGCTGACCCTCGACCTGCCGCCGTCCGAACCGTCCGTGCTGTCCGGCGGCCAGCAGGTCGGCCCGGTCTCGGCCGGCCTCACCATGGGCGGACCGCTGAGCAAGGCCGTCGACGGTCAGGACCTGCGGCTACGCCCCAGCCGGGTCGGCGAGGCCCTCAACGATCCGGGCGCCCACGGAACCGCCGGCGAAGACGATCCGGGCGCCCACGGAAGCACCGACGAAGGCGCGCCCAGCCCCGCCCCCCTGGGGTCCCCCACGCAGCCGAAGCGCCCCGCGCTCCTGGCCCGCACCAAGCAGCGCTATCAGCAGTTCCAGGACTCCTTCAAGCTGCGCCGGGCCACCGACCGGGTTGTCGCCGCCGTCCTCGACACCGAGTCGGCACTCATCGCCGATACGGCCAGGAACCAGCGGGCCGCCGAGCGGCAACTCCGCAGGGCGCACCGGGAATTGGCGCGCCATCCGATCAACGATGTGCAGCCAGGAGACGTGGAAGCGTCGCTGGCCGAGTTCACCCGCGATGCGCGTCTCATCGTGGCGTCCACCCACCCGGAGCTCAAGAAGGCCGCCGGCGCCGAGGACCTGGCTGTGAAGCTCAAGGCACGAGTCCTGCTGGGTGCCGTACAGGCCCGGGTGCTGCGCACGATGGTCGCCGACGGTCCGCACGAGGGCCTTGCCCTGTCCAGGGACCTGGCGCGACTCGACGCCCTCGCCCACACGGGCACCGAGCCCTCGGGCCGGCAGACCGAGGCCGAGGTCCGCGCCCTTGTCGAGCGGGCCGAAGCCATCCTCGCCCGGCACGCACCGGCAACCCGGCGGCCGATCTCTCAGGTCCTGCGCCAGGAGCAAATCCTCGCCGTAGCCCACACCTTGCACACCAAGGGCAGGGCCGAGGCCGAGACCGCTGCCGAGGCACTGTGGACGAAGACGAGCGTGTACGGATCGGCGGGCCTCGGCATCTTCAACGCGAGGACCCATGCGACGCTCTCGCCGGGCACGGCGGTTCTGTCCTTCATGGCGCCGGACCAGAGGCATCACACCACGAGGTGGTACAAGCACCGAGTGGGCCTGCGTGAGCTCGTGGGCATCGCCGCCCCGGCGGACAAGGCAGGCAAGGGCACCGCCGGGCCGACAGGGGGCCTGTACATCTCACACCAGCTCATGGCCTGGGACGGACCCTCGCTGTACGTCCAGACGCACGGAAACCTCGACCGCTTCCAACCGGGCCTCGCCAAGAACGCAGTGCGCGGAATCACCAACGGCGAGGCGGTGACCTCGGCAGCACACATGCACCAACTGATCACCCAGCACCCCATATACCCCCTCATGCGGGATTTCGCCGAACTCAAGGGTGTGCCGCTGAACCTGATCGACATGGGCTGCTACTCGAACCTCGACCTCGGCCAGGAGACGGTGGCCGCGCAGGAGATCTCCGAGCACTTCGAGAAGGACGGAGTCCGGCTGCGCGCCGCCGCACAGGTCGTCACCGTCGACCGGCACGGCCTGCTGTCGGTCACCCTCGACCCCGAGCGCCACGAGGACGTCGTGGGCTTCCGCGAGGTCCTGCCGAGGAAGGCCGGACGCGCACAACTGTCGTACGACCGGAGCTCATTCGCGTACGCGCTCTCGGTACGCGCCGAACGGGACAGCAGCTGGCGCGGTCGCGCCGTCAGCCAGTCCGCGGCACTCGCCGAGGCACTGAGCTCTGCCGACGGCCTTGCCCCATCCGGTCACCTGCCCTACCTGGTCGAGGGCGCGCTGGTCGAGGGCAAGCTCAACTCGTTCGAGTTCAGTCCGCAGGGGGCGCAGGACGGCCAGTACGAACAGGCCGGCTCGGACTGGAAGTACACACCGCGCACGATGGAAGAGCTGTCGGCGTACCTCGAAAGGACCGGCATTCCGCAGGACGCACACCTCGTCCTCGCGGTGCCGAACGCCGCCGTGGGCCCGGTCGTCGGGTCGCGGACGGTCCGCGCCACATACCCCGACGGAACGCCGGTCCTCGACGCCGAAGGACGGGAGGTCACCAAGGTCCAGTACCTCTACGGACCGTCACCGGCGCTGCGTGCCGCCAGAGCACGGGGCAAAGCCGTCACCGCTCCCTGGGGCACGCCGTACCTCGAGCTCGACCCCAGGACCAACCGCCATGTGCTGAAGGTGGAGCGTCCGGCCGAGGCGAAGGACGACCCGCGCTGGCAGCCGTGGGTGGTCGTCGCGCCTACGGACCGCGCCACGCTCGAAACGTTGGGTGCGATCGCCCCGGAGCGGGACCCCGCCTCCCTCGGACTTGCGAGCACTTCGCCGATCGGCGACACCATCCTCCATCGGGCGAGCCAGGCCGCCATCGCGGAGAACTCCGGACGCAGGCCACGGCCGAACCCGAGGCCTGCCGGATTCAAGAGCCGCGTCGCCGGCCCGCTAGGCCGTCAGGCCCCCGTACTCGGCGCCACGTTCTCCCCGGCGACGCCCGGCACCGTCTCGCTCACCGCGGGCAGCCTCCAGGGCGCCGTCGCCCGCACGGCACTGGTCGGCTGGGGCGTCGAAGGCGCGTACCGCCACGGCAGCGACTCCGAGGAGAGTCGCTCGTCGCGCACGCGTAGGTTCAGGAACGCCGTGCGGCGCGTACTCGCTCACTCATCCCGCAACAACGCCCCGGAGAGCTCCGGGCTGATCCCGGTACCGCAGCAGCCGCAGCGGCCGCCCAGCATGATGTGGCCCCGCGGGGGCAACCTGCGCTCGGTGGTCTCGCTGCGGACGGTCCGTCAGGCCGCCGAGACCACGGGGCGCGTGGGCCCCTGGACTCCCCGTGACGTGGACGTCATCCTGGCGGACACGTTCCTCTCCCGGGCACCCGCCGACCGGGTATCCCGCCTCCGGCTTGCGGCCGGCGCCATCATGACTCTGCTGAACTTCAATCTCTCCGGCCGCATATACCGAGACCTCCGTACGCTCATCACGGCCTCCGCCGCCAAGGGCGGCAAGCCCGCCGGCTGGGCGAAGGCTCTGGACCTGCGTACACGCATCCGGTTTGCTGCGAACCCGCACTGGAAGTTTGAAGATGCGGAGTTCCTGCTGACCGAGCTTGCTCCGGACCGCTCAGGCCAGAGCGACATCAACCACCAGCGGGCTCAATACTTCGCTGTGCTCTCCGAGCTCTTCGACCCCACGCGCTCGGACGAGGAGTCGTGGGAGGCGGCACAAGAAGTTGCGCGCAGCTATCAGCCCGCCGACAACCAGGTCCGGGATGCGATCCGTTTCGAGTCGCGGGCCACCAGCGCGGACCGGGCCAGCTTCTTCCAGGTCGAGAACGCCTTCGCGGAGACGACACTGCTGAGCGACAGCATCTTGCAGGTATACAACGCGCTCCCGACGGCCCAGGTGGTCCTGACGGACGCCAGCGGTGCCACGGTCCGGATCGCGGTGCCCTGGACTGCCGAAGACCGGCCCACCGGCACACAAGCACCCATCATCCTTCTGGACCTGGCCGCCGCAGTGCGCACTCGCAGCCCCCACACCTTCCAGCTGTACAAGGCGGAACAGGTCGGTGAGCAGCTCCCGCACAGCCCGCTCATCAAGGGCATCGTGCGCGAGGTCCAAGCGTCGCAACAGGAGATACGCCTCGTCGTGCTCTTCCTGAACGACGGCGATCGCGACGAGAACGCCCGCAATGCCGAAATACAGCAATTCCTCCAGGGCATCTCCCCGCTCATGCGGGGCGACGCCAAGATCTCCATCTTCGTCTCCGATGCGCCCTCGGCCTTCACGCCGGATGGCGAACTGAATGTGTACACCGGCGCATCCAGCCACCCCGTGAGCTTCGCCCGCTACACGAACACGGAACCCGGCAACGCCGGACGCCCCATCACCCACCACGTCGAACTCGCAGACACCAGCCGCTATGAGCTCGCGGCCATCGTCCCCGTCGAGGTCACAGGCGCCAGTGCCACCGGTACCCCAGGCAACCCCGCCGAACTCGCGGACTCCGGGCGCCTCGAACTCGCCGACACCGGCCCGTACGTCGCGCCCGACCCGCTGACGGCATATCTGATCGAGGGCAACGAAACGGCCGGCAGCTCCATATTCGGCGGCATCGTCGATCTCCGCGGAGAGGCCGGCAAGTTGGTGCCCGGCCTCCCGTCCTTGGCCCTCAGCCGGATACTCGTCGGCTTCGGTACCCGAAGGCCGGTGCTGATCCGGGCCTTCCTGTCGGCCGGCGGCAAGATGCAGATCTGGCAGCCGAATGCAGACGGCACCGGCGGCCAGTTCGAAGCCCCGCGCAACAGCGAAGTCAGGAAGGCGCTGGCCGACAAGCACGTCGACCCTGCGGACGTGACCGTACTCAACACCGACGACGCGGCCATAGGTCACCACCTCGGCAAGGACGAGAACGGCCTCGACACCTACGACCAGCCCTACGGCCTGACGCTGGCCAGGCTCCGCGGCGGCCCTGTCGTGGCCGCCTGGGGCAAGGTCGTCCGCAAGTTCAGCAGCGGCACATCCGTCCTGCCCTATCTGACCGTCGAGCGCCCGGACCATGTGCCGCCAGGCGTGAACTGGCGGCCGTGGGTCGTCTACCTGCCGACCGACACCCACGACATCCACTCCGTCGTCGGCCTGGCCGCAGACGCGGTCAACGACCCGCGGCGCCCTGGCAACACACCGAACAACACGGTCACGCACGGCGGTTCATTCCAGCAGGCCACCGATGGTGGTCTGCGGCCCCGGGCCCCGCTGGCCGGCTGGACTCAGGAGGGCGCTCGCTCCCACGCGAGCAGCGATGGCGGCCAGAGCCGTCGCAGCGGTGGGCTCCGTGAGCGCACCGCCGACCGGGCCAGGCGGACACGCGAGCGCGCGAAGCGGTTCCTGCAGCACATCATCTACGGCTTCGAACGTGGTCGGTCCGCCCTGGACCGGTCGCCGCTTCAGGACATGCCGGACCCGCCTCCGCCGCCCTCGCCGACGGGCGCGATGCCGGACAGTCTCGAACCGGTGCGGTACCTCCTCACGTCCGTCTCGGACCTCCCTGATCCATCCCTCCCGGCTGCGGGAACGCGGGAGGCCGCGGACAACGACGCGAGCACCTTCGGGAGCGACGACGACCCGGTCGACCCGCAGAACCCGGCACACGACAACCGGAGGATCGGCCGCGCAACCTTCACCGAGGTCCTCAACTACCGCGCGGCTCCGGACGAGACGCCCCCGAGCGCACCGTCCGCCGCCCTCAGCGAGAAGATCTTCGCCGCAGGCCAGAAGCGAACGGTCCGTATCGATGCTGCCGTCGAACACGGCAGGCTGAACCTCTGGCTGAAGGACGACGAGGGCCCCGGCGGTTCCTACGTGGCGCCAGCCGTCCGGAGCGTCGCGGAGTTCCTGGAGGGAAGGGGGATCGCCCCCGGGGACCATCTCGTGATCAACGCCGATCGTGCCGCCATTGGCAGGCTGCTCGGCCCCAACAAAGACACCCGTCTTCCGGAGTACCAGGCCCCGCTCCCCCAGCAGTTGGCCGACCTCCTCGGGATTCCCGTGACCGCCCCCTGGGGCACCGTCCACCGCGAAGTCCTGGCGGACGGCCGGGTCTTCCTCCGGGTCCGTCCCCCGCAGAACCCGCCACCACTGGGCTGGGAGCCCTGGATCACGTACTGGCCGAAGCGCGCCCGGGACATCAACTCCCCCGTCGGGATTACCGTCAGCGTTCCGACGGACCTGCAATCCCAGACCGCCGAAAGCTCCGGCGCGGTCTCCACGGGCGTCACCGCAAACGGGCAGTCGCCGTCCGTCGGCGTGCTGGGCGCGAGCGCCAACACCGTCACTCATGACGGTCAGCTCCGCAGCGTGTTCGACGACCAGGGCGGCATCGCGCGGGTACGGGCACATCTGGCCGAGCACCAGGTCGAAAGCCCGGTCGTCCACTCGATGATCCGCCGCGGTCGTGGTGCGGGGCTCGGGGCGCGGCTGGCTGCTGCCACCAGGCGGATCGCCCGCACCTTGTTCCGCACCTCACCACCCGTCAGCCCGCCCTCCGATGGCCAGCCGCAGTTCCGTGGAGCGCCGACGCAGGTGAACCCTGTCCTGCACGGCGCGGCGAACGGGTACGCGTATGTCGCGCAACCCGTCGCACAGACCTCGCCCGGTCACGTACAGCAGACTGGCCGAACCGCGCTCGTTCCTGCGCCCCGCACGCAGATCCCAGGCGATCCGGCACCCGATGCGGCTTCCCCCGCGTCCGTGTCGAGCAACCGCAGCCGGCCCGAAACACCGGTGCGGGCCGCGGTGTACGACGGCGCGTACGCCATCCACCAGGGCCTCTGGGACCATGCCGTCCTCCTTGACGCCACCGCCGAACGGGCCGCGATCCAGCGGCGGTTGGAAGACGGCAGGCTCAAGGCCTCGGCTCTGGTGGGCTACCGCAGCGCCGCCCTCGACCTCATGCGAAGGTTCGGACTCGACGCCGGGACATGGGTGGGGACACACAGCGACGCCCTGCGCGACAAGCTCGTCCTCGCGTACGCCCAAGGCGGTGTTCCCGCCGCCCGAGTCACGGCGCGGGACCTTCGGCGTCGCCTCGTCGTCGCCACCCGGCCGCAGGCCCTGCTCGACGCCGGCGACCTGCTTGCCCCGCTTGCGCCGGACCGCCAGAACCCGCCCGACGGCCCTGCCCAGCTCGCCGAAGTCCTGGACGTGGCCTACGTCCTGGCCACCAAGGGCCGGGCGAGGGCGCTCTCCCATGCGCGCGCCCTCCAGAACACCGGTCCCGCACCGCACATCACCTTCGAGAGCGATCCGACCGGCTCGCCCCGCGGCACCGTTTTCCGGCCCGCCAACACCTATGGACACCCCGGGCACATGCCGCCCTGGACCGGTCACAACCCCTCGACCTCACAGGCGTACAACCACGTCTACGAGGACTGGGCAGACGCCCAGGAGTTCCCCTGGAGTGACCGCCCGCACCAGCCTGTCGCCTTCTTCGACATGAACGCGGCCATGGGACCGCGCACGAACGGCGAAGCCCCTCCCTCACCCCGCACCCTCGGCGAACAGTTCCGGCGCAACCTGCTCTTCCACGAGGTGCAGCAGGAAGGAGGTGAGGTGAGGGAGGACGTCATCGTCTTCCCCTACTTCCTGGGCGGCACCGCCTGGGCCGACAACCTCACCAGCGCCGAACGTGCGGCCATCATCGAGGAGTTCGCCCAAGGCCTCGGCACCGAGTCCGCCGAGACCTGGGGTTCCTCACATCCCCTCTCCCTCGACGACGACGGCGACTTCCACCTCAGCCCCGGCGCACCCGGCCCGCTGTTCGTCCGCTTCGGCGTATCCGCCGACACCACAGCGGACCCGACCGAACTCGCCACCGCCACTACACCCACCATCGACTCCTCGACGGACCTGGCCGCACACGCACCCATCGTCACCACCACGATCACCACCACCGAGACCGACAGTTCTGACACCCCCGACTCTGCCGACACCGAGGAGGACGAAGCCGAAACGCCCGCCCGGAGCTCCGCCGAACTCTCCGAGATCCCCGTCCCACCGGCGCCGCCAACGCCACCAGTGGTGCCGCCCGCCGTCCCCCCGCTCCCCGCCACCGAGGCCAACCAGCCGCGCCCGGCGGTCCGGCCGAACCTGGTACGCCAGAACGGAAATCTCCAGGACGCGGCCGCAGGCAACATCAGCAGCCCCCAGGTCGCGAGCCAGAACACGCACTCGGTACCCCCATCGACTGCAGCCAGGAAGTCGAGGGCAACGCGCAGGGACACCCTGTTCCTGAGCGCCGCCTCGGACTGGATACTCACCTCGGTCGACAACGACCTGGCACACCACGGCCGCCTGCTGGGGGACCGGGAGGCGACTCAAGGGCTCGACGCCATGGAGCAGGCCGGGACGCTCACCCAGGAGAACAGGAGGAACCTGGACGACATCGCCGGCCTCGTCATGGACGAGACGCTCGGCTCGATGCACCGCTACCACCCCGATACCAAGAGGCGCGCCAACCTCCAGATCCAGTTCGCCTTGGCGACCGGCGGTATTCCGGCGGCTACGCGCAAGGCGCGGTCGATCGACCACCTCACCTACCTCCGGATGAACGTGGGCAAGGAGCAGCTCAAGCTCGACCTCCAGATCGCGCGGCAAATGTTCCTCGCCAATCCGGCGGCCATCCCGACGAGCCGTCTGGCCGCGATGGAACAACTCGTGCATGTGGCCCGGGTGTACTCCGAGCAGGGCAAGCAGAAGGCCACCGAAGTGGTGACCTCGTACATCCCGGGTACGGGCCGGGTGGACAGCCGCGACATGCAGCCGACGGGCACACCTCTGGTGAGTGTTCTGAGGCTGCACTCCGGCTTGAGGCAACCGGACGCTGTCACTCGCAACTGGCTCAAGCATCTGACCGGCCAGGACGAAATAGCCGCCTATGTCGATGTGGACACCGTCAGCGACCGAGGGATCGACCAACTCGCCGGACAGTTGCGGCAGTTGGACGAGTACCGCATCATGCTGGCACTCTCCAGGAAGTGGAATCGACCCTTCAATATCCTTCTGGCCTCGACGGATCCCAAGGGTGCAGCGCATCTGCGCACCCATTTCCTCGAGAACCGCCGGGACGTGACCATCCGGGTGTGGGGCACCCACACCCCAGTCAGGCCCGATCTCACAGGAAACTTGATCGGCGCGGGGAACCAGCCGGCTGATTTCAAGCAGTACGACGACGGTGTCTTCACCGTGTTCGCGAGCCACCAAAACCAGGAACAGGGCGCACCCAACCCGCCGTTCGCCGGTGCGACGGCCTTCCTCGAACCGGTGCGCACACCAATCCACCGGCGCCCCTTCCATCTGTCCACCGATCTGACGCTCGCCATGGCGGCGTCGGATCGCACCGCCTTCCACCTGATCGACGGCGACCCGGTACAGAACGGCAAGCTCCCCGCCTGGAATCCCGATGGCCGGCCCGCCGACGAGCTGGACGCAAAGCAGCTGGTCATTCAGCTGCTGATGGAAGGCGCTGACCGCGAGCACGGCCTGCTCTTCCTCCCCAGGGGGGCCGCGTTCGGCGAGCCTCAGGCTGACGGCACGTACACGAAGTCCCTCGCCCGCAACGTCGCCGAGCAGTGGCAGGGCAAGGTAATTGTGCCGTGGGGTGAGCCCTACATCCTCGTCCGGCGCGACGGCACGCGCATCCTCATGGTGAAGAAGCCCGAGCTGCCGGACGAGGTGGAGTGGAATCCCTGGATCGAGATCAACCCCAAGGTCGCGCACGACCCGACCTCACCCACGGGCGTGACGCTCAGCCAGGTGGACCCGGACCGGGTTCCTGCCATGGGCGGTCCCAGCCTGGGACAGGGCGCACAGAATGCGCCGGGAGAATCCGAGAAGCGCCGCTACCGGCCCGCAGGGAACCCGGGCCCGCGCCGCCGCGGCGCGGCCGCCACCGCCCCGGTGAGCCCCATGTCCGCTGCGGATACGGGACTTGAACCCGTATCCAGCACGGTGACCCGCACCACCCCCCTCTCCCTGGCATCCACAGGTCAGGGCCTGACAGCACCCGGCACAGCTGCTCCGCAGCCCGCAGACAGCCCGCCGGCCTACGACGCGCACCCGCAGCGGGGCGCCCGGCGTTCCGCGCCGCGCAAGGGGAGGCGTTCACACCTCCCCACATCCCCGCACTGGTACGAGCGGCCGGTCGCTCCCCGCAAGGTTCTGGACGACCTGATCGCCGCGATCAACAACGACGCGTGGCATCCGGGCACCCTGCTCAACGGATCCAACGAACTCCAGGAACTGAACGCGCTGGTCGCCGACGGCATCCTCGCGCAAGCGGACATCGACAGCTATATGCGCAAGGCCAACCAGCTCATCGCCGGCCTCCGCGCCGTCGACAGCCTCCACCCGAACAATCTGGCCGCGGCCCGAGCCAAGATCGCACACGCGCACGCCACCCGAGGCCCGGGCGCCGCGATGCGACTCGCGCGGGCCCTCAGCCATCTGGCGGAGTTCCATCTGCACTACGCCGCGGGGTACTTGAACAGCAGTCTCGAGCAGGCCTACAAGATCCTGGAGCTCAACGCTCCGTTGCGCGCGGACCGGCTCGACCCCACGGGACAGTTCGCCCACGTACTCTCGGTACTGCGAAGGCTGCGGATGCACACGGGCAGTCCCGAGAAGGCAGCCACCAGAGCCGCCGAATTCCAGCCGCCCCGGGGCTCCCTGGGACCGACCGGCCGCCCCGTGAAGCTCGTCACCCGCCCCGCCGGTTCGCTCAATGCGGAGATCGTACGGGCCGGCAACTCCCCGCGGTCCGCTCAGGACGACGCGAACGCACGGCTGCACGACGCGGGAGCAAATAGCGGGCTTCCCTGGGCAGGCGAGCCGGTCATGTACGTGGATATGGACAGCATTACGCGGCCGCACAGCACGCCGGCCGGCACGCCGCTGACCGTGGAGCAGTTCGCGCAGCAGCTGCGGCACAGCGAGGAGCTCGCCGACATGGTGCAGTACGCGAAGGGTCTGGCGACCGAGGAAGGGCTGCCCGCGAGCCAGGCTCCGCCCGTCAACCTGGTGTTCTACTCGCGCCAGGGCACGCTCGACGAAACCGATCTCCAGAATCTGAAGGATGAGTTCAGCGCCGCACCCGGTGTCAAGGCCTGGATCTCGGCGGCGTCGGCCGACTTCGACAAGTACGGCGTCCTGCGACATGGCGGATTCGCCGCGGACATGGTGATCGCGCGGACCGGCGAACCCGTACCCAACGCGGAAGAGGCCGTGCCGGCGTACGACCTCGATACGCCACCGCCGTACACCCGCCCGCGGCCCTTCCACACCCGTGGGACCTTCGCCGACGGCGCTTTCGCCGGTGGGCTGTCCTTCCGCGAGTACGCCGACCCGTACTTCGACCAGAAGGACGAGGTGGGACCGTCCACGGCGCTGACCGAGGCGATGCAGGCGACGGGAGCCACATCGTTCCACCTCGTCGACGCCGCAGTCGATCACCGGGGCGTGGATCCGACCGTCCAGTTCTGGGAGGAAGACGAATCACTCACGTGGGGTGGCGCCAACCACCCGTTGGATGAGGAGCAGTTGACGGCAGCGCTCGATGACGCGCAGGTCCCCGCCGACTCGATCCTGGTCCTGACTGCGGACAGCACCGCGCTCGGCCGGTTCACCATCCGGAACTATCCACTGGATCCCGTCCACGGCAGGTCGTACGCACAACGCGTCGCCAACCAGCGGGGCCGGAGCGTACTCGCTCCCGCCGGCAGGACCCGTCGCGGATACGAGCCCGGCTCCGCCACGCCCGTCGTGATCGTGGAGCGGCCGCCCTACCTGCCCGCCGATGTGTACTGGCAGCCCTGGATCCTGGTGGAACCCGAACCGACCGGCGCACAGGAAAGCTTCTCGAGCTCGCAGATCGGCGAACCGCTCCACTTCGTTGCATCACCCGAGGCGATCGCACTGAACGGCCGGGCGACCGAGGTGCCGGGCAAGGGCAAGAGCCGGGCGGACCGGGCCGAGACCGGACGGCAGCCCAGCTCTGCTGACGCGTCGACGGCCACCGCCACGAACTCCACCCCCGTTGTCCCGTCCGGACGTGACGCCGCTGCCAACCCGGTCGTCACCATGATGGCGGCGATCGAAGCGGGCAAAACCATCCACCCTCCCGCTTCTCGGTTCACCGGAGGGAACTCCGGCCCGACGCAACCCAGGCAGCGACGCAGGGCCGTACTCGAGCAAATCCAGCGCGCTGCGGAGGCGGGTGCCACGTCCGCGACCAGGCGGAGCGCCGGTCCGAACACGGACGCTCCGGGCGACATCTCACGGTCCATGTACACCGGCAAACAGCCCAGGCGGAAGTACCCTCCCACGTTGGACGACAGGAGGTTCCCTCCCACGGTGGACGAGAGGAGGTTCCCTCCCGCGGAGGATGAGAGGGAGGAGCCCACCCCTCGGCCTGGTTCGCGGCTGCAGTACCGCCCGAGCTCACGCAACCAGTACCCCGTTCCACAGCCCGGCGTGGAGTATGTGTCCTACGATCCGAGCCCCTCGCGCGCCCAGGGGAACGACGGACCCGGAGGTTACGGACCCTACGCCCCCCCAGCCGCCGAACCGTTCCCCCGGTCCGCCACAGGCATGGGCTACCGCTCTCAACAAGGCGTGAGACACAGCAGCCACGAACCGTCCTCAGCCGCCGATCCGTTCCCACGCTCCACCACAGGCATGGGCTACCGCTCTCAACAAGGCGTGAGACACAGCAGCCACGAACCGTCCCCGGCCCCCGATCCGTTCCCACGCTCCACCACAGGCATGGGCTACCGCTCTCAACAAGGCGTGAGACACAGCAGCCACGAACCGTCCTCAGCCGCCGATCCGTTCCCACGCTCCACCACAGGCATGGGCTACCGCTCTCAACAAGGCGTGAGACACAGCAGCCACGAACCGTCCCCGGCCCCCGATCCGTTCCCACGCTCCACCACAGGCATGGGCCACCGCTATCAACAAGGCAGCCACGAACTGCCCCCAGTCCCCGACCTGTTCTCTCAATCTTCCTCGCGCGCCCCGCAGCACAGCCGAGGCTACGACTTCGGAGAGCTCGTGCCGTCTCAGCGGACCGTCGCCTCCACACCGCAACCCGCGGCGCTCGGCGGTAGGTCAGCCTCGGGCATGGACCGGCGCAGTCACACGCCAGGCGTGGAGGATGGCGGACGCCGCAAGGTCGGACAGTACGTGACAGGCGCGATCCCACGCCGGATACCGGGCGCGGTCCCGTCCTCAGGAGGCTCCAACCTCGGACCAGTCGTGCCGCCGGCGCGGCCGGGCGCTCCAGCGCCGATCGACCTCAAGAAGCCGCATGGAAGCCGCGGGCACAACGAAATCAGGCCGTCCAGGGGAGCCGGAGCTCAACACAGCGAAGACTCCGCGCCCGACGACACCAGCAGGAAACGCAAGAGCTACGTCAAGCACACACGGCGCGACTCGCTCGGCGGAGCTTACGACGACAACGAAGACGCTCAGGACAGTACGGACGGCTACGAACACAGCGCCGGCGACTCGGACCCAGCCAGTCCCTGGCGACCAGGCCACTCTCGACAAAACAGCTACGAGACGCGCCGCCAGAGCTTCACGCAAAGCGTCATGCTCCCGGGCTATGTGCTCGCCGAGGGTGTTGAGTTGGAGGTCTCGCCTGAAGAGCGCAAGAGACGCGAGGAAGCGCAACTCCAGCGCACGAACTATGAACCCGTTCGCCGCAACACGAGGAGCTCCGGATCGGACCCTGACGATGTCCTTTCGCAGCTTCCGAAGAACGCCCGGGGGGGCTTGTACTCCACATATGACCTCCCGAACGGGCCGTCCGAGGAAAGGTTCCCAGCCCTGCCCTTCGGTCGTGCGACTGCGCCGAACCACATCCTGCGGCAACTCGACCGAAGAATGCAGCAGCGTGAGGCTTACCGAGAGCTCGTCAAAACAGAATCCGCGTATCGAAGGAAACGAACCAGACCGAACAAGGAAGCCTACACCGAGGCTCAGCACAGATACGCCGATCGACTTGGCACAACACCGGTGAACAGTAAGATCTCCGAGCGATTGGGGGAGGATGCTTCCCGACTCCACGCGATACCCGCGGCTTTCGGTGATGACCTGGACGAGATCGACCTGCCGAGGACCGGCAACGGAGCAAACATGTTTGATGCCGCATACCGCCTCCCGGGCGGCGACATTTTGATCGTGGAGGACAAGGCACCGGGGAGCGATCTGGACTGGCGGCGGGGTCGCTCCGATCCGGATCTCGATGACCCGTATCTGGAAGATGGTGGCGCCGAAGGCTTGAAGGTCAAGCAAGGGACGGTTCTCTACCTGCGCACGATCTTTGCCGAGATGGTGAAACGTGGCGGCACCGACGCCGTGTATGCGCGGGAGTTCAGGGGGGCCCTCAAGGCGGGGAGGCTGAGGTACGTGGCAGTCAAGGTCAGAGAGCCGGTCATGGTGAGAGAGCCATACACCGACTCCTATAGTGGCGTCGACGTTGTCGAGATGAAGCTCTACTAAGGGGGGCAGAAAAAGTGATTCGCATTTCTCGCCATGAATTTCCCGTAAGCGACAAAGGTGAAGGCATGGCGCCTATCATCCAGAGCACCGAAGAGACGATTGCAGAAATAGAGACTTCGGCATTCGACCGTTATGATGCACTGAACTTGTCCCTGACTCTGGCCAACTGGGCCTGTCTGACGGATCCAGCTGTCGGAGAATTCGCCACCTGGGAAACCTGGGTCACTGCGATGCAGGTCGGCTCGGGACTGTTCATCTCGGGAGCGGCCGAGAGCGGCCCGACACCGTCCCGCGTCGGAACCAAGGGCGAGATCAAGAATTTGCCCGCCACCGGACCGCAGGACTATCTGCATGCCGGAAACTGGCTCACCGCCTACTACTTGGCGGTGATCTGTCGTGAGAACGAACGACTCGACCAACTGGCCCGGATCCCGGTCTCGTTCCTGCGCGCGTCCGGCGCAGAGATCGACGAATGTCTCTACGCCTGGGTGGAGACACTCCAGAACGCCTGGTTCAGCCGCCCCGAGACCTGGGACACGCTGGCCGCCGCGATCGACGGTACAGACCCCGAGGCCCCGCACATCGCCGACGCCGAACTCATGCTGAACATCCTCTATCCGCCGATGGAGGTCTTCCACCGGTACCAGCTCCAGGAGCCCGAGCCCTTCAACTCGGCGCTGGAAAAGGCAGTCACCTGGCATCGCGAGTACTGGTCGGGCGACGAGGCGCGAGCAGTCAGCGGTGCAGGGCTCGTGGCTCTGGGACCGCTGGCCATCGCCTGTATGGCGTTCGACGCGGACATCCCGGTGGAGGTCGAGTCCGAGTATCTGCCCAGGTACCTGGTGGAGCGCAGGTGGGTCGGCCAGGCCGCGACCTAGGGGACGGCAAGCGGGGCCGGCCGATCAGTCAACGGGCGCTACGAACAGGGACAGTTCCCTCAGCTCTTCCAGTGTGCTCGGAATCCCGGCCAGCGCGCTGATCACCCGCATGTTGATCTGCTGCCTCAAGTCCGCGCCGCCCACGTCGGCAGCGCTCACGGCCGCCCGGAGCTCGGGCGGAGCACCGGCCGGAACACGGCTCTCGGTCAGGAACATCTCGTCGACGAGGAGCCGGCCACCGATCGCGTACAGAAAGCCCTGGTCGCCGGTGACAGTCCAGTAACTGGTGGCGGCGGCCGTACCGGCCGCCGAGAGGAGCTGCGCACCGGTCTGCTGCGGCCCTTGGGGGAAGAGCGTGTAGCCCAAGTCGTCGTAGATGAAGGTCCATTCGCCGATCTGGGCGGCGAGCAGCGCGGCCATGGGGTTCACCGGGTGAAGGGCCGCCCTCGGCAAGGAGATGCCTGCCTTGGGGCGCTGCTCAGGCAGGTTGCAGGGGACGATCGAGTAGGCCGAGACTCCGAGTGCCGTCAGTGCGTAGGCGGCATCAACGCCCCGTACAACATGGACTAGATGGTTCGGATCATCATGGTTGGCGACCGCGGTGAGCCAGAGCGGGCTGCCGAACGCGTCGAGTTCATGGGGTTCAAATGCCTTTAACTCCTGCATCGTTGACCTCGCAGCCGCTCTCTTCGTGGGTACGTGACGGCCGTCCCGTCGCTTGCGCGCCGTCGGCCGCCACACTGGTTTACGGCCTTCGCACGGCACGGGTTCACCATCCCGACACCCGCCGTCGAACCGGGGCATGTCGGGTGGGTCACCAATGAACTCGATCCCCGGCAGACACGTATCACTGTTATGACGCACGACCGCACGCATATCCGTCCGGTACAGCACTCGGACCTGCCCGGCGTCGCAGATATCCACGCTCAGTACGTGCTGGCTGGATACAGCGCGCTGGACGAGGAACCCCGGCCGTTGTTCGAGTGGCGCTCTCTGCACGGCGTACTGCGGGCTTCGGGCCTGCCGTTCGTGGCGGCCGTCCACGAGGGGACCGTACTCGGCTACTGCCATGCCCAGCCCATGCAGCCGGGCTGGGTCCAGCACCACATCGTCCAGGTGTCCTGCTATGTCTGCCCGAGCCATGTGGGCCGGCTGATCGGCACCAGGCTGCTGCGGGAGTTCCTGGTACGTGGCGCAAGGACCGGGGTGCGTGAGGTCGTTGCCATGATCAGCGATGTGGAGAGCGAGCGCACCGTGTCGTTCTTCGGCAGCCAGGGATTCGATTTCATGGGGCGCTTCCGCAGTGCCGCGGTGAAGCGCGGCCGCACGGTAGATCTGCTCCTCATGCAGTGCTCGATCACGCCGGCCCGTGGGGGGCGGGCGGTCCGCATGAGCCCTGTTTCCCGGCGTGAAGAAATCCTGGCGCCCACGGAGCGGCAGACACCGGGACATGCACCAGGACCTGCCTCACAGCCACTCACTGCACTCGACGCACACGAGACAGACGAGACAGACGAGACACCGATCAGCCGGATGCCCTCACATCCCTGCGGCGAGCCGCCCTGCAGGTCACGGCCGCAGCTCACGGCGCGCGAGGGAGTACCACCTCGAAGCAGCACCCACCCATGACATTGCGGACACTGGCGCGCCCCGAGTGTGCCTCCACGATGCCCTGCACGATCGCAAGCCCAAGTCCCGCTCCCCCAGGGGGAGTTCTCGCCTCGGTGCCGCGCCAGCCGGTGTCGAAGACCCGGGGCAGATCCTGCTCGGCGATCCCCCCGCAACCGTCGGTCACGGAGAACACCACCGTGTCGTCCGCGCCCTCCTCCGCCGCGATCACCACCGTGCCGTCCTGCGGTGTGCGGTGCAGCGCGTTGGACAGCAGGTTGTACAGGACGCGGGTCATCTCCTTACTGTCCACATCGATGGCCTCCTGGACCACCCGCTCCCCGACGAGCCGAACACCGAGCTGCTCAGCGAGAGCGCCGACGCTGGACAGCGCTTCGTCCACCAGGTCGTACGTGGAGATGCGTGACGGCATCAGGGACAGCGCACCAGCGTGGATCCGCGAGAGCTCGAACAGATCGCCCACCATCGTGTTGAGCCGCTCGGCCTCGGCGCGGATCTGGCGGTAATAGCGCTCGGGCTCGGCGGCAACACCGTCCTCCAGGGCTTCCGCCATGGCGCGGACTCCGGCGAGCGGAGTGCGCAGATCGTGCGAGATCCAGGCGACGAGTTCCCGCCGGGAGGCATCAAGGGCCCGCTCTCTTTCCCGCGACTCGTTCAGCTTGGCGCTGGTCGCGGCCAACTCCCGGCTGAGCGCCTCCAATTCGGCGGTGCCGGCTTTCACCGGTGCGGCAAAGGCCCCACCGTCGCCGAAGGAACGTGTCGCCTGCGTCAGCGCCTTACTACGGACGACCACCCAGCGTCCCAGGAGTACGGCCGCTCCGAAGGAGACGGCGGAGGCCGCCCCGACGACCACCGTCACCACGAAGAGGTCATGCGAGGAGAGGAACATAGCCTGCGCCACGCTGAGCGTGCCGGCCATCATCGCGGTCACGGAGACGGCGACGACGACCGTCAACGACACGGCTGCGGAACGGTGCCGTACCGCCCAGAGTGCCCCCGCCCCCAGTACACCAGCAACCGCCGCACCGCCCAGCGCGTACAGGAAGATGAAGAATACGTCGAAGGCCACGGGTCACCGCCCACCGGAGGAGGAAGCGGTGGACAGGCCGACGGGCGAACCGGAAGACCTTCCGGCCGGCACATCGGCGGGAGGCTCGAAGCGGTAGCCAACCCCCCAGACGGTCTGGATGAGCTGGGGATCTCCGGGGTCCTCCTCGACCTTGGCGCGCAGGCGACGGGCATGCACGGTCACCGTCGAGAGGTCACCGAACTCCCAGCCCCACACATGCTGGAGCAGCAGCTCCCTACGGAGCGCACGTCCTGGGTGGCGCATCAGAAAGGCGAGGAGAGCGAACTCCCGGTAGGTGAGCCCGATTTCCACGCCGTTCCTGGTGGCGCGGCGGGCGGTCAGATCAACCACCAGATCCCCCGCCACCACCAGCTCGGGGAGGTGAGGTCTGGACATCTCGGCGCCGCGTCGGCGCAGCACGGACTTGGCTCTGAGGACGAGTTCGCGTGGACTGAACGGTTTGGTGACATAGTCGTCGGCCCCCACCTCCAGGCCGAGGACCCGTTCTTCCTCCTCTCCGCGAGCGGTGAGGATGATGACGGCAGGCGCGGGCGACAGCTTCCGCAGCGCCTTGCAGACGTCGATGCCGTCCATCCCGCCGGGGAGCATCAGGTCGAGGACAACGAGATCGGGGCGCGCTTTGGCGACGCGCTCCAAAGCCTCGTAGCCATCCGATGCGCCGGCGACTATGAGGCCTGCTTGCTGAAAATAGCTCGTGACGACTTCCGCTACGGTCGGATCGTCGTCGACGACGAGCACCCTGTGTGGGGTTACAGGCTCCATGTCGCCATCCCTTCATGTGACTTCGGCCACGTCATGGCCTGTTCCTCTCTCCTCCGCTGTGGCAATTTCATCCCCTGTTGCATTCGAACAACCAGTCGCGCTTTACGGGACAACTGATCGCGGAATTCGGAAATGGATGCCGCAGTCCATATCTTTCGAGGTATTCAGGCTGCCCGTTCGACAGCAGGAACGCAGCCCGTCACGGCGCAGACATCGAGGACTCCTATGTCAGCGGCGAGCCCGATCCTCGTACTCCTGTCGATCCGCAGGCGGCGGCGCGGGGCATAGCGGAGCTCACCCGCGCCGCGCGCGGACCCGGGCCCTGAAAGGGGGACGAGCGCCCCGTCGACCAGGCCCTCGACGGGGCGGCGGCAGCGAGCACACTGGGTCTCGAGCGCGAGGTAGGGAGCGAGCGCGTCCACGATCCGGTCGGCAGCCGACTTCGAGATGGAGAAGAGCCCGGCGAGATGACGGAGCGTCAAGTTAGTTCGCCAGTAGGCGGCTACGAGCAGCACGCGCCGTTCAAGCGGCAGACTCCACGGCCGACCTCTGCGGGGCCGGTCGGCTCCGCTCGCGCGGAGCGTCGCGACCAGAGCCGCGAAGCCGGCCGGCGAGAGACCAGTGAGCGCGGTATTCCACGCCACCCCCGGAATCTGCGATATCTCCGATGCACGTGGCACAGCGGTAACCTCTCCTTGCGCGACCGCTCGCTGAGAGCGGACGGTTTTCCGTCGGGGGCGGTCAATTCCGCGATTACAGGAGCCCTTTCCGCTTCCCGCCGATAGAGGGGGAACATCCGGCAGCGGAATGCGGTGACCGGCCTTTCGAGAGGGCCCAATCCAAACAGCCGCTCTCGCCGCGACGTGGCTGTCGGTTCAGTTCTGTCCGGCGTCTCGATACAGCGCTCGTACGTCCGAGGCAAGCGCGGCATCGGGCACACACTGGCCGCCGAAGCCCTCGCCGCGCGCGAGCACCGCGTCATGCATGAGCGCGCAGGCATCCTGCGGCTCGGGGGTGAGGCCGTTGACCGGCGGGGCGAAGCCGTGCGCCTGCGACACCGACGCGAGCCGTGCACGCCTGCGCTCTGCCGAGGCAGCCAGCCGTACGACTGCGGGATGTTCGGCCAGCCGCTCGATCTCCGCGCGCGGAACATCCCCGGGAACCACCGGCAGCAGCGCGGTGACCGAGCCGCCCCCCAAGAGCATGAGGACAGCCTCGGCGTCGGCCACACCCCTCGCCTCGGGCAGCACCACACCGTCGGCCTCGTCGACCAGGTTCTGTACGTCCTTCAGCACATCCCGGTATCCGGCTGCAGCCAGGTGATCCGCTGGATGGATCCGGAGCCAGATCTGGACGTCGGCGGTGGAGCGAACGGCCCCGAGTACCTTTCCCGCCCACGCCAACGCGGTCTGCATTCCCTGCTGTTCGGCAGCGGTACGCAGATCCACGACGACGGCATCGATCGCACCCTCGCCCCACTCCTGGACGGCCCGTGGTTCGCTCGGGTCCACGAGGAGAAAGGTGACGGGCGCCGCCGGCCAATTCACGGCCATGCGCCGCTGAGCGGGGCGCTCGGGGTGCTGCTTCTCGAGGGTCACGTAGGTCTCCTGAACCGGTGGGCGCTGTCCGGGGCCACCCGGGTCGGCGGGGTGTTAGCTCTCGAACTCACCCCCGACTACGCAGGACACCCGCGATCGGGTCAGATCACCGCGCGGCTGCGCGGCGTGTCATGTCTCACTCCCAGCCTTCTGGATAACGGCGTTGCAGCAGGCGGCGGTACACCAGGATCTGGGCACCCTGCGCGCGGGCGCCCGCGACGTCAAACGGAGTGATGGACAACGCCTTCGCCACCTGGCGGACATCCCAGCCCAGTTGCAGCAGCTGCACAACGACGGCCGGCCGGTCCACTGGCCGGACATGTTCCTCATGTCCGCGCGCCAGCGCTTCCACCAGGTTCTTGGTCCCGTTGAAGCGGCGCAGCTGCAGCCGGATACTGCGGCGCTCGGCGGGTGTGGTGCCGCCCCAGACCCCGTCCGTCTCCCCTGATTGGATGGCCAGGGCGAGGCAGTCCTCGCGCACCGGACAGCGGGAGCAGATGTTCTTGGCCTCGCGGATCTCCCGCTCCCCCAGGGGCACTTCGTGTGCCGGGAAGAAGATCCGGGGGTTGGCGCCGTGACAGGCCGGGGCGTTTGTCTCGTCGTAGGCGGCCGGCAGCACCGGTGCGCCCGCGTCCCGACGGTTGTCCACCTCCAGCGTGTTTGCCATCGCAAGCACCTCTCCCGTTGTCAGGTATCTTGCCTGAACACGCGCGCGGCACCGCCGGAGTTCAGTCTCGGCAGCAACTGTCCCTCCCGTGACGAATGTCCACCTTGATTCATTCGTCCGATGTTCTGGCCAGGTTGGATCTGAGCAGGCCAGTTCCTTGCGAACACATGACCATCACGCCGAACTCCGATCCCCCCTGATCCGTAGTTGTACAGAACGCAGGCGTACTTCAAACCGTGCACCCGACGGCAAAGTGAGCAAAGTGATGCATGACTCGGCAAGGTTCGACGACTGGGCCCCTGGCCCAGATCGGCTCCGTCACGCCGTGCAAACCCCTGTCACCCAGTACGGCGGCCCGGGTCTGCCTGTCTGGCGGATCACCGGTCATCGGCTCATCCGCAGTCTGCTCGCCGACCCGCGACTCACCCCGTCGCATGCGGCCGCGAGCGAAAAATTGCGCGCCATGTGCCCCCACGCCGATGTGTGGGGAGCCGGCCTTTCCGGAGCCCTGAACCGTGCGGACGGCGCGGAGTACATCCGGCTGCGCAGCATGTTCGGCCGCGCCTTCTCACCCACCATCGTCTCGCGCCTGCGCAGCAGTACGACGGGCTGCGCAGACATGCTCATCGCCGGTTTCGCCGAGCGCGGGCACGCGGAACTCATAGCGGATTACATCCGGCCTCTGGCCGTGATCACCACCCTGGATCTGCTCGGCGTACCAGGCGAGGACCGCAGGGAAGTGGCGCGCTTGTTCACGGCCGGCACCGACGCCCAGGAGGAGGCGCGCGCGTACTTCACCACCGCGCTGCCCGATCTCGGCGGGTGGATCGGCTGCCCGGACAGCCCCGCCAACATCCATGGCGCGCCGGGCTTGATCAGTTTGCTGGCCCAACTGGAGGGAGACGGCCTCAAGTTGACGCACGACGAGCTGCACGCGGCCTTTCTGCTGCTGCTCGGCACCGGTGCGACACTGACCGACGTACTGTCCGGCGCCTTGCTCCATGTCGTTGCGGACGAGTCCACGTCCGACAAGTTCCGCGCGCAGACGACAGGCGGGGCGCTGTCGGTGAAGGCCGTCAACGAGCTGCTGCGGTACACGTACACCGGCCGCGATGTCCTGATCCGCTTTGCCACGGAACCCCTGTCCATCGACGGCCAGGCCATCTCGGCAGGGGACGCGGTGCTGTTCGACATCGCAGCTGCCAACCGCGATCCGTCCGCCTTCGCCGAGCCGGACGAGCTGCGCCCCGACCGTACGCTCAATCCGCATCTGTCCTTCGGCCAAGGGCCGCACAACTGTCTGGGCGCCGCCGTGGCGCGTACCCAGATAGGGGGCGCCCTGGGCGCACTTCTCAGCCAGCTCCCCAGGCTGCGACCTGCGGATGCGGCGACCTGGCCCGCGGACGGGGCCCCGCCCACCGAGCTCCACGTGGAATTCTCCTGACGTGGCGTATGGCCCCGAGGGGCCACGCGAGGCGAATCCTCTTACCGATGCGCCACATACGCCAGGCGGACACGCGTAGACCCGCCCGCGTACGCCATGCACCCCCGGCGTACGCGGCGAGATACGCGAGGTGGCCGATGTTTCGGGACGGCGAACTGACCAGAGTGATCCATGCCGACACGAGGGCGACCAACCGCCCAGGATTCGCAGGGGGATCACCATGGCTACAGCACTGCTCACCCGCCCCGAGACCAGCCGCCCACACGAGATGCCCGCGCAGCGCAGGCCAGAACTGCGCACGCCGCCGGCCACGGAGCCCAAACCGCCTACGCCGAACCCTCCGCGCACCGCGACCGCGGCGCAGCTGGAACAGATCGAGGCACTGCACGGTGCGTCTTTGCTGCGGTACTGCATGTCGTTGACCCGCGGAAACTGGATGCGTGCCGAGGAGATCAAGCAGGAGACCCTGATCAGGGCGTGGAAGAACCCACACGCCATGACCAGCCGGGAGTTCGAGACGTTCCGCCCGTGGCTGTTCACGGTCGCCCGGCGCATCTCCATCGACCTGGAACGTGCCCGCAGGGCCCGGCCGCAGGAGTGCGACCAGGAGGTGCTCCGGCTGATCCCGGAGGCCGACTGCGGTTACGAGCGGGTGCACGACATAGAGATGGTGCGCGCTGCCATCCGTGCACTGCCGCGCCAGCAGCGTGAGGTCATCGTGTGTCTGCACTTCAAGTCGATGACCTCCGCCGAGGCTGCCGAGGCTCTCGGGATCCCGCAGGGCACGGTCAAGTCCCGTGCGTACTACGCCCTCAAGTCGCTGCAGCGGACGCTCGTGGCGCGCGGCTTCAACGACTGAGGCCGCTTCCGCGCCTGACTTCGCCGTCGGCGCCTCTGAATGTGCATGCCCCCAGACCACATGAGGTGGACTGGGGGCATTCGTACGTGTGGAGCCGTGTGTGTGGGGCTGTACTTGTGCCGTACGCCCTGCGCGTACGAACACACATTCATACGCCACCCGCGTACGTACGCATGTTCGTACGCGGGTGGCGTAGAGGGAGCCGGACGCAGGTCCTACGCGTAGGAGGCCGACATCGGAAACGTGTCGTACACACTGACCTCCGACCGCCGGCGCACCGCCTCGAGTGCGCCGAACTGCCGACCGGGGACGCGTATCCGCAGCGCGACCAGCTCCGGGGCCAGCCTGTTGATGTCGTACGGGTCGGACAGCTGCTGCCACTGGTGGTGCGCACGGTCCACGGCCGCCTCGACCTCGGCTGAGTAGCCGGACTCGCCACGTGCCAGGCGCACCATGGCCGCGCTCATCCACACCTGGGAACTCCGCAGCACATCACCCGCGAGATATGCGGTGTGCGCCTCGGCCTCGATCCAGCGAACGGCTTGGGGCGAGCGCGTACCGTTCAAGCGCACAGCCTCGGACCGGAAGGCAACCGCGAGCTTGATTGCTTCCGTGAAGCGACCGTCGTCCGCGAGCGCGACTACCTGCCGCAGCTGGTGGATGTACGACACATCAAGGTCCATGACCGTTTCCCTCTCTCCTGGGATTGACGCACGGCTCAAGTGGGGTGGAGCGCGCACCTTCAAGGTGTGGCGCGTGCAGCGGGTGTGCTGCCTACACCCGCACCAAGCGGCTGCCCGCGCGGGTGTAGCGGCGCGCTTCGGACAGCGGTAGTTGGGAGTCCGTGATGATCGCCTCGAACTCCCGGAAATCGGCGAACCGGCAGAAGCTCACCGCACCGAATTTGGTGTGGATCCCGCAGAACACCTTGCGGCGGGAGACCTTCATCGCCCGGGCCTTCATCTTGCCGACCGCCGGATCGGGTGTGGTGACACCATGCTCGCGGGAGATTCCGTTGGCTCCCATGAATGCGATGTCGACCACGAACTCGTCCAGCATCTGCGTGGCCCACGGGCCTAACGTGGACCGGGTGGTGGCCCGGATCTCACCGCCGAGCAGGAGCACTGTGGTGTTCTCGCGGTGGCTCAGCAGGTGGGCGACGCCCAGCGCCGCGGTGAGCACGGTCATCGGCCGGTCGTCGGGGAGTGCCTCGGCGATCAGCTGCGGGGTGAAGCCCTCGTCGACATAGACCGTCTCCGCCGGGCCGAGCAGTTCCACGGCTGCGGCCGCGATGCGCCTCTTCTCGGGTACAAAGCGACTGGTCCGTGCATCCAGCGTCGTTTCGTAGCCACGTGTCTCCACGGGGTACGCGCCACCATGGGTGCGGCGCAGCAGTCCGTATGACTCTAGTACTCGCAGATCGCGCCGGATGGTCTCGGATGACACATCCAGTTCCTTCGCGAGGACCTGGACATCGACGGAGCCCTCAGCGCGTGCCCGCGTGAGGATGAACCGCTGCCTGTCTTCCCCTTGCATGGTGCCTCCCTTCGTAACCGCACCGAAGCGCTCCATGCCCAGTGATGCTGTCCTCTGCTACGCATGGGGCAGGGTGAAAGTTCGGTCGCAGGGAAAGCTCTCGGCATGGGTGTTCGAGCGGTGGGCCAAGGTGCGGGGCGATGCCCGCTCGGCCGGGTCCGGTGCGGCGGACCTCAACACACGTGCCGCCCGGGCATGGTGTCCGGGCGGCACGGGGTCAAGGATTGCCTACTTGGTGATGTACCACTTGTGATCGTCGTTGACGAGGCACGGCCGTATCTCCACTTTCCAGCCTCTGCCCCCTTCGCCTGCCCAGCCGGCGATATTGAGGCACTGGCCTCCCGCGGTGTAGTTGCGGATCCACCAGTCGTTGTTGCCCCGGCTCTCCAGGTACCACAGCTGGTTGTCGCTCGTGGTCGGCGAGCACTTGTTCTCGAACACCTGTGAGTTCTTCGGAGCCGTGCTGGTGCCGGTGACGTCCAGGCAGAAGCCGTCCTTGATGTTCGAGATGGTGAAGAGGTCGGCCTTGCCCGGCCCCTTCTTCTCGTAGCGGACGGTGAAGTCCCAGAGCTGGTTGTCGTTGCTCTCGTTGTTGCACTTGTACTGCACGGCCGGGCCTTGGAGTCTGCCCTTGCCGGTCCCCAGAATGTCGGCGCACAACCCCGTCATCTTGTTCTTGAGCAGGACGCGCTTCGAGTTGGCCACATTGACCACAGTGGCGGGAACCGCCTTCTGGCGTTCCTGCGTCTGGGTTTGGGCTTCGACGGTCTTCCTGGCGTCGGTTCCGACCACCATGCCTGCGCTTGGCGGAGCGTTCCTGTGCTCGGGGTCGCTCCCGTTGTCGTTCCCTCCGGAGGTCGTGCCACCCTTCGGATCCTTCTGCTGCTTGTCCTTGGGCGTGGGCGCTTCCATGGACGGCTCGGCGGGCGCGTCGCTCTCCATGGTGTAGCCACCCCCGCCTGCGCTGCCCTGCATGCCCGGCGGCTCCTCCAGCGTCATGGATCCGCCGGAGAGTTCACTGCCACCTGCCTTGGGCTTCTTCTCGTCGTCGTCCGAGAGGGCTCCGACCAGCAGCGGCACGGTGACCAGGATCGCACCGACGATCGCCGCGCCGGCAAGGAGCTGCTTGGGCGGACGGCCGAGCTGCAGTCGGGACTCGCCGTCACTGTCCGGTCCGCGGGTACCACCGACTGCAGCAGTGGCGGCCGCCGCGGCTGCGCGGCGACGCCCTCTCTGGCGCCCTGCGGTGCGCGGCTCGCATTCACCTTCGCCGCGCGTCCCGGAAGCTGCGGACGTTCCGTTCGTTGCCGAGGCGCCGCTGGTTCCGGACTCATCCGCCGCCGAACTGCTTGCCGAGCCCGGGGAGTTCGCAGTGCTGGACGATGTCGAGGCAAGCGACCGGGCTCCGGTGCCACCTCGCGCGGCGCTTCCGCTCACGGCACCCTCCCCCTCGGAGTCGGGAATACCGGCCGAGGTGGCGCCAGACTCGGCCCTGGCGGGCCTGGACCTTGTCTCGGGCTCCGATGTCGCGGAGGTGGCAGAGGTGGCACCGAGCACGGTGGGCTGGGCCGAGGCCGCCGCGGCGGGCGTGGGGGAGCGGCCCGCGACCTGGGACTCCGCCTCACCCGCCGAGGCAGCGGCGCTCGTGCCCGCGCGCCGCTCGGCGCGCTTCCCCCGTTCATTCCCTTCGCTCTCACTATCGGCATCGTCGGCGCCCGCCAGCTCCCGCTCGGCGCGCGAACTCACATTGTTGGATGGTGAATCGGGCAGCGCGGAGGAGCCGCCGCGACCGGATGACGAGGTCTCACCGGACGGACCGGCGCTCCCCGTCGGCTCTTCGATTTCGTCCATATCGGGTCCTGTTCACTCGCAGATGATGAACGCCCCTGCGGCATGACCGGAGTCGCCCGGCCCGGCATCGCGGGACATCTCTGCGGACACGAGGGCCGCCACGGAGGAGGAAACGCGCGGCAGCAGCCGGCATTGGGCACCGCATCCGCTCGCCGTCATCGTGACACCCGCAATGCGGCGGCCGGTATCAACAGGCCATGAATCCACATACGTTGCGCGGACTCGGTCAGGGGAGGCGTCCCGCTATACATCGGTACGACGCTTCGCCTCGTAGTACGGGATGTGCGAGCCAACCCGGCCAGGAAGGAGGCCACCCGACCCACGGCAGCGCGCCGACAGGCAACGCGCCACCGCGAGACGGGAGTTGCAGATCATGCATCCACAACGACGTGAATCACGGGGATGACGAAATGAAGCAGGCCGATCGAACTGCACTGCGCACCCATCAGCGGGCCAGTGCCTTTGCTCTTGCAGTCGCGGCGACACTCCTCACCTTGACCGGCTGCCAGATCGGCGGCAATGACGACGTCTCTCCGTCAGGAACGAGGAGCGTTCAGGACCCAGGCGTGTCCGCCCGTACCGCCGTGTAGAACACCGCACGCTTCTGCCGCATGCGCTCAGCACGTCCCTTGGCGACGAGCGCCTCCAGAGTGTTGCGTACGACCTTCGGGTTGAACTCCCGTGCGGGATTGCCCTCGTGTAGGGCGGAGGTGATCTCCGATGCGGCCCTCGGTGTCTCGAACGTGCCCAACTGGGACACGATCAAGTCGATCAGTGTGGGGCCGCCCTTGCCATGCTGCTCGGTACGCGCATTCTGCTGGCGCGGCACCGCAGCCACCTCCTTCTTCAGCGGCGCCTCGGAAGCACCCTTCATCGCCACCTCGGGAACATCCGCCGGCGTACGCTCCGTGTCCACAGTGACATCTGCTGCCACCGCGCCCTCTCCAAGGGACTGCATCAGCCCTTCAAGCAACACATGATTCTCTTCCAGGCATGTCAACTCCCCCTGCAGTGCCTTCATTTCAGCTGCGATCCGCTTTCGCTCCCGTTCGTTGTGCGCAAGGTCCTCGGAGATGCGGCCCGCGTAGAGGGACTTCAAATCTGCCATTGATGGTTCGTCTGTCATGGTGGGTTCTCTCTCCCTACAAACATGCTGCCGCGTGGGATGTTACCGACTGGTGTGCATGTGTGGAGTGGTTGTGGACCGGTTGGTGTGATGCCCGTTCGGCACAGAGAGTGATCCTGGTTCGTCGCGCGAACTGATCCGCTCCGCACAACCGGCTGGTAGCCCGCCTGAACCCGGCTCCTCGCTGGTGCGTAGACGGCCGTGAAAGAGCACTCTTCGAGCTCACGCCTCCACGGAAGTCGGTGAATTTCGCCCCATGACCGTGCATCCTGCGCGCACGCCGGCCCTCTCGGTGGCCCGCCGCGTTCTTCGCCCCTTGCTCGTCGCTATGGTCCTGCTCGTACCTCTCGGCTTTGTCTCGATCGGCTTGTGGCAAGCCACGGACGACGATCTTGAGTTCACCACGGCAGAACGGCACGGTGTCATCTATCTCCGTCCGCTGACCCGGCTCATCACGGTGCTCGGCGAGAACCATGCCATCGCCGTCACCGGGACGAAGCCGGAGCCGAAACGGCTCGATGAAGCGATCGCAGCGGTCTCCGCAGCGGATGCCACGGTCGGCAAAGTGCTGCATACGCAGGGGACATGGGCCGAACTGCGGGCCTCGCTCAGCGATCTGAAGGCCGAGCAACCGGTCGGCCGGGCGGCCTACCGTCCGTACTCCGAGGCCCTGGACGCCGCCCTGTTCCTGGTGGGTCGGGTCGGTGACTCCTCGAACCTGATCCTCGACCCCGAGCACGCTCCGTACTACTTGATGGACACCGCGATGCTGAAGCTGCCCGCGCTGGCGGCCGACAGCAGCAGGATGGTCGCGCTCGTGGCACTACGGGGCAGCGAGCGCAAGAGCAACGAGCTGACGTTGTCGCGGATCCTGGTCGCCCGCGACCGGGTGAGTTCGGCTGCGGCTGGTGTACAGGAAGGCCTGTCCAAGAGTTTCGGTACCTACGCCAGCTCCGCGCTCGGCACCGATGTCCTGCGGCACATCGACGCCTTCCGCGGTGCGGTGGAGGACTTCGCCCCCGTTACCCCCGTTATCACCCAGCCGCTGCCGGACACCCTGGAGAAGATTCAGCTGGGCCATGCGGAACTCTCCGCAAGCGCCGCGAAGTTGAGTGATGAGGTGTTCCTGAGCCTCGATCAGCTCCTGGCCGAGCGGCAGCGGAGCCTGGAGCTGCGAAAGTGGTTCGTGGTGGCCGCCGCGCTGCTCGGCACGGCTCTGGTCGTCGCCCTGCTCCGGTGGGGCCGCAGCCCGTGGCGTATGACGACACCCGAGAGCACTCCGGCAGGGCCCGGCGACGGCGCACCCGACGTTCCTCTCACCACCCCTGAGTGGGCCGCCGCCCCGCCACCGGCCGCGATTTCGCAGAGCGGCTCACGCCACCGCCGTGCCAAGGACAGGGAGGCCATCCGTGCGCTTCGCTGATCTGTCGGTACGCCGGCGTGTGGCCGTGCTCGGCGTGGTACCGCTCACGGCTGCCGCGCTCCTGACGACACCGCTGGTGGTGGACCGGGTGCAGTCGGCCGGCGCATCGCGGCATGACGCCAGCCATCTGGACCAGGCACGGCAGCTCGGCGGGCTGCTCACGGAACTGCAGCGCGAGCGGCTCCTCGCCAATGTGTATCTCGCGACCAAGGCCAGCGAGACCACGGCGATCACCCGGCAGACCGTGCGCACCGACGCCGCCGCCGACGACTTCAGTCGCCATATGGACGACGACGCGCCACCGGCGATAACCCGTGCCCTCACCCAGGCCGGCGGCCTTGGCCGCACGCGCGAGCTGATCCTCGACCGCAAGCTGGACCCCGCAGAGGTCAATGCTCTGTACGGCGGTTTGATCTCCGGGCTCATCGACGGTCTGGGGCTGGCCGACACCGATGCCGACGGCGTGCATGTCGTCGGGCGGGAACACAGCATGGTGGAAGCCCTGCTACGGACGGACGAACACAGCAGCGCCCTGGGCGCGGGGCTGCTCGCCGCGATCTCAAGCCCCGAGGAGGCACGTCAGCGCGTCAGTGACCTGGCCGGCATCGCCGCAGCGCAGGAAACCGAGCGAGAGAGGTTTCTGCGCCTCGCGCTGCCCAGTGAGACGCAACAGTTCCAGGCCGCCGAAGCCAGCACGTCCTCGGCGCGCGTCCAGGCCTTCGCCAACTCCCTGAAGCTGTGGGCGGAGCATGGTTCCAAAGAGGGCACCGCGCTGGGGGAACTCGCCGAGATCAGCACGATCGAGCGCATCGCGGCTGCCGCGGACTCACTGGACCAGCAGCGTCTTCTGGTCCAGAACAAGGTGGTGTACGAGGCGGCCAGGAGCGCCGAGGGCGAGGCAGCCGATGCCACCGAACTGGCCGTGTACTTCGCTCTCGCCGCGCTTGTACTGGCCGGCTCCATGGTCTGGCTGACCATCCGTATCGGCCGGTCCATCGTGGGTCCGCTGCAGGAGCTGCAGGGGGCCGCCGAGGAGATCGCGCAGGCCGCAGAGACCGAGCTGTCCCGGGTCGCCGAGGAGTCGACCCAGGACCCAGGTCAGTCCCACATACCCATGCAGCTCCAGCGAGTTCTGGTGTCGAGCAACGATGAACTCGGCCTTCTCGCCTCCCACTTCAACCGGGTGCAGGACGCCGCCGTGGAGCTCATCGAGCGCCAAATCCGCAGCTCGCAGAACGCGAGCGCGATGCTGGTGAACGTGGGGCGGCGCACACAGAACCTCAGCGCCCTGCAACTGCTGATGATCGACGAGCTGGAGCGCGTGGAGACCGACGGCGTACTCCTGGAGAAGCTGTACCGGCTCGACCACGTCACCACCCGCCTGCGCCGCTACGCCGACAGCCTCCTGGTGCTGTCCGGCCGGCCGGAGAAGCAGCTGGTGGGTTCGCCCGTACCGCTGGACGATCTGACCCGGTCGGCGCTTGCCAAGGTGGAGGACTTCTCCCGCGTACAGGTGCTCGGCGAGCTACCGGACTCGCCCGTCGTCTCCCATGTCGCATCCGATCTCGCCCTTGCCGTGGCGGAACTCCTCGACAACGCCACCTCGTACTCCCCCCCGCACACCACAGTGGAGCTCTCCCTGGCCGAACTCCCCAACGGCGGCTGCCTGTTGCGCATCGTCGACCACGGCGTCGGGCTCTCCGACGAGCGGCTCGCCGCGGAGAACGCCCGCCTCGGCGCCGAGGAACGTCTCGACCGTGCGCCCACGGAGTCCCTCGGACTCTTCGTGGTGGGCCGCATCTGCCGCCGCCATGCCTTCGCCATCGGCCTCGACCACACCGCAGAGGGCGGGCTCACGGTACGGCTCAAGGTGCCGAGCAGCGCCTTCGCGCGGGGACTCGCACAGCTCGCGGAGGGAACGACACAGGGCGGCCGCACGCAGGAAGAGATCCGCCCGCTCACCGTGGTCCCTGATCCCGTGGACCACTCCGAGAGGTACGAGACCGGCGCACCGAACACGGGACAGTTCACCTGGTTCGGCGGACCCCCGCCGCACGCGGCCAGCGCCCCGGACTCCGGCGGGCAGCACCGGACGGCGGCGGTCACCTCGTACAGCATGGGAGTGGAGCGCGGCCGGGTGTCGACGGCCTCCGCCGCCTCGAGCTTCCCCGAGCCGCCCATGATCTATCCCCTGCCGGTCCGGGACACCGGAGCCTCGCCCGCGTCGGCCACGCTGGACAAGCCACGCCTGCCGATCCGCGACAAGGGCGCGGCCGGGACCGCCCCCACGCCGGCGCCGACGGCCGAGCATACGAAGCCGAGGCACGAGCACACGACACAGCACCAGGAGCACACGGCGCCGCAGCACGAGCAGTCGTCACCACACCACGAGCAGATGCAGACACCCCCACACAGCGAGCCGACCCCGCCCCTCAACGGGTCCGTCAAGCTGGTTCGGCGCGTGCCCGGGGCCCAGTTGCCCGCCGGTGCGTTCGTCCCCAACGGCGCGGTCGTCGGGCCCCGGCCCACCGCCGACCCGGACGCCGCACGCGCCATGATCCAGCAGTTCGAGCAAGGCATCGCCCGGGCCATGGAGTCCGGCCCCGACTCTCCTTCCTTCGACCAGAGGTGATCTCAGATGCGTTCGACCACGGAGCTCAGCCCGGAAGCCACGAACTTCAACTGGCTCCTCAACAGGTTCGGCGCAGGCACCAGCGGCGTCCGCGATGCCATCGCGGTCTCCTCCGACGGCCTGATGATCGCCGCGTGTGACACCGGTAACCGTGCGGCGGCCGACCGGCTCGCCGCCATCGTGGCGGCGTTGACGTCGCTCGCGGGCGGGGTGTCGGGCTCGTACCGCCTCGGACATCTCAACAAGGTCATCCTCGACATGTCCGAGGGCTATCTCCTGGTCTCGGCCATCGGCAACGGCTCGGTGCTCGGGGTCGTCGCCGCCAAGGAAGCCGATCTGGGCCAGATCGCGTACGAGATGACGCTCTTCGGCAACAGAGCCGGCGCCGCCCTCACCCCGCAGCTGATCTCCGAGCTCAAGCTTCACATCCAGAGGTGAGCACACGGTGACGGCAGACAGACATCATCCGAACGGAGATCCCCACCGGCTCGATCTGCGGCCGCGGCCGTTCCTCATCACCCATGGACGCACGCAGGGGGCCACGGAGGCCATTGCGATGGAGACACAGGTGGAGTCCACCGAGTACGGCCTTGCCATCTGCGGCCAGCTGGCCTTCGAGCGCCGGGCCATCGTCGAGCTGTGCCGCTCCCCCCTGTCCGTGGCCGAGATCTCGGCCCAGCTGCGCCTGCATCTCAACGTGGCACGGGTCCTCGTCAGCGATCTCTACGCCGACAACCATGTCCACGCCCACCTGCCCGAATTCGACGCCGCCAGGGACGTCGACACCCTCCGGAGGGTCATCCGTGGTCTATGCAACATCTCCTGACGAACGCTCTGCGTCCGACGGGCGGCGAACACCCCTGCCCGTAAAGATCATCATCGCGGGCGGCTTCGGCGTCGGAAAGACCACCGCGGTGGGCAGCATCTCCGACACACCCCCCATGACCACCGAGGCCGTGATGACATCGGCCGGTGCGCAGTGGGACGACAACACCATGACGCCGGACAAGCGCACGACGACGGTCGCCATGGACTTCGGGTCGGTGGCCATCGACGAGGGCATCAAGCTCTATCTGTTCGGCACCCCCGGACAGGACCGGTTCGGTTTCATGTGGGGGGACTTGATCCGCGGCGCCCTGGGGACGCTGGTGATCGTCGACACCCGCCGCATGGAGGACTGCTTTCCCGCCGTGGACTACTTCGAGAAGTCCGATGTCCCCTTCGCGGTAGGTGTCAACCGCTTCCCGGGACAGCCCGAATACACGGAAGAGGAACTCCGCTGGGCCCTCGCCGTCGACTCGACTGTACCCGTCGTCCAGTTCGACGCCCGCGACCGCTATTCCGTACGCGATGCCCTGCTCGTCGTCCTCGATCAGGCTCTGATGTACGCCAAGAAGGCGGTGCGGCTGTGAGCGGCAGACCCGCGCGCCGCTGTCACCTACCGTCGGAGGGGACGTCACGGCGCGGTGTGCTTAGCATGGGCATGCAGGCCACGGCGGGGCTCTTTGTCGGGACGGCGTGCGCCGCCAAGCACCAAGCGCCTTCGCGCAGAGTGGTGATCGCGGTGGTCTCCCCGCTGACAGGGCCCCTCGCGGCCTCAGGACTCGGGATCGCCCACTCGGTCCACCTGGCGGTGGTCCAGGCCAACTGGTCGGAGGCGGTTCCCGGCATCGAGTTCGAGGTCAAGGCGTACGACGACCAAGGCTCCGCGGGCCGTGGCCGCGATATCGCAGAGAAGCTGATCGGCCGGCCGGAAGTCATCGGTGTCGTCGGTCCCCTCAATTCCCATGTGGCCTTCCTGATGCAACCGCTTTTGAAGGACGCCCAGTTGGCCCTGGTGTCCCCCGCCAACACTCACCCCGCGCTTACCCAGGGCGAGAATTGGCTGAGCGGGAAGGCGGTGCGTCGTTCGGAGAGCTACTTCCGGACCGTGGCGACGGATGCCGCTCACGGGCCGTTCGCCGCACGCCATGTCCACCGCGATCCCCGCAAGAAGCGCGTGCTCGTGCTCGACGATCGCGGGCCGTACGGAGCGACTCTGGCGACGACCTTCGCGGACGAGTTCCGCCGGCTGGGCGGAACCGTCGCCGGCCGGTGGAACTTCCGGCTCGGCGACCGGTCCTTCCCCGGGCTCGTCGATCAACTCGCTGAAGTTGAAGCAGACTTGGTGTACTTGGGGGCCGAGCACCCGGAGTGCGCCGCCCTGATCAAGGCCCTCAAGGAATACGACAGCCACCTCGCACTGATGGGCGGCGATGCCGTCTACGATCCCGCGTACATAGAGACCGCGGGCGACGCCGCGGAAGGTGACTACGTCACGTCAGTAGGTGTGCCCCTCGACCGGCTGCCGTCGGCCGACGTCTTCAAGGCCGAATATCACGTCGTCGGGTATGACGAACCCCCTGGCCCGTACGGGGCGTACGCCTACGACGGTGCCATGGCCATCGTCGAGGCCGTCAAGGTTGTCACCGCACAGAACGCGGAGAAGCTGCCCAAGGCACCCCGCGCGGCCATCTCTCGAGCCCTCAATGAGGTGGCGTTCACCGGCGCGACGGGGCCGGTTTCCTTCAACAGTTTCGGCGACTCGGCCAATCAGCAACTGACCATCTACCAGGTGCAGAAGGGACGTTGGAGCCCGCTGGAGTCGGGCACGTACCAGGAATGACATGCAGTACGGGGCGGCAGCCGTCCACAGGCGCCGCCCCTGGTCACACTGGCAGCAGGCTCACGGCCGCGCCGAGGAGGGGTCCTTCGATGTGCCTCACGGCGGGGCGCAGACCGAGGTAGTCACAAGCTACCTGCAAGAGGTCCACCCAGCCGTCCTCGAAGTCCTCGGGTGGCTCGTCACCCTTCTCGAAGGGCCGCAACGCGGAGCGAATCAGCAGGGACAACCGGGCGGCCAGTTCCTCGTCCTCGGTCTGCACCGCCTTGAGGCCATCGGGTCGGTCCTCAGGGCCGTCGGCGAGGTCATCACCGTGGACACATGCCACTTGGGCACCGTTCTCGACGATGGTCAGTTGTTGGCACCCGCGAACGGGCACCTCATGGACATTGATCAGCTCGGTACCTTCGGACAGCGCCAGCTGCCACTCCGGGAGGCTGCCGCGGTATCCACGGTCCTCCACCACCACCGCGAACTCACCGACGGAGAACGCGGTGGTGGCGTTGTAGTGGCCGCGCGGTTCGCGTGAGTCCGCGTAGTCCGTCAACTCGTTCCATGTGCCGGTGCGGATATCGGCATCTTCGATCCCCAACCCGCGCAGTGCCGCCCTCGGCTGCACTCCCCGTACGAAGGTGATGCAGTAGCCGACCTCTTCCACATGGAGTCCGGCCTCGTCCACCCAGTCCGAGACATATTCCACCAGCGTCATGCCGCCTCCTCGATCGTGCCATCGTCGCCCGCCGTGTCACCCAACGGCGGTACGCCCCTCACCGGCAGGCACCGCGGAACGGAATTCCTCCGTCTGCGCAAGAGAGGTGCCGAACGCGTAGTCGAGCAGCTTGCCGGCGTCCGGGTAGCGGTCAGCGCCGTTGAGGACGACACCGATGACGGTCCGCCCCTCGCGCTCTGCTGCGAACACCAGACAGGGCCCAGCGGGCGTGCTCGTGCCGGTCTTGATGCCCAGGGTGCCGTCGTAGGCACTGAGCATCTGGTTGGTGTTGGTCCAGGTGTAGGTACGTGTGTTGCCGTTCGCGGCAGGCGCCCCGGTGGTGATCTTGGTCGTCTTGACGACACCCCGGAACGTGGAGACCTTCATCGCGGTTCCGGCCAGCTTCGCCAGGTCTTTTGGCGTGGAGTAGTTGGCTCCCGAGTCCGAGACGCCGTCGAAGGAGTCGAAGCGGGTGTTCGTCATGCCGAGGGCGGCGGCCTTCTTGTTCATCCTGGCGATGAACGAGACTGTACGGGAGGACTCCGTGGCGCCCGCCCCGAAGGTGTCGGCGAGCGCGTAAGCGGCATCGCAACCGGACGGCAGCATCAATGCGTAGAGGAGCTGACGAATGGTCATCCTGTCGCCGGTCTGCAGATCGGCCGTGCTGGCTCCGTGGCGGAACACGTAGTCCCGGTAGGACTGCTTGACCTTCACCTTGCGGTCGAGATCGAGACCTGGCGTGTCGAGAACCACCGCCGCCGTCATGATCTTGGTGGTGCTGGCCATCTCCCGCCTGGTGCTCGCGGCCTTGGCGTAGAGCTCTCCCCCAGCCGAACCGTCCAGCAAATAGGCGCCCTTGGCGCTGACCGCCGGGGGCGGAGTGTGCGCAGGAGCCGCAGAGGACATGAGGCTGAGCCACACCCCCGTGGTCACCACGGCGGCACCGCGACGGAGGCGGCGGGCTCGATGGGAGCGCCGGGCAGGATGGCTTTGCCGGGTCCGAGGTATCAAGGCAGTGCTCCGAAGGTACGTTCCTTGTGACATCCCTGACCGGGATGCCCGTCCATGACCAGCAAGCTAGGTGATCAGCGGATTCTGCGGGCGCGTGAAATCCTTACGAATCCATGGCGGTTGGAGCCGCAGACGGACATCAGGGTGTCGGTGACCGCGCCCGCGCGGACCCCGCCCCGGCGCGTGGAGTCGAGACGGGACACGATCCCACGTCGCCATCGTCGTCCCTCTGTCGGAGCTTCACACGCACCACTCCAGGGCGTGTACCGCCCGCAAAGGGCGGTGAAGGCCGATGCTGCGCCACACGTCTTGTCGACTCCTTGCGTGAACCTTGTCGTCATCACCCGCCGCGAGAACGCCCGCTGGGCGGCCATCAGTTGCCCCCTGGCACCTCGACGATCCGGCCCTCCTTGTCCACGGTGTGCGTGTCCCAGTACTTGTCCCACTTGTCATCGACCTTCTGCGGCTCCTTGCCCTCGGGGTAGCGCACATAGCCCTTGGGTGGCTCCTCACCCTTGGTGACGCAGTCCCCGCCGATTGCGCCGACGGCGAGCGTTGGGTACTCGTTCTCCATGCAGATGCCCTCCTCGTACCCGAAGTCGGACAGCGAACAGCCGGCGAGTGCGAGGACTGCGGTCGCGCTCACCGCTGCGGCGATGAGGTGCCGCTTGCCCGGGCGGGTCATACGGAGCCGGCTGATCCTGCGGAACGCGGTCATGGTCACTCCCGTGTCGAGGTGAATGCTTTCTTAACTCTGGTGCCCCATAAGCCGTGCGGAGCGCGTCCCGGCATATCTCAGGGCAGGAGAAAACGGCGGTCGCTGCAGCGACCGCCGCGCACCTCTCCGTTCCTCCTACTTGAAATAGACCACGATCCGGCCCGCATTGTTCGGGTCCGCTTCCACGCGACGGTAGAACTTGCGCATGTGGTTCTGGTTCAAGTACGCCAGGACATGCGACTTGAGGTTCTGCTTTCCCTTCCCGGGGATGATTTCCGCCACGGACTCTCCCGCGCTGTACGCGCCGAAGATGAAGCTCCTAACCGCCTGGTCGATATCCCGGTTGTTGCGGAAGATCGGGTGCAGATCAAGTGAACGCAAGATACCTCTCCCTCTCGGGGAACCATCGAATTACGGGACAACTTCTGCCCGTCTCCGTACTGCGCCTATACCTACGGATGGAGCAGCCACTCGGTTCAGCCTTGGCCGGCGGTCAACGTAATCAGTTGCCCGGCCGGCGCGGGCGGTGCTGTACTCGCAAATGTCTGCCTCGGCGCATGAGGGCAAGACGACGGCGGTCGAGGTCTCCACGAAGGCGCTGCGGTGCGGCGTTCCGGGGTGCGGGCGGGTGAGATCGCGAAGGTTGGGGGCTTGGTGAGGTACGGATCGGGGACTGGGTGGGCACGGCCCGCAAGGATCCCGTGATGCGGACACCATTTCGCGCCGCCCACGCTGGACACCGTCGTGGTGCCCGGCACTGGAATCGATCGAGGCGCACTGCATCTGGCCCTGGCCCCAACTCGCTGACAGGACCCGCTGATCGACCTCCGACAGGTCGACCTACGCGGCCAGGTCCATCTCTCCCTCCACGACGAGGTGCAGAAGGAGCCGGTGAACTCACCTACGCGCGCTTACCTGGACTCATACGCCCAGTGGTACCGGGTCGTGTACAACGCCAGCCACAACGAATTCGATGCCCACACGTAATGAACCCCACCACGCCGAGTACGTAGAACACGTTGGTACGGGCATTCTGGCAGAGCTAGCCCGCACTGCCACCGAACACCTCGATAGCGGTGGCCCAGGGGCCGCTGCGACTGTGCAACGACCCCACCCACGTGAGCACGGCACCGCCGACCAGCCGCGCCCAGGCCTGTTGGGGAACCTACGGGGTTGACCAGTTGGGGAACGGGCCGAAGCCTGGAAACGCAGCCCGGCTTCGGCCCGCCCGCTCTCCTGCCTTGTCGGTACATGGGCACCTTCGGACGGTGGGTGCGGCCGAGGTGAGAACCTCGATGTGCAGTGTCGTCCTCGATGCGGTACTGATCCAGAACCGGTCGACGTGCAGGCGGTGCGGCCGATCCGGGATCAGCTCACCGCACGAGGCCGAGACCGGGCTGCCATGGCTCTGGCGACCTCGTTGCGTGAGCGCAGGCCCAGTTTGGCGAGGATATGGGTGACGTGGGTCTGGACTGTGCGGCGTGAGGAGTAGAGACGCTCGCCGATGTCCGGATTGGACAACCCTTCCGCGACGAGTTCGGCGATACGCAGTTCCGTGGGGGTCAGCGCTTCCCAGCCGTCTGCGGGGCGCTTGCGCGCTCCCATGACGCGCCGGCGCAGGCCCACCGCACGCCAGCGCGCATCCGCTCGCTCGAGGTCACCCGTCGCACCCAGCTGGAGATACCCCTGCACGGCCTCCCGCATCGCCGCCCTGGCCTCCGCGGTGTCGCCCGTCTCGGCCAGCACCACCGACAGGTCCTCGGCGCACACGGTGGCCTCAACCACTCGCGACACCGTACGAAAGAAGGTCAGTGCCTCACGCAACGGCCCTGGGTCGGAAGTGAGCAAACCCTGGCACTGGCGTGCCGTCGCTCGCACGACTTCACGAGTGTCACGTTCGTGTACGCGGCTCACCGCGGCGAGCACTTCCGCCGCCAGCGCACTGTCCTCCAGCCCTCTGGCGGTTCTCGCCGCGAGGGGCAGGGGGCGAAACGCGTCATCGCAGGTCAGCAGGAATTCGTCCGAGAGGATCCTGCGCAGGATCGCGCGCGCATCGTCCTGACGGCCTTCGGCCTCGGCTATGGCCAGACGCGCATACATGAGGATCCCGGACACGGCCCGGACGTTCGGCGCCATCTCGTCCTGCCCGATCGCTTCCAAGTGGGCGGCTGCTTCGGCCAGTTGGCCCCGGCGGATCTTCAGCATGGCCGTCATGCTGTGGCGGATGACGGTGACGTAAGGAGCCTCCGACAGCTCTTCCGACAGTTCCAGGTCGGCCAGAGCTTCGTCATGAGCGCCGACGATGTAGGAGAAGTTCGCCGTCGCCACCAGCACCATTCCCAGTCGCGCCGTGCCGGCTTCCGCCGCCAGCTTGCGCGCCTTGCGTGCACTCTCCCGGGCTCGGTCGAGGAGGTCCACTTGGCGGAAGAGGTCCAGGCTGTTGGCCAGGAGAAGCAGGTGTACGTCGGTCAGTTGGGGATCGCCTTCGGCTGCGGCGATGCCCTCTTCCAGATACCGCCGTCCCTCATCCAGCATGTCCGCGCGCAGACACGCGACCTTGAGCGAGTTCGCCGCGTAGGCGATGGTCTGAGCATCGCGGAGTGCCCTTCCGCTTTCCATCGCCTTGTGCAAAATCGGCATCACGGAGTCACCGCCGACTTCGCCGGGCAGCGTCACCAAGAGGACGCCGTGCAAGGCGCACAGCCGGGCCTCCCACAGCGGTGGGAGTTCCCACCGCCGAGGAGCGTCGGTCACCAGGTCCAGGGCTTCGCCCGGCCTTGCCTGCTGGAGCAGGCTGTACGCCAGGATCCAGGTCATCTCCGCGGCCTGAGCGGGTTCTTTCGTGCCGGCAAGAACCCTGGTCGCGAGGGCTTCGCACTCCTGATGCCGGCCGCGCAGGAACGCGGCCATCACCAGGACGGCTTCCAGCGGGTCGCGCCGCTTGTCGCTCTTGCCCAGTGAGGCGACGGCCCGTTGGAGGAGCTCCCGGGCAAGCTCCGGGGCTTTGCAGAGCAGACTGGTTCCCGAGTCGGCCAGCCAGGACAGCGTCCATTCGTCCTGCACTCCTTGGGCGAGGAAAAGGTGTGCCGCGACCCGTTCGGCAGGCCGGCCGTCCTCGCTGAGCATCTGTGCCGTGTGGCGGTGGCGCATGGCCCGTACCGGCGTCGGCATCGACTCGTAGAGGGCCTGCCTCAACAGCGGCGCGTGGAACTCGGCGGCTGCCCCGGTGTCGCGCAACGCACCTGTTGCAGCCGCTTCGTCGAGCGCTGTGATGACTCTGGCGACGGACCAGCCCAAGACAGCCGCGAGCTCGCCCGGCTCAAAGGTGGTACCCAGCATGCTGGCGGCCCGCAGCACCTCCAACGTGTCCTGCGCCATGTGCCCGATACGGTCCGCGATGACCTCACCCAGCGATCCGGGCAGCCGCTCCTCGGCCTCAGCGCCGCGCACGAGGTGTGCACTTCCGTGCCGCACCACGATGCGACGCTCGCGCACCATGGCAGCCGTCATCTCGCGTACATACAGCGGATTCCCGCCGCATTTCGCGGTGAGCGCACGGAGTTCGTCGCCAGCAGCGACCCCGAGAAGTCCTTCCGTGAGGCGAGCGGTCTCCTCCTGGTTCAAGGGACCGAGTGCAATCTGCTGGGCCCGTCTCGACAGGATGGCCCGGCGCAGCTGATGCACCTCGTCGCGCGTCGAACCGGTCGTCACCTCCGCCACCAGCAACAGCGGCACCTGCGCGGTGAGCCGCGCCAAGCCGCCGAGCACGGCCAGGCTCGCCTCGTCCACCCACTGCAGGTCACTGGCCACCAGCACCACCGGCTGTACCGCACACGCCCGCTCCACCCGGGCCAGCGCCTCCTGCACCCCCGCGGCCAGCGGATCCCGCGCACTCGCTCCCCACAGAGACCCGCCCTCCGGGGGCGTTTCCACCGCCCGTACGGGCCGCAATGCCTCGGTGATCAGCTGGAAGGGCAGGCTCACACAGAATTCATCCGCACTGCCGCGCAGCAACAGGACTTCAGCCGCGCCGAAGCGCTGCACTGCCTGACTCACCAGCGCGCTCTTGCCGATGCCGGGCGGCCCCTCTATGAGGACACAACCGCCCTCTCCATGACGAAGCGACGTCAGCAGATCCTCAAGCACGCCGAGTTCGGCAGTACGCCCCACCCACCGAGACCGGTCTGATATCGCGCTGATCGTCAGCGGCGGTGGCTGGTTCTCGTCCATGCGCGGATCTTAGGCCGTGCGTTGCCCCTCGTAGGGGTTCGGGGGATACGACCTGGGGGACCTTCAAGTTGGACGCCGCTCCCGGCGCCGACCGGCTGCCCGAGATCGCCTGATTGCCCACCGAATGCGGGACCATGCGTGGGCCCGGTCGGCGAGCTCGCCGACCGGGCCCCAAGTGCATCCGCTCCTCACCGACAGGGGCGGAGATCAGCCGCGGGTGGTTCGGGCCCACTTCTGGGAAGTGCTGCCGTTGCAGACCTGTGCATAAGCCCGCTCGTAGGTGCCGCCGAGGCAGAACGGCTGGTTTCCTGTGCGGGGGTGTTTGGCACGAATGGCCATGTTGTTGAAGGACGTGCCGACAGCGTCGAGGAGGGCGGTTTCGTTGTTCCAGATCGCGTCGCCGCACCTGGCGTCGGTCGCGAGATGCCCGTGCGGGTAACTGTCCGACCACATGATGAGGCATTGATTCGTGGCCCTGTTCTTAATCCTGAACCGTCCATAGCCGTCATCGGCCGTCAAGTCGGCAGAGAAGATCGTCCATGTCTGGTGCAGATTGTTCACTTCGCAGGGCCGCATATAGACGTTGCCCTGGTGGTTCGCGTCGAGGCAGCGCTTGGTCTGCTGGTTCTTGAGCTGGCCGGTGACCTCGGCCGCCACCGCGGGTGAAGAGGCGGCGACGCCGCCGCCGACCGCGAGAACGGCACCGAACGCACCGACCATCGCTATGCGCTTGAGCCGTCCCACCTGTGCGCGCGCACGCTTCATATGTGCTGGTCTCCTTGCTGTGACAGGTATCCGGCGAAGCGCCGGACCAGAGAAGAACACCACGTCGAATCCCCGCCGTTGGGCCCTGCACGTATTACGAGATCCTTACGCGTCCCTGACAGGTGCGGGCCGCGCGCCCGGCCCTCAACTATCCGCAGCGCGCCCGGCGCCCAGCGCCTTGACGTGCTGGGCCAACAGCACTCGGCTCGTCTCGTCATCGAGTTGGAAGTCACCCAACGGGTGCCGCTCGCTACCTTGGAGCGCAAGGAACGTCCGCACCTCCGGGGACACAAAGATCCCGGCCTCCTCGACTTCGGCGAGCGAGAACCTGACAGCTATGTCGTCGATCGGGTCCGCTGTGGGCACCAAGGGTGCCGCGCCGATGGGCGGTAGTTCGGTCGGGGTCCCTGGCAAGGGGCCGCCGAAGATATCCTCGGCGTGCTCGCGCGGGAATTTACCTTCGCGTGCGATGGCGCGGAGCTCTTTCTTGGTGAGCGGAAAGACGTTCTCGTAGCGCGTCCAAGTGTCAATGAAGGAGATGGACGGAGGAGGCTCCTGCATTTCTTCCATGGCAAGCTGGAAGCCCTCCATCGCCTCCGCGAAACTGTGCTGCTGAAGAAGCACGTTCGTCGCCAGTAGACCGAGCCTCAGCAGACCAAAATTGATGTCGACTTTCTGCCTTTCCGCCAGGATGGCGAGGCGGACGGCAATACGGTGGACCGACCCCGAGATGCCCGTCGTCATGAGACCTCCGCCAAGCTCCCAGTTGAGCTGGACTGGAGCAGACATGGGCATCTCATACATGGCTCTGGGCAGCTCCCAGGCAGTGTCAAGTAGAGGGTTGATGAGCTTCATCTCTGCATCGCTCAGAGAGGGAACCACAGTTCCCAATCTCAGCCTGAGCACCGTCTCGTGCCACCGGGAGAACTGCTCCCGCATGAGGACCGGATCGTCTGCGACCCCCGCAGCCCACCGGGCTCTGATCTTGCCCTTCACTTCCTCGTAGCGATTGAATATCTCCGGTCGGCGCCGTAGCGCTAGCTGCCCCTCGATCGCTGGCGGTTCCTTGGGCTCGAAGCCGACAAGGTCTCTGAGCAACCTGCTTTTCAACCCGTGGAAGAAGAACGCCGCGAGTTCGCGAACATTTCCCGACTCAACGACCTCCTCGAGCGCGTCACGGTCGGTCCCTACAGCCCCGGGGTCTTGCGGGTCGTCGGAGCCGAACAGCTTGACATCCCGGTCGGCATCGATCGCCATGTCCCAGACCATCTTCGCGAGACGCCGGAGCTCCAGGGTCACCGGCTCCATATTCGTTGCGATGTGCCGGGCGAGATTCTGCTCGAAGATCTCGGCTTCTTCTCTGTACCGAATTCTGGCGAGATCCAGCGGCGTTGCAGGGAGCCCCGTGGGGTCATGGACAGGTGGTGCAACGCGAACGATGGCGGCGATCCGTTCGATGTGCCGATCACGCAGGCCGTCCGGGGTGAGACCGTCCTTGACCCACCGTTGGCGTCTGCCTTCACGATGTTCGGGGACCTTGCCTGCTTCATCGTCAAGTACGTCCTGGCTGATGGGCTCTCTATGAGGCGCCATGGCGCTACCGGTGACGTTCAGCAACTCGCCGGGAGTGCCGAGCAGTTGAGAGGCCTTCTGGTCGCCGGCCGGGGTGGTGGCGCTCGCGGCGCTCGCTTCGTTCGGGATGCCGAGTTGCTGCCCGATCGCGCGGGCGAGCGTGCCAGGTGTGTCATTGAGGTGCCAAGAGCGTTGGTCGGTGGGTGTGTCCGGATCTCCTTTCCTTGCGGGGAGTTATGCTCCCTCAACGCCGTATTGCTGCCCACCGATGAGAACGCTGGGCTCGACTCTGTCCCCGTTCCTCAGCCAGGTCTTGGCCAAGACCGCGGCGGACTCGAATTCACGCACATCATTGTCCGCGAAGACGAGGCCTGGCGTGCCGTCCTCCTGGTCGCCGACGCGCATGACGTGAACATCTCTACGGTGAAATACGTCTGCGGAGTCTTGGGCGTTGAATTCTTCATTGCCTTGGTCGGGGATGGTTTGTGCAGGCTTATCGAAGCGGACCATGTTTCCGTGTGGCTCAGCCTTGGTCACGGGGTCGCGGTCCACGAGACTCACGACGGAGGTCACCTTGCCGCCCACTTGCGTGACGTGGAGTTCACCGGATCCTGACAGTCCGTAGTTGGGGGCTTCGAGGCGTGTGGCGGTGGCGCGTTGGAGGTTCTGATTGCCTCTGGCGATGTAGTTGACGGCAAAGAGGACTGGACGCCAGGAAGCGTAACGTCGCCGCTCCGGGTCGTTGAAGATGGTTTCGGCGATGTCCACGTGACGGCCCAGAGAGTTGCCTGCGGCGTCGATGAGGTTTCCCTCGGTATCGGCGTCGGCGACGATGACCCATGCGCCGCCCCAGGGTCCCCAGACGGGATATGTGGGGGCAGCGGCGGAATAGAGCTTGCCGTCCTCGCGGAGCTCGAGCCAGAGCATCTGTGAGGTGTCGACCACGCCGGTCGTGCTGGCGCGTAGCTTGCCCCAACTGCGACCGGTGGGAAAGCCTTTGCTGCCGTGCAGCAGACTGCCATCCTCCAGCAAGGCGGACACAATCTCCGGTGGCTTTGGTGCTTGATGACTGGAGTCGCCCGGTTCCGGCAGCGCCGGAGTGGCCTGGCCGTCGCCCAACTGGAGCTGGCCGAAGGCTTCCTGCGGCGGGTCCCACACATCCGGTGCCAGGCTGACGACCGCGACAGGACGCAGAGCACCGACGAACTCGGCGCCGGCCAAGACTGGACCGGTGTCGCTGGCGGTGGAACCAGTGCTGACAGGCGTGGAGTTGGTGGGGGTGGCGGTCTGGTAGGTGGTGCCGTTGTGGATGAGGGCGGCGTCGGGTTGGGGGTTGGGGCCGAATGTGGCTTCGGTGGTGGTGCTGGTGGTGGGGTTTGTGCTGACCAGGCTGAGGGTGAGGTTGTGGGTGCGGGCGGCGATGGAGGCGGCGGCGGTGGCGAGGAGTTCGGCGAGGTCGGTGAGGTCGAGGGTGGGGTCGGGGGTGGTGAGGAGGTCGGTGAAGAGTTGTTCGGGGGCGATGGTGGTGCTGGTGCGGGGGATCTGGCCGCTGTGGGTGAATTCGGCTTGGAGGCGGTCGAGTTCGAGGATGGCGGGGTCGAGGCGGTCTGCTCCGGTGAGGGGGAGGGTGGTGAGGAGGGGGTGTGTGGTGGGGAGGTCTGCTGCGGTGACGTTGTCGGTGATCCAGTTGAGGAAGTCTTGGGGGGTGTCGGGGATGCCGTCGAGGTTGAGGTGGGGGGAGTTGAGGGTGTTGATCCAGGCTTGGGCGGTGGTGTGGAGGGTGGTGGTGTGAGGGGTGGGTGTGCCTGTGGGCGTGGGTGTGCCTGTGGGCGTGGGTGTGCCGGTGGAGGTGGTCGGGGTGGTGCCGGTGGGGGTGGTGTCGGTGAGGTCGTAGGGGGTGTCGCCGAAGTGGGTCTGGTCGGTGCCCTCGGTGCGGTAGGCGTGTTGGGGGTCGGGGGTGTGGCCGGTTGGGGGGAGGTGCTGCGGCGGGGTGGTCCGCGGTGTGCCGGTGGCGGGGTCGAGGGGGGAGGTGTCGCTCGGGCCGGTGTCGTTCCCGCCCTCGTCGATGGGGCTTTCGTCGAGCGGGGTCAGGTCGCCGTCGCTGGTGAAGTCGTCGAAGGCGGTGTCGAGCGGGCTGTTGCTCGTCGAGATGCCGGTCAGCGGCGGCGGGGTGTTCGTCAGGCCGCTGCTCGCCAGCGAGGGGGTGCTGTTGGTCAGGCTGGGGTTGAGTGGGTTGTGGGTGGGGGTGTTGAAGGGGGTGTTGTCGTTGGGGGGCAGGTTTTCGGGCAGACCGGTGCCGTCGGAACCGGTTCCGGGCGCGTTGTTGGTGTTGTTGCTGTGGGGCGGCGGGAAGGTGCTGCCGGTGTTGAGTGGTGGGGTGAACGTGCCGTTGTTCAGCGGGGTGTTGAAGTCATTGCCTGTGTTGAGGTGGGTGTTGGGGTCGTTGCCGACGGTGTTGACGTTCGAGGTGTACGGGTTGGTGTCGGCGGGGTCGTCGGTGCGCGCGAGCTCCCCGAGGTTGGGTTGGCCGACGGGCCCGTGGGGGTCGACCGGATCGGGCCGGATCTCGGCCTGCGGGGTGTAGATGGGGGGCGGGTCGAAGGGTGAGCCCTGCTGGCCGACGTTGTTCTCGTTGAACGGCAGATTGTTCTTGTTGCCGAAGCCGTTGCCACCCGAGTTGCTGCCGGGGCCATTACTGCCCCAGCTGTTGCTGTTGAGCTGGTGGGGCCCGAACTGGGGGCGGGGCTTGACGTAGTTCTTGTAGACGAAAGTGCCGAAGGCCATGCCGGCGCCGAAGACGAGCATGGTGGTGGCCGCACTGACCATGCCGCCCAGAATCTGATCGCTCTCGAACTTGGTCCAGTTGCCGTCGAACGCGCCGTTCACGAACCAGCCGGCAGTGGCCTCGCCGATGCCCTCACCGGGAATGGTGCCGAACTCATGGAGGATCTCGCTGCCGAACTTGCGGTGGTCGAAGAAGTCCTTATAGAGGCTCTTGATCCCGATCGCGATGCCGTCGGCGATACCGCTCGCCACATACCCGGCGACCAGCCCCAGGACGAACGACTTCGCCACATCCAGGCCGTCGATGCCCTTGGGCTTGGCCCGCCCGGTGTTCAAGTTGATCTGCGCGCCCTGCACCGAGAGTTCGATGAACGCTTCCTGAATGCCCTCATCGAACGCCGGCAGCACATTCGCCCGCGTCAGCATCCGGTAGACGGTGAGCAGCAGCGCGAAACGGGTCCGCATCTTCAGCAGCAGGATCTCGGTCATCGACGCGCCGCCGGTGAACGCCAGAACCGACGTCAAAAACGACAACTCGATCGCGAACGCGATCAACTCGGCGATCAACTGCCACTTCGTACCCTGCACATTGCGGGCCTGCTCGACCTGCCCGTCCGCCATCGCGACCAGGTTCCGCTTGAACCGCTCCAACTGATCAATGGTGCCGCCCTCACCGGTCAACTGACCGATCCCAGCGGCATACTGGTCATACGCCGACTGCGGCAACCCCTCACGCGCCCTGCCATACGAGTCACGAAGCATGTACGCGATCTCAAGCATCGCATTCGCAGCATCCAACATCGGATTACTGGAGTTGAACGCCATCGTCTCACTGGCCTTCGGCGGCCTCTCACCCAACAACGCGTAAAAGGTGCCCTTCTCCTCCTCAGTGAACGTCAGATCACCAGGAATACCGCCCTCAGCAGCCCCACCCGCACCCCCGCCGCCACCACCACTGCCTACGGCCATGGCTCCCCACACTCAGCCCGAGTGAAGCGACCCGCACACATCACAACACTCCGCACCGCCGGCGACACCCAACGTCACCATGAGACGGCAGCCGGCTTGCAGAAACCTTGTCGAAAGTGCGCGAACAGGTGCTGACGACCTCGATGTCATCGCCGCCCCGGCGCCCAGCGACCCCGAAACCTAGCCAGAAAGCCGGCCGAGCCACTCCGCCACAGCGTCGGCGATCGGCTGCCCCGTCTCCAGTTCCACGAATCCGAACTGGCCGCCCTGGTTGCACTCGAGGAACCACCAAGTGCCGTCGGCGTCCTCGGCGAAGTCGAATGCTCCGTACACCAGTTGGGCGCTGAGCAGGTAGGCGTTGGCCGCGCGTCGGATATGCCCGGGTGTCTCGACAGGGCGCCAGCACTCGCCTGTGTTGCCGAAGCGTCCGTCGACCTGATCAGCCGCAGACACCTTCCGGGCCGCGAAGAACTGGTCCCCCACCACGGTCAGCCGTATGTCCGCAGACCTGCCGACGAACCGCTGCAGCAGCGTCGGCCCGGCGGACACACTGGAGAAGTCGGCATCTGCCGGTACGAGGGTCGTCGGCAGTGCCACCGGAGGTTCGCCCGCCGGGCGGCCCGAGACGGATTTCACCACCACGTGCCGATAACGCTCGGCGAATCGCTGTGCCACCTGCGGATAGGTCGTCACGACAGTGGCCGGTACGGGAAAGCCGCAGCGATGGGCCAAGCGCACCTGCCATGGCTTGAGCCGGGCTCGGTCCGCTGCTGCCAGCGGGTTCATCCAGCGCGCCCCGAGTCCCTCGAGCAACCCGTAGAACGCCTGAGCGCATTCGACCGTGAGCCACTCGCATGCATCCTCGGCATGCGCGGCGGGAAGGCCGGGCCGGCGCACCCACACCGAGCGGATGTGGTCCACGTTGACGACGCGGCTCCCCGTCGAGAGGTAGCCCTCAAATTCTCCGTGGACGTACTCCGCCGACATCGCACAGCGGGCCGGCATGTCCGCCGGATCGAAGCGGAGCAACGGCACGCCTCGGGCGTTCAACCGGTCGACCACCATGTCGGCGGTCACGTCCTGCTCGCAGGTCAACACCAGGACCGTCATGGCCCGCTCCGCATCAATCGTCGAAATGAGTGGCGGAGCCGGCGGTGGACGTGGTGGTGCCGAGCTGGAGCATCAGCGCCTTGTCCTTTGCCGTCCGCCGTCCATCGGCCAGCACATTCAGCTGGAGTGTGTCGTCGTATTCGAAGGGAGGGGCAGCCGCCTGCTGCTGCTCCACACCTGTCGCGTAGCGCCACACGAACTGCTTCATTGCCGTCCCCTTCTCCTCAGCCCTAGTCGGGCGGGTCATTCGGCACTACGTCTGGAAACAGGTCGTCGCCTCGCTTTGCGGGACGGCCACGCTCGCCGCGCGCCACATCGTCCAAGTCGGATACGTCCGGAAGCTCTCCGGATCGGCGCCCACAGCGCGATGCCCGGCTCGACACTCGGACAGGTCCGGCCGAACCAATCGCAACCGACTGTCGTAGTTGAAGCCACACGGCCGAACTCCCCACGAGGCCACCACCATCCTCTGTCCGACGGAGGCTCCTTCCGATGCGCATTCTCCTGATCTCCAGCGCCTTCAACAGCCTGACCCAGCGCTTCCACACGGTCCTGCGCGACCGCGGTCACACCGTCTGTGTGCAACTTGCCCTCGGCGACGACGCGATCCGCGAGGGCGTCGACCGTACGGATCCGCACCTCATCCTGGCGCCCATGCTGACCACCACCGTTCCCGAGGACATCTGGTCCACCCGGACGGTGCTGATCATCCATCCCGGTCCGCTGGGCGACCGCGGACCTTCCTCGCTCGACTGGGCCCTGCACGAGCGGGCACGTGACTGGGGTGTGACCGTGCTGCAGGCGGGTCGCGAGATGGATGCGGGCGACATCTGGGCGTCCGTCCCCTTCCACGTGCCACCGGGCATCAGCAAGAGCGACCTGTACCGCGGCGAGGTCGCGGACGCGGCGGTGGAGGCCGGGCTGCTTGCGGTGGACCGCTTCGCCGCCGGCAACTGGCGGCCCGTTCCACTCGACTCCGGCGCAGGTTACGTACGCGGACGCCTCCGCCCGTACCACGCACAGGAATACCGCCGGATCGACTGGAAGACCGACAGCACCGCCGCCGTGCTGCGCAAACTGCGGGCGGCTGACTCCCGTCCGGGTGTCCTGGAGGAGCTGTACGGCACCGAGTACTACCTCCACGGCGGCCACCCCGAGGACGAGTTGCACGACACCGTCCCGGGCCGGTTCATCGCCACCCGCGACGGCGCGATCTGCCGGGCGACCAGTGACGGAGCGGTGTGGATCGCCGAGCTGCGCCGCCGTCGCACCAAGGGGTCTACGCCGGCGTGGAAGCTGCCCGCAGCGGATGTCCTGAGCTCCCACTTGGCACAGGTGCCCGAGGTTCCGGTCGACCCCGGAGACGCCGCAGGCCGTGCCACGTACTCGCAGATCCGCTACCGCGAGAGCGGCCCGGTCGGTCTGCTCTCGTTCTCGTTCCCCGGTGGCGCGATGAGTACGGACCAGTGCCGGCGGCTGCTCACGGCGTACCGCACCGCCTGCACCCGTCCCACATCGGTGCTGGTACTCGGCCCGGAACGGGACATCTTCTCCAACGGCATCCACCTCGGCATGATCGAGGCCGCCGCGGACCCGGCTGCCGAATCGTGGGCCAACATCAACGCCATGAACGACTTGGTCGAGGCCATCTTGACCACGACCGACCGGCACATCGTTGCCGCCCTGTCCGGGAACGCGGCGGCCGGAGGGCTGATGATGGCCCTCGCGGCCGACGAGGTCTGGTGCCGTGAGGGCGCCGTCCTCAATCCGCACTACCGGACGATGGGCCTGTACGGCTCGGAGTACTGGACCTACACCTTGCCGCGCAGGGTCGGTGCGGAGATGGCGGAGCGGCTGACCACCGAGGCGCTGCCGGTGAGCGCCGCCGCAGCCCGGTCCATGGGCCTGATCGATGTGTTGGTCCCCGGCAGTCCGGGCGAGTACCGAGCCTGGGTGACCCGGGCCGCAGCCAACCTGGCCACGTCCCCCATGCTCGCCACCCGCCTGGATCAGAAGAAGGCCCGCCGCGAGCAGGACGAGAGGACCAAGCCCCTGGCGGCCTACCGTGCCGCTGAACTAGACGAAATGAACCGCAACTTCCGAGGCGGTCCCACCGAGCCGTACCCGAGCCTGCGTCGCGCCTTCGTCCACAAGACCCGGCCCCCGCAGACCCCGGCCCGCCTGATCCTGACCTGCCCGCACTCCTACGAGAGTGATCGTGCCGGAACCGTGGCGCTCAGTTCGGTGTGAGGGGGTCTCGTACGGCTCGTCAACGCTCTGAGCTCGCGCGGGCACGGACTCTCGGACTGCCGCCGGGCAATGTGTTACGCAGCCCCGCTTCTCCCATGCCTCCATGCGGCGGGAGCACTCCCCTGCTCCCGCCGCTACACCATGGCCTTCACAACTCACTGGGACAATTCCCCAGTTGCCGCGCCGAGGTTCCGGAGGAATTCGCGTGCACTTGTCACCCCAAGTGACACGCCCACGCCGCGCATCAACACATCCTCCTGGCCCGGTGAACACCCCGCAAGGAGTTCGCCTCCGAGCAAACGGCTCTCTGCAAGCCACCGCCACGCACGCCCCGCCTTGTCGCGGTCGGCGATGGTGAGAACGACCTCGGGACTGATCAATTGGGCCTGGCACCACACAGCCCACTCGATCTCATGCTCAAGTACGCGCCGCACCTGGCGCATCGCACGCGCCGGATCCATCCGGTCGGTGAACAGCAGAGTCAGCGCGAGGACCTCGTACGCGGCACGGAACTCCATCGAAGCCGTCGACCATGTCGGGCGGAATCGAGAGATCAGTCCGTACGACAGCGCCTGAGCACATGTCCAGTTGGGCGCTTCCACCTCCGGCTCCGAAGGGACCGCGTCACTGGAAGGAGTCACCACAGCCGCACGTACCTTGCGCGTTCGGATTGTCGATGGTGAACCCCTGCTTCTGCAGGGTGTCCGCGTAGTCGATTTCCGCCCCATCCAGGAACGGTCCGCTCAGCTTGTCCACGACCACGGCGAATCCCCCGTACCACTGGACCGATTCACCCGCCGTCTCCATGGCCGTACGCTGGTTCGCCTCTGTGGCATCGTCGGGTTCGGCGAAGCCTTCATCCGCGTCTTCGTCCTGCTGCTTGCGCAGCACCTTCGCGTACTCGTCGGTGAAGTACAGCTGGTAGCGCATCCCGGAGCAGCCTCCGGGCTGTACGGAGATGCGCAGCGCGAGTCCGGGCTCCTCCGGCTCCAGCAGTTTGCGTATCTTCTCGACCGCGGCATCCGAGAGATTCACGGAGTACCGCGGCGGAGGCGTGATCGTGCTCTGCTCGGTCATCTAACCCACTTCTGTGTCCGACTGCTGTTGGTGACAGCTCGGCTGCCCGCCGGCCCTGCCATCGATTCGCGCCATCCGCTCGTGGCGATCGCGATCCACACCTGGGTTCGCAGATCCCGGCGAGCGTGTGCGCTGCCGACGACAGGGTGCAACCGATACGTCCAGCTGCGAACACCACGCGTCTCGAACTCGGGCACCCTCCGTACACAGTCGGTCAGTTCACTACTCGGGAGTACCCCGACCACGTGGTTCCCTTCGGCGCGTTCTGCCTCGGATCGGGCATACAGGCGACAGCGCCGACACCAACTCGGAAGGGTGCGGCTCTGTTGCGGGGAGCCCTTGGATGATGATTCGCAGGTGCGGGACGGCATGAGGAGGGCTCTTCCTCGTTGATCAAGGTGTTCTACG